>JBEEJJ010000001.1:0-37908 GCA_041169265.1 Actinomycetota bacterium
GCGATTCGCCTGCGGTGAGCCAACGTAACATTCGTCAATTGTCGCACGAACCAACTTGTTAGCAGGCGACAACTCAAGATTTGGTTACAGCGGAATCGGAATCAGTTAGCGAATTTGCTCTGACTCAGTAAGCCAGGGCAGCGCTGCGCATCTCTGCTAGAACCTCGTGAATGAGACTGGCCTCGGCATCTTTGGCTAAAGCGCCGAAGAACTTCAACTGCTCGAGTGCCTGTTGAACCAACATCTCGAGGCCACTCACACGCGAATCTTCAGGCCAAAGTGAGGCGAGGGGTGAGGGCCAAGGATCGTATGTCACGTCGAAAATCCAAGACTGGCCAAACTTTTGATCGACCTCAAGCTCGACATCGGCCGAACCTGGAATCGTGTTGATGGTCAAATCGGCCCCACCAAAATCTGCAGCCGCTTCGATTGGCAGCCAGATGCACTTTGTGCCGGGTTTAGCCGAGGAGATCACATCGAAGATCTCTTCGGCAGGCTCACTTCGTCGCGAGAAAAGAGTTAGTTCGTGGACGTGTTCGGCTGCGGTTACGGCTGCGAGGGCGGTTGACTTTGCCGTTGCTCCAGAACCGAGAATGGCGACCGAACTTACCTGGCTTGCAAATCCTTCGATGGCTCGACTGGCACCGATCAAATCGGTGTTTGCAACGGCAAGTGCCCCAGACTCACGAAAGAGAGTGTTGCTGCTGAGAAGGGTTGCGCTTGCCTTGTCTCGGACCCAATCACGTGCCACGGCGATTTCGTAAAGACGTTCCTTTAGGGGCATGGTCGCGCTGAATCCAGCAAACTCTGGGAGTCGTTCATCGAGAAATTTCTCAAGGCCATTCGAGGTCACTTGGAAACGCTCGTACTGCCAGTCGAGACCCAAAACTCGATAAGCGGCCGTGTGGATAGCTGGACTCTTCGAATGAGAGATCGGGTCGCCCAATACTGCAAACTTCATCATTCCCATCCAGGATTCGCGATCATCCATGCCCGCCACTTTGCAACCGAGCGTTCGTGGCCGGCATAAGTTTCATTGAACTCGGTTTCACCGGTTTCTAGGTTCACAGTGCAGAAATACAACCACTCACCATTCGCCGGATTCAGAGCTGCTTCGATAGCGGCTCTTCCAGGCGCTGAGATAGGACCGGCTGGCAACCCCGCGTGAAGGTAGGTGTTCCACGGATTGTCGTTTGCCCTTTGGGCGGCAGTTGTCGAGACCGTTGTGGAGTTCACTCCATATGAAACGGTAGCGTCACTTTGCAGGTGCATCCCGATGTCAATTCGATTGAGAAACACCCTTGCCATCTTGCTGAAATCTGACGAAGAGCGCCCTTCACGTTGAACCAATGCGGCGAGGGTAAGCACGCGGTGTGTCTGCGAGGACTCCACGCCAAGATCGTCGAGCTCCTCAAGCATCCGCTGATGCATCGCACGCAACATCGATTCGGCACTCTGTCCTGGTACAAACGCGTAGGTAGCCGGAAATAGGTAGCCATCGAGATTTAAAGCCGACTTGGGCAACCCAATGTCACTTGGTCTGACCGCCTCAAATTCAGAAACAGGCACGCTGTAGGTCTTCGAGAGCGCCTTGAAAATCTGGGATGCGCGCCATCCCTCTTTGATTAGAACCTTGGTCTCGACTCGACTTCCACCAGAAAGCAGTAACTCGATCGCGAGAGCCGAACTCATTTCCGTTCTCATTTGATATTGGCCTGGGAAGAACTCAGCGTTTGTTCGCAGAATCTCGCGGTAGGTCGGTGAAAAACTCTTGGTCACACCCGCGGCGACGAGTGATCTGGCCACGTCCTCGCCGGTCTCGCCGGCATGGATAGTCAGCACTACGTTCTTGCTTCCGCTACCCGAGTATTCAGCGCCGGTCATGACATCGACGAGTCCTCGAAGAGAGTCCTTGAATAGCAGTCCTCCGCCGCCGAGCACGATGGCGACGAGTACCGTGATGCTGATGAGTCGACGCCTGGCTCTATTCAACGCCATAGGAGTCCACCGTCTTTCCAGCTTCACGACCGGCCTTCAAGATTTCTAGAGCTCGTTCGAGTATTTCTACCGCGCTAGCCGAGTCAATCCAGTCTTTTGAGCTCTTGGCCGTGTGTCCAGCGGAGTGCATAGCCGTCTGCGCGGCTCTTGTGCTTAGTCGTTCGTCGATCATGCGAACTCGCGTGGTCGTAATTGCCTCGATGTCCTGGGCAAAATAGATCGCGTCATAGGTTGATTGAGTGAACTTGCCTTCGAGATTTATGGGCAATCCGACATAGATTGCCACGGGCTCGTGTTCATCGAGAAGTTGTTTGACGGCTTGAATCTCATCCCCGTTGCACTCGATTCGAGCAATTGGAGAAGCCAAAATTCCGTCTGGGTCACAGATGGCTACGCCGATGCGTGCAGAGCCAACATCGAAGGCGATGCGACGCCCACGTTGCATCTCTAGATTGCGCTTTCGATTGCGTTGATTGCTTCGGATAGCTTGGAGACGTCGGTTCCTCCACCTTGGGCGTAGTCATCTTTGCCACCGCCACCGCCACCGAGGATGCCGCTGGCAAGTCGAACCAACTCCCCTGCTTTGAGGCCGGCTGACCTAGCCGAGTCAGTCGTGGCCACCGCTACGAGGGGCTTACCTGCGCTAATTGCCGTGGCAACAACGATTGCGTCCTGTCCCGAGACTCGACCGCGCGCATCCAGTGCGATGGTGCGAATGTCGGCAGCATCGCTTAGCTCGCCAAGTGGCAAAACAACCACAGAATGGCCGTTGACTGATCTAGCCGCCGCAATCGCCGGGGCAATCGCCAAAGCCAAGCGTTCGCTGTTCAAGCTTGCTAACTTCTTTTGCGCGCTCTTCAGGTCTTCAACCGAGGCGAGGATGCGGTCTTCGAGTTGCTCGCGCGGCACCTTTAGTGAATCCACGAGACGATTTACCAAGGCGCGTTCGGTTGCCAGGGCGCGGAACGCTTCGATTCCGACCAAAGCTTCGAGGCGTCGCGAACCCGAACCAACCGAGGACTCGCCGATCATCGAAACTAATCCGATTTGGGACGAGCGAGAGACGTGCGTTCCACCGCAGAGCTCACGAGACCATGGACCGCCAATTTGGATTACGCGAACCGACTCGTCGTAGGTCTCTCCGAAGAGCGCTACCGCTCCCCACTCCTTAGCTTGTGGAAGGCTCATAAACTGAGCGCTGACGGCATAGTCGCCACGGATTGCCAGGTTTGATACCTCTTCAATTTCGCTGCGGGTTTCGAGCGACAGCGCTGATTGCCATGCGAAGTCGAGTCGCAGGTAGCCAGGCTTGTTGTATGAGCCCGACTGAAGCGCCTGAGGACCAAGCACCTGGCGAAGAGCGGCGTGAACCACGTGGGTTCCGGAGTGTGCTTGGCAAGCACCTAGTCGCCATTCTGGGTCAACCTTGGTGGTCGCTGTAGAACCGACGGAAATCTCGCCAGAGCGCACAATGGCCTTGTGTGAGATCAAGCCCTTGACCGGCTTCTGCACGTCGAGAACCTCTAGCTCAAAGCCATTGCCCGTAATCAAACCGTTGTCGGCCTCCTGACCGCCGGACTCGGCGTAGAGCGAGGTTTCATCGAGGATCACTTCAACGATTTGACCCACTTCGGCGCGCTTGTTCGACTGACCATCGACAATCAAACCGAGCACCTTGCCCTCGGTGTTGAGTTCGTCGTAGCCGGTGAACTTGGTTACACCCATGCCGCGGAACTCCGAGTAAACGCTGAGGTCGGTGCCGCCCAGCTTCTTCTCGCGAGCATCGGCCTTCGCACGATCACGCTGTTCGGCCATCAGAGTCTTGAAGCCGTCTCGGTCGACGGATAGGCCCTGCTCCTCGGCGATTTCAAGAGTCAAATCGATTGGGAAGCCGTAGGTGTCGTGAAGCAAGAACGCCTTTTCGCCGCTTAGCGAGATGGACCCCGAAGATTTTGTTTCGGCGAGGGCCTCATCCAAGACCGACGAGCCCGTGACCAATGTGCGCAAGAATGTTTCTTCTTCGTTGACAGCCGTGGTCAGGATTCGCTTGAACTCTCCTTCGAGTTCGGGATACGAGTCGACCATCGCGTTCTTCGACGCCGTGAACAGCTCACTAAAGACAGGTCGATCGACCCCCAGCAGGCGCATTGCACGCACGACTCGGCGTAGCAAGCGACGCAGAACATAGCCTCGTCCATCATTTGCTGGTGTGACTCCGTCGCCAATTAGCATGAGCGCTGACCTAACGTGGTCGGCAACGACGCGCATTCGCACGTCATCCTCGACTGAAGCGCCGTAGGTCTTGCCAGAGAGTCTGGCGGCTAGGTCCAGAACGGGACGTACCTCATCGATTTCGTAGAGGTTTTCCACTCCCTGCATCAGGAATGCAACTCGCTCGAGCCCCATTCCGGTGTCGATGTTTTTCTTGGGAAGTTCACCCAGAATTGGGTAATCTTCTTTGCCGCCACCGGCACCTCGTTCGTACTGCATGAAAACAAGGTTCCAGATTTCGATGTAACGGTCTTCGTCTTCTTCGGGACCGCCCTCGCGGCCATACGCCGGCCCACGATCGAAATAGATTTCGCTACACGGACCTGCTGGCCCCGGTTGCCCAGTCGACCAGAAGTTGTCCTTCATGCCGCGCTTTTGGATGCGCTCGAGTGGAATGTCGGCCACTTCGCGCCAAATGGCGATGGACTCCTCGTCGTCCTTGTAGACCGTGGCCCAGAGGTCTTGGGGATTGAAGCCTAGGCCCCCTTTATCTTGTGGCGAAGTCAGAAACTCCCAGGCAAAACTGATCGCCTCGCGCTTGAAATAGTCGCCAAACGAGAAGTTGCCGTTCATCTGGAAGAAGGTGCCGTGGCGGGTGGTCTTTCCGACCTCCTCGATGTCCAGAGTGCGCACACACTTCTGCACGCTTGTCGCGCGAGCGAATGGCGCAGGGACGAGGCCACTCATGTAAGGGATGAACGGTACCATGCCGGCAACCGTGAAAAGAAGCGATGGGTCTTCGCTAATCAGCGAAGCGGAAGGTACGACGGTGTGTCCCTTAGATTCGAAAAAGGCGAGCCAACGCCGCTTAATCTCAGCGGTTTTCACGGCTACTGAGCGCTTGCTGGCTTCTTGGCGGCAGGCTTCTTAGTTGGTGCCTTCTTGGCGGCAGGCTTTGAAGCGCTTTTCGCGGCAGGCTTTGCTGCGGCATCCTCGGTTGCGAGTTCCTCGTCACGCTCAGAGTAGCCCTCGGCGAAAGCAGTTCCGAACTCGATTGCGGCGCGCTTTAGGTCTTCGGCAACTGCCTTGGCCTTTGGGTTGGTCTCAATCTGCTTTGCGATCGCGAGACCAGCGGCAACACCTGAGATTAGCCAAAATAGTTTCTTCATGATTACTTCTTACCCTTCATGATTTTCGACAGACTAACCCCGAGTCCAGCTAGCTTCATGAGCGGGCCGCCCAGCGCCTGTGTAAATACGGCACTGAGCGAAGCCACGTTCAATGAAACTTCTTCTACGCTCGTAGTGATCTTGTCGATCTTTGCGAGCTGTTTGTTGGTTTCAGATACGGTCTCATTGAGACCCTCCAAAACCGGCTCAAGTCCATCGGTGAGCGACTTGATTGAGTCGCTAACTTCGTCGACAGTGCGACCAAGCTTCAGTAGCGGAACAGCAGCAGCAAGCGAGAGCAGAGCAAACGCGATTGCGGCGATTAGTGCAGCTACGTCACCGATGTTCATGATGCCTCCTAGGACTAACTATCGTGCAGCGTAGTACTCGACCACAAGCTGAACTTCACAAGTCACAGGAACCTCAGCGCGCTTTGGGCGACGCACGAGAGTTGCGTGTAGCTTGTCCAGCTGGACATCGAGGTAAGCAGGAACTGGTGGCAGAACGTCGACGTGACCGCCGGCTGCTGCAACCTGGAATGGCTCGGTTCCTTCGCTCTTAGCGTGAACGTGGATGAGCTGACCTGGCTTTACGCGGAACGAAGGGCGGTCAATGCGCTCTCCGTTTACGAGAATGTGGCGGTGGACGACCATCTGGCGAGCCTGGGCGATCGTGCGAGCAAAGCCTGCACGAAGCACGAGTGCATCTAGGCGCATCTCTAGAAGCTCTACTAGGTTTTCACCGGTCATACCCTCGGAGCGCTTGGCTTCCTGGAAGGTGTTGCGCAGTTGTGCCTCGCGAATGCCGTATTGGGCGCGAAGACGCTGCTTCTCGCGAAGGCGAACGGCGTAGTCGCTGTCAGCCTTGCGCTTGGTGCGTCCGTGCTCACCTGGAGCGTATGGGCGCTTTTCTAGATATTTGGCGGCCTTCGGGGTGAGGGCCAGTCCGAGTGCGCGAGACAGACGAGTCTTGCTGCGTGTACGTGTGGTTTTAGACACGTGGTCCTTTCAAAATGAATAGCGGTTTAGAAGGAGAAGCACTTAGAGCGGTGCACCTCTTTGGCCAGCTTCGCCCCGGCTATTAGGCGAATCACCCGTTGAACTTCGCACAGCCGCGATTGAAGTTCAGGTTGGCAACCTCAAAAGTTTAGCAGGACACGCGATTTTCGCGCTACCGAACTAACAAGCTTTTTGTCGGAGTGGAAAAGTTCGCTAGGTCGATGCCCTCGGCTGACTGCGAGATCTAACCGTTAACTCTTTCGGATAATCGCACGAAGTTTTGCCCAAAGCTCGACAAACGCATTCTCTTTGCCCGATGCCTTCGGCAGGTAGTAGTTCTTGGCCAACACCTTTTTGTCGGCGTAGTCCTGTTGGGCAATCATCCTTGGTTCCTCATGGGGATAGATGTAGTCGGTTGTCTTATCCACTGAGCGGGAAAGTTCATTCGACCTAAGGTGAGCGGGAACATTTGGGGTCAACCCCGACCGAACGTCGGCAAGCGCATCGTTGATCGCTAAGTAAGCGCTATTGCTCTTCGGCGCGAGGGCAAGGAATATGGTCACCTCGGCCAGCGGAATCCGACCCTCAGGCATGCCAATCGACTCGACCGCCTGTGCGGCAGCGACTGCTAGCGCAAGCGCTTGCGGCTCAGCCAAACCAATGTCTTCGGCGGCCAGGATGATCAATCTGCGTGCGATGAATCGGGGGTCTTCTCCCCCGTCAATCATTCTTGCCAAGTAATGGATTGCCGCATCGGCATCTGAGCCGCGAACTGACTTTATAAATGCACTGATTATGTCGTAATGCTGATCTCCGGCGCGGTCGTATCGACTTGCCGCCACCGAGGTGGAGGAAACAACGTCTTCTATGCCGATTTCCACCAGATCCGAAACCTGTGGGTTAGCCAGCCAGGATGCTGCTGCCGCCGCCTCGAGAGTGGTCAATGCTCGACGCATGTCTCCGTTGGCTCTTGAGATGATTCCCTCTCGAGCCTCATCGGTCAGAATGGCCTGGCCAGCGAATCCACGCTCGTCGAGCAACGCCCTCGATAAAACGGCATCGATCGCTTCATCTGTGAGGGTCTCAAGAGTGACTAAAAGTGAGCGCGAGAGTAGCGGGTCGATAACGCTGAAGCTGGGGTTTTCGGTCGTGGCCGCAATCATCGTTAGCCAACCCGCTTCGACCGCTGGCAAAAGCGCGTCCTGTTGCGTCTTCGAGAAACGGTGGATCTCGTCGATAAACAGAACTGTCTGCTTCGAATAGAGCTGTGAATCGACCTTTGCTTGGTCTATCACCTCGCGCACATCCTTGACGCCGGCATTTACTGCGCTGAGTTCCTTAAAGGTCAAACCGGATGCGGTGGCAATAAGGTTCGCGAGTGTTGTTTTGCCTGTACCAGGCGGCCCCCAGAGAATGATGGATTGGGAGACCGGCGAAGTAGCCTCCACGAGGCGTCGAAGTGCCGAACCTTTGCCGAGAGCCTTGGTTTGGCCAACTACCTCGTCTACAGTCTTCGGGCGCATCCGTGCGGCAAGAGGTGTTGCACTCAAAAACCTAAACTCGTCGGCCATGCAACAAGGCTAGCCAATCCGAAAGGTAAACCAATTACCGACCGCATTGGAGTCGGTAGACTTTCTAAGTCATCAACACGGAGGAATCGTGGCAAAGAACGAAAAGCTATCGAAGGCTGCTCAAGACCGCTTGAAGAACTATGAGGTCAAGACGGTCGCGCAGAATGACACACAGGCAACTCGCAAGCGCGACAACCGAGTGTCCATTTTGGTATCTCTCGCCGCCGTAATCGTTGCACTAGGTTCGCAGTACATCTACTTCGGAGTCGGTCCCGGAGCTCCAACTCCAACACCAACTATCGTCGAATCGAATAGCGCGGACGTGCCACCTGCCTCGCTCTCTGAAAACCGCGAATGGACCGGTTCGATGACTCTCAACAAGACTCCGATGGAGTTCACCCTCGACGGCAAAGCTGCCCCTCAAGCGGTCGCTAACTTCGTGAGTCTCGTGAATAAGGGTTTCTATGAAAACACCGCTTGCCACCGCTTGACGGTTGAGAAACTGTTCGTTCTGCAGTGTGGCGATCCCAAGGGTGACGGCACCGGTGGTCCCGGTTATTCGTTCGGTCCCCTTGAAAACGTTCCAACTGACGACGTTTACAAGGCCGGCGTCATCGCCATGGCTCGTCAATCGAACAAGGCTTTCAGCCAGGGTTCCCAGTTCTTCATCGTCTACAGTGCTACTGCTCTTCCTAGGGATGCGGCAGGAGGTTACACCGTGATCGGCCGCATTTCGAGTGGGCTGCAAGGTGTGCTTGCTGTAGTGCAAAAAGGTGTGCAAGGTGAAGGTGTTTCCGATGGAAAGCCAGTCTCCCCCGCCGTGCTTTCCAAACTTTCCGTCAAGTAACAAACAAACCAGGAGAATCTGATGTCCAACGTGAACGAGTTCGGTCGAGTCGACGAAGAAGGCAACGTCTTCGTCATTGACTCAGGCGAAGAACGCAAGGTCGGTCAGGTTCCCGGAGCCACCCCAGAAGCTGCCCTAGCTATCTATCTAACCCGTTTTGCAGACCTGGCGACGGCGGTTCGCATCCTTGAACAGCGTGTGAAATCTAATGCGGATGCCCAGAGCATCGAGAAGGCGTTCATCAAATTGCAGGCCGATCTGGTCGAACCTCACGCAGTTGGCGACCTCGCCGCCCTTCGCGGACGAGTCGCAGCTCTAGAGCCGGCGATTGCGACCCTTCGCGAGGCGAAGGCCGAAGCGCAGAAGGAAGTCGTAGCCGCGGCACTCAAACAACGTGAGGAACTAGTGGCCAAGGCTGAGGCACTTGCAGCTGCCGACGCATCCAAGACCATCTGGAAAACCGCATCCGTCGAATTGAACTCTCTTTTCGAAGAATGGCAGGCGTCGCAAAAGAACGGTCCACGTCTTCCGAAAGCCGAAGCGGATGCCCTTTGGAAGCGTTTCAGCCAGGCACGAACCAAGTTTGAGGCGGGCAAGCGTGCATTCTTCGCCCAGGCAGACTCGGCGGCCAAGGCCGCACGCTCTAAAAAGCAGGAGTTGGTCGCCAAGGCCGAAGATCTGGTAAAGCAGGGCGCTGAGGGCTCGCTCGAGTACCGCAAGCTAGTCGATGCCTGGAAGGCTAGCGGGCGCAGCAACTCAAAGTCAGATGACGCACTTTGGGAGAAGTTCAAGGCCGCTGGAGACGCAATCTATGCTGCCCGCGCAGAAAAGAACGCGGAACTATCGGTTGGTTTTGAGGCTGCCCTGAAAGCCAAGCTTGAGATTCTGGCCGACGCGGCAAAGATTGATCCAGCCAAAGATCTCGCCGAAGCCAAGCGAGCACTTCTCGAAATCCAGAAACGCTGGGAGGCCGCCGGCCGAGTTCCAAAGGATAAGGTTCGCGAGCTTGAAGACAAGCTGCGGGCGGTGGAGCGTAAAGTTCGTGATGCAGAAGCAGAGCAGTGGCGCAAGAGTGACCCAAGCACAAAAGCTAGAACCGACTCGGTTCTTTCTCAGCTTGAAGAGTCGATTGCAAAACTCAAAATCGAACTCGAGGCCGCCAAGAAGTCCAAAGACGCCAAGAAAATTGCAGACGCCGAGGCAGCCCTCGCTGCTCGCGAAGCGTGGCTCAAGGTCGTAGCGGGCTAGCAAACCAGGCGAATCGTTGTTGGCGTTTGCGCGCCATCAAAATGAATAGCGCAGGCCGTTAACTGTTCTTCACTCGATAAACGTCGTACACGTTATCGATTCTTCGCACCGCGTTGAGCAGATGCTCGAGAAGCTGTGCATCGCCCATTTCAAAGACGAACCGGCTGAGCGCAACTTTGTCTGCTCGGGTGGATACAGACGCCGACAGGATGTTGACGTGGTGTTCGGCGAGCACTCGAGTCACGTCGGACAAGAGTCCGCCTCGGTCTAGAGCTTCGATTTGAATCTGAACTAAGAACAAACTCTTGCCGGCTTCAGACCATGAAACGTCCATGATTCGGCCTTCTTGCTTGCGAAGGTCTCCCACGTTTCTACAGTCAACGCGGTGAACCGATACGCCTGAACCTCTCGTCACAAAGCCGATGATTTCGTCACCGGGCACGGGTGTGCAACAGCGAGCGAGTTTGGCCATGACATCGGCGTCTCCCCTGACCAAAACGCCTGAGTTGTCGGCACGGGCTCGATCGGCGCTCGATCTCTTCGGAAGTTCGAAGACCGTTTCTGTCTCGTCTTCTTCTTCGTGGAAACCGGCCGTAAGTCTTTCGATCACCGACTGCGGAGAAACGTGTCCGTCGCCCACCGCTGCGTAGAGGCTGTCGACGTCTGGGTATTTCAGTTCCGAAGCAAGCTTCACAATGCTGTCGGCACCAAGAAGTCGCTGGAGCGGCAGGTTTTGCTTGCGCATAGCCTTGGCAAGGGCATCCTTGCCGGCTTCTATGGCGTCATCGCGGCGTTCAGCCGAGAACCAGGCCTTGATCTTGCTCTTCGCTCGCGGAGACTTTACGAATCCCAACCAGTCTTTGCTCGGCCCAGCGTCGGTGGACTTGGAGGTGAAGATCTCAACGACATCACCCGAACTTAGCTCGCTTTCGAGAGGTACTAGGCGACCGTTGACCTTCGCACCCATTGTTCGGTGACCGACTTCAGTGTGCACCGCGTAGGCAAAGTCGACAGGTGTTGCGTTCGCGGGCAAGCCGATTACCTTGCCCTTTGGGGTGAATACATAAACCTCTTTGGCTCCGATTTCGAAACGGAGGCTGTCCAAAAATTCGCGTGGATCCTGGGTGTCCGCCTGCCAGTCGGTCAGGTGCTTCACCCAAGCGAGATCTTCTTCTGAAGTCGTCGTACGCCCGGACTGTTCCTTGTATTTCCAGTGAGCTGCCACACCATATTCGGCCCTGAAATGCATCTCTTGTGTACGAATTTGGATTTCGACGGGACGCCCGTTAGGTCCGATAACCGTGGTGTGAAGTGACTGGTAAAGGTTGAACTTCGGCATCGCGATGTAATCCTTAAACCGACCGGGAACAGGGTTCCATCGGGCGTGAATAGCGCCCAGCACGGCATAACAATCGCGAACCGACGCGACAATCACGCGAATGCCCACGAGGTCGTAGATGTCGTCAAACTCGCGCCCGCGAACGACCATCTTTTGATAAATCGAGTAGAACTGCTTCGGTCGTCCGTCGACCTTGCCCTTGATCTTGATTTCCTTCAGGTCTTCGTCGATAGACGAGATAACACTCGCAATAAACTCGTCGCGCTTAGGGGCACGTTGTTGCACTAGGTTGATGATCTCTTCATAAACCTTTGGATATAGCACCGAAAAACTTATGTCCTCCAGTTCCCACTTGATGGCGCTGATTCCTAGGCGGTGTGCCAACGGTGCGTAGATCTCGAGGGTCTCTTGGGCCTTGCGTCGAGCAGATTCGGGTGAGACGAATCCCCAGGTTCTGGCATTGTGCAGGCGGTCAGCCAACTTAATGACCAAGACCCTGATGTCTTTTGACATCGCCACAACCATTTTCCGAACGGTTTCGGCCTGGGCAGCATCCCCAAACTTCACTTTGTCGAGCTTGGTAACACCATCGACCAGCATCGCCACCTCATCACCAAAGTCTGCTCGTAGCATTTCTAGGTTGTATTGGGTGTCCTCGACGGTGTCGTGCAGCAATGCGGCTGCAATAGTGGTAGGTCCGATTCCAAGATCGGCAAGGATGCGCGCAACGGCGAGCGGATGCGTGATGTAAGGCTCACCCGATTTGCGGAGTTGACCAGTGTGGGCCTGGTCTGCTGCAGCAAAAGCTCTTTCAATTATCGAAAGATCGGCTTTGGGGTGATTGGCCTTAACAGCCTTGACCAGATCAGCCACTTCGGCCGAATAGGTTGTCGATCGCGTGAAAAGCCGAGTAATTCCAGACTTGAGCGCACTCATAGAACTCGTTGGAGTTACGTCGCTCATTGAAACCTCACTAGTTGGATTCAACTAGCCTAACCAAGAAGCCCGTGACTAGCGTCGAGCCAGAACCTTAGCGGCTGCATCCTTGTAGATCTTTTCGCCCTCACGCAAATGTGAATAGAAAGGAGCCGCGATGAAGATGGTTGAGTACGTGCCAACGATGATACCGATGAACAGTGCAAGCGAAATGTCCTTTAGGGTTCCTGCACCTAGGAAAACAGAACCGATGAACAGAATGGCCGCAACCGGAAGCACGGCTACTACCGAAGTGTTGATCGAGCGCACAAGGGTCTGGTTGATGGCAAGATTAACGCGTTCCTTGAACGTGGCGGTCTCGCTGAACTCAACTTCGAAGGTGTTTTCGCGGATCTTGTCGAACACCACAACGGTGTCATAGAGCGAATAACCCAGGATGGTCAAGAATCCGATTACGGCAGCAGGGGTTACTTCGAAGCCCAGTGCTCCGTAGATTCCGGCTGTGACGACCAGGTCGTGTAGCAAGGCAAGGACTGCTGCTGCAGACATCTTGATGGTTCGGAAGTAGAGAGCCATCAAGACGGCCGCAAGTCCGATGAACCAAAGCAGACCGGTGATCGCCTTGCCAGTGATTTCCTGGCCCCAGGAAGGACCAATGAAGCTAGAGGATACCGCGCTCGACTCGACACCATAAGCGGCGGCAAGCGAGGTTCGAATCTGCTCGGCCTGTTCGTCTGTGAGCTTGGTCGTCTGGATTCGCAAGTCGTCGGTACCGACGGTTGAGATCAGAGGTTCGACGCCCGGAAGAACTTCGTGAACCGTGTCACGAGCCTTTGTGTCACCTTGTTCGGCAACTGCAGTCACGCGGAATTCGCTACCGCCGCGGAATTCAATACCGAGTTGAAAACCGCCCCGAGAAACAGGAAGTATGACTGCTAGGGCTACAACTACCGCAGCGATTGCGTACCAAAGCTTGCGACGTCCGACGAAGTCGATTGACTTTTCGCCACTGTAAAGGGCGTTACCGAAATCTGAAAAGCGGCTCATGTCTACTGGTCCTTCTTAGCGGTGCCCGATTCGGCAGCCTTGCGTTCTGCAATGGTTTGACGACGATTCGCCTCACGCGAAGTTTTCTTAGCCTTTCCGTCGGTTACAGACGGAGCCACGCGGAACTGTCCTCGACCGATGTAGCCTGCGCCAGTTTTGACTTCAAACCCCGACCATTTGTTGCCGCTACTGAAGAACTTCGTGTTGGCGAGCAACTGGAGAAGCGGGTGAGTGAACAACATGACAACTGCGAGGTCAATCAGAGTCGTGAGACCGAGTGTGAAAGCGAATCCTCGAACGTTTCCAACGGTCAGCACATACAAGGTTCCCGCAGCGAGCAGGCTCACTGCGTCAGAGACGATGATGGTTCTGACGGCGCGCTTCCAGCCCATTTCGACGGCCGCGGTAAGTGGACGGCCTTCGCGAAGTTCATCTCTCACGCGCTCGAAGTAGACGATGAATGAGTCGGCCGTGATACCGATTGCCACAATAAGACCAGCTACACCGGCCAACGAGAGGCGGTATCCCTGACGCCATGAAAGAACCGCAATGACTAGGTATGTCAGCACCGCAGCAACGATCAGCGAGCCGATAGTCACGATCGCAAGACCGCGGTACTGGAATAGTGAGTAGATAACAACCAGCAAGAGTCCGATGCCTCCGGCCAGAAGTCCATTTGCCAGCTGCGAGCCTCCAAGTGTGGCCGAAATGTTCTCTTGGCTTTGCACTTCGAAGCTGATTGGAAGGGATCCGTACTTCAGCTGATCCGCGAGACTCTTTGCGCCTTCTTGGTCGAAGTTTCCGGTGATTTCGGCTGATCCATTGCTGATCACGGCGTTGGTCGACGGGGCGGTGATGACATAGCCGTCAATCGTCACAGCAAACCGGTTGTAAGGGTCGGTCAACGGGAAAAGACGCTTGGTGACATCTGCAAACTTCTTGGCACCCGCATCCGAGAAATTGAGTGATACGGCCCACTCGTTCAGTGAGGCTCCGGTGCTCGAGCTTCTCGTTCCGGCCGAGGCGTCCGAGATGTCGGTTCCAGCTAGTTCAACGGGACCAAGGATGTATTTGAAAACACCATCGCGATCACAGGTGACCAGCGGTTTGGTCGGGTCGTCCACCTGACCGGGTTCGCGGAAGTCGGAGACTGTGCTGGTGGCCTTCGTCTTACAGGCGAGTGCGTCGTACTTGGCCTGAATTTCCTCGGTCACCCAGTTGAGGTCGCTAGGTGAAGTCGGCGCTGCGGACCCCGTAGCAATCGGAGCTGAGGTCGGCTTGCTCGTTGGAGTTGACGTGCTGTCGCCTCCAACTGCCGTCGAAGTGTCTTGGGTCGTCGCTAGCACCGGGCGGAACTCAAGCAGCGCACTTGCCTTGATTAGTTTCAATGTGGCTTCGTCTGGTTTTCCAGGGATGCTGACCACAATGGCTGCGTTTGCCGCTTCACCCTGAGTGGTGATCTGAGCCTCGCTAACGCCAGTTGCGTCGACGCGCTGGCGAATAATGGCCACCGCCTGGTCAAGCTGACCTTGGGTCGCAGCCTTGCCCTCTCCTAGGCTCGGCGAAAGGATGATCTGCGTTCCACCCTGCAGATCGAGCGCAAGGGATGGAACATAGGATGCGGGGGCGCCAGCAGCCTGAGCTCCACCGATGAGTGCAGCGAGCCCGATGATTAGGAGAAAAAACCAGCTGAGTTTCTTGCGCGAATTGCGCACCAATCCGTTGTCTGACATTTAGTCGGCTTTCTTGGCGGCAGTCTTCTTAGCGGAAGTCTTGGTCGCCTGCGCCTTAGCCGCTGGCTTTACGGCTGATGGCTTTTTTGCGGCGGGTGCCTTAACGACCGAGGCTTTAGGTGCAACCGGCTCGACCACCGGAGTCGGCAATACGCGAGCGACGGCGCCTCGGGCGACCTCGATGGTTGATCCAGCAGACTTGATCACAAGACGGTCAGAAGCGATTGATTCAACGGTTCCGTAGACACCTGAACCGAGCATCACTTCGACACCAACAACAAGTTGTTCGGCAAGCATCTGGGCTTGCTTCTTGCGAGTTCTGCTCGAGTTCCAGAGGAGGAAACCCATCATCGCGATCATTACGACGAGGAAAATCTCGTTCATTATTGCCATCCTTTAGCCACCAAGTCGGTTGGGCACTTGTTCGATTATAGGTTCTAGAAGCCGGGTAGACGGTCGCTTGGTGCGGATTCGCCAAGGTGACGATAGGCGGCCGACGTCGCCTGACGACCGCGCGAAGTTCGCGCAATTAGGCCAAGCCTGATCAGGTACGGCTCGACTACTTCCTCAATGGTGTCTCGTTCCTCGCCGATGGCAACGGCGAGCGTTCCTAGCCCAACCGGCTTTCCCGCGAACTTGCGCACGAGCACTTCGAGAATCGACCGGTCGATGCGGTCTAGACCAAGTTCATCAATGTCGTACAGGGTGAGCGCATCCTTGGTGTTGTTCTGGTTGATTTTGCCGTCACCATGCACCAGCGCGAAGTCACGCACGCGCTTCAGCAGGCGGTTTGCGATTCTAGGGGTGCCTCGTGATCTGCTAGCAATTAGAGCCGATGAGGCTGAGTCGATCTGCACCGAAAGCTTTTCGGAGGCACGCTCAACGACCTTCGCAAGCTCGTCTTCTGAATAGAAATCTAAATGCGCTGTGAATCCAAATCGATCGCGGAGTGGATTCGGCAACATGCCCGAACGAGTGGTAGCACCAACCAGCGTGAAGGGTTCAATGTCGAGAGAAATTGAGTTTGCGCCGGCACCCTTGCCAACCATCACATCCACTCGAAAATCTTCCATCGCCAAGTAGAGCATTTCTTCGGCAGACCGCGACATGCGGTGAATCTCGTCGATGAACAAAACTTCTCCGTGCGAGAGCGAAGACAAAATTGAGGCCAGGTCACCAGCGTGTTGGATCGTTGGTCCACTTGTCAGCCGCAAGGGAACTCCACGCTCTTTGGCTACGATCATGGCGAGGGTCGTTTTACCGAGTCCTGGAGGGCCTGCCAGCAGAATGTGCTCTGCAGCCCGGTTTTGCAGCCTAGCCGCTTCGATGAGAAGTGAAATTTGGTTTCTGACACCCTGTTGGCCGACAAACTCATCGAGGGACTCGGGTCGAAGCTTTGTCTCAAAAGCAAGGTCGTCTGGTTCGGATTCGAGCATGTCTAGTTGCCTCTAGTTCCCGAGAGTTCTGCCAAGGCTCGGCGAAGCACTTCCGAGGTCGAACCTTCCGATCCAACGGCGGAGAGTGCGCCAAGAGCCTGCTTCTCCGCATAACCCAGCCCGATAAGGGCAACCAATACATCGGACGAAGTTCCCTTGGCAGTGGCGGCCGTTTGAAGTTTGCCGGCCAATGTGACAACTATGAGTTTGGCTGTCTTGGGTCCAATTCCAGGAACCGATTTAAACGTTGCATCGCTCTCGGTCGCAACAGCTTGCCGAATGGCATCCACAGACAGACTGGCCAGAATTGCTAGTCCTAGTTTCGGTCCGATTCCGCTGACACTTGTGACTAAGTCGAAAAGTTCGATTTCTTCTGGAGTTTCGAATCCAAAGACTGTCATGGAATCTTCGCGCACGACGAGGCGAGTTTGGAGGGTGACTTCTTGCCCTTCGTCCACCGAAGCGCTCAACTGTGGGGTAACGTTGACGGAATAACCGACTCCCCCAACGTCAATAACGATTGAGTTCGGGTTCTTCGCCAAAATGTGGCCACGGAGTGAAGCGATCACCCCTAAAGCCTACTTACGAACGTTTGCGATTGGCCGCAGCCGCGATGGCCTTTTGCCAGGTCTCCGTGGCCTTAGTTGTCGGCAGCCCACTCGAGGGCGAATAGGACTTCCATCCGCAGGTTATTGCGATGGCCAGGGCGTCGGCAGCATCGGCTGGTTTCGGTATTTCTGAGAGTGCCAGAATCTTGGTGACCATAGTGCCTATTTGTGCCTTTTCAGCCCGCCCAGAACCCGTCACAGCGGCCTTTACTTCGGACGGGGTGTAGAAACTTAGTGGAATACCGTGGCGCTGTGCCAGGAGCAGCACCACACCCGAGATTTGAGCAACCCCCATCACGGTTCTTAGGTTCGCCTGCGCGAACACTCGTTCGAGTGCGATTCGCTCGGGTTTGTGAGTCGTTATAGCCTCTTCGATTGCTGTGGCGAGTTGGCCAATGCGATCTTGCAGCTCATCGGTTGCCGCACTTTTTGCCGTCGAAACGTGCACCATGGTGCACTTTCGTTGCTTGTCAATGTCCACGACACCGATACCGCACCTGGTTAGACCCGGGTCGATGCCAAGGATGCGCATCTTTAGTCGTTGTCCAACTCGGCAAGAACTTCGGCAGACATGCCAACGTTCGAGTAGACGTTCTGAACCTCGTCCGAGTCTTCGAGTGCGTCGATGAGTTTGATAACCTTGCGAGCCGTTTCAGCATCGACTGGCACCTCCAAAGAGGCAACGAATTCAACGTCGGCACTTTCGTAGTCGATAGATGCGTTTTGCAACGCGAGTCGCACCGGCACCATGTCGCTCGGATCTGTGGTGATTACGAACTGCTCGCCGCGATCATCTACGTTATCTACCGAGAATTCCAACACGGCTTCGAGAATCGAGTCCTCGTTCGTGCCTTCGGCCTTTTCTACGAGGATTACGCCCTTGCGTGCGAATTGATAGGACACTGAACCTGGGTCGGCAAGAGTTCCACCGTTACGGCTCAGAGCCAACCGAACTTCTCCGGCTGCTCGGTTCTTGTTGTCGGTCAAGCACTCGATTAATAGTGCGACGCCGTTCGGACCGTATGCCTCGTAAATGATCGTCTGGTATTCGACGGCGTCGTCGCCGATTCCGGAACCCCGCTTGATGGCGCGATCGATATTGTCGTTTGGAAGGGAGCTTTTACGACCCTTTTGAACAGCGTCATAAAGAGTCGGATTTCCGTCGATGTCAGGCCCGCCGAGGCGCGCAGCAACCTCAATGTTCTTGATTAGCTTGGCAAAAAGCTTGGCGCGACGACCGTCGATGACAGCCTTTTTGTGCTTGGTAGTAGCCCATTTAGAGTGGCCGGACATGAAAAATCTCCCAGTGTTTTGGTTTCGATAAGTCTAGCGGGAGGCCTTGTTTAGCCGACGAATTCGCGCACAAAGAGTTCGTGCACGCGCGTTTCTCCGGTGACTTCTGGGTGGAAACTGATGCCCAGTAGGTTTTGCTGGCGCACCGCAACTACTCGACCATCTGGCAGTGTGGCGAGGGCGCTTGCTTTTGGTCCAACTTTCTCAATAATCGGGGCACGGATGAACGCAGCCGTCATCGGGTTACCTTCAACTCCCTCGAACTCAAGGTCAATCTCAAAGGACTCGGTTTGGTGACCGAAGGCGTTGCGGCGAACGACCACATCAAGGCCACCGAAGGTTTCTTGACCTTCGATTCCGTCGAGGATTTCGTCGGCTAAGAGAATGAGCCCCGCGCAGGTGCCGAACGTTGGTAGACCGTCAGCAATGGCTTCCCTGATCGGATCAAAAAGGTTGAAGATTCGGGATAGTTTGGCGATGGTTGTGGATTCACCGCCGGGCAAGATCAATCCGTCTACGCTGGCGAGGCCTGCCAATGTCTTGACCGGGACGCCGGCTACACCAACCTCACTAAGGGTTGATAAGTGCTCGCGCACATCCCCTTGAAAAGCGAGGACGCCTACCTTGGTCAACTACCAGCCGCGATCTGCCAAACGGTGTGGCGCAGGAATGTCGTTCACGTTGATGCCGACCATTGCCTCTCCGAGTCCACGACTGACTTCTGCCAGCACTGCTGGGTCGTTGTAGAAGGTCGTTGCCTTCACAATTGCCTTGGCGCGAGCAACCGGGTCTCCGGACTTGAAGATTCCCGAGCCCACGAACACGCCGTCTGCTCCAAGCTGCATCATCATTGCGGCGTCGGCCGGCGTTGCCACTCCTCCAGCGGTGAACATTACGACAGGGAGCTTGCCCGTGCTTGCTACTTCTCGCACCAGTTCATAAGGCGCTTGGAGTTCTTTAGCGGCGACGTAGAGTTCGTCTTCGCTCTTTGCGGCGAGAGCGCGAATCTCTGCTGAGATAGTGCGAATGTGCTTGGTCGCTTCTGAAACGTCGCCGGTGCCGGCCTCGCCCTTTGAACGGATCATCGCTGCACCCTCGGTGATACGGCGCAGTGCCTCACCGAGATTCGTGGCTCCACATACGAATGGAACGTCAAATTTCCACTTGTCGATGTGGTTCACGTAATCTGCTGGACTCAAAACTTCGGATTCATCGATGTAGTCAACATTGAGCGCCTGAAGAATCTGTGCCTCAACAAAGTGCCCAATGCGAGCTTTTGCCATGACGGGAATCGAAACCGCGTTGATGATGCCATCGATCATGTCTGGGTCGCTCATACGCGCAACGCCACCCTGTGCGCGGATGTCCGCTGGAACACGCTCTAGTGCCATGACGGCTACTGCGCCTGCATCCTCAGCGATTTTTGCTTGTTCTGGGGTAACGACGTCCATAATGACGCCACCCTTTAGCATCTCGGCTAGGCCGCGCTTGACTCGAGAGGTGGCTACGCTTGCTGAATTGTTCTGAGAATCGCTCATAAACCAAGTCTAACCTCTGCGAATGGTGCCAAGAAAACGCTTGAAACTTTCCGCAATCTAGCCCTGCGGAAAGACGGACTCCCAGCCCTTGGCAAGTTCCTCACGAACTTCGCCAAGCAGTTTTGGCAGCGCCTTGGTCTCGGCGATGATCGGAAAGAAATTGGCATCGTTTCGCCATCTGGGCACGATGTGCTGATGCAGGTGCCCAGCTATGCCAGCTCCTGCAACTTCGCCCTGATTCATTCCGATATTGAAACCGTGTGAATGCGAGACCGTCTTGAGCACTCGCATCGCCTGTTGGGTCAGTTCTGCAATCTCGGTTACTTCTTCAACGGTTGCCTTGTCATAGGTGTCTACATGCCGATATGGGCAAACCAGAAGGTGGCCAGAGTTATAAGGGAAAAGATTGAGGATCACATAGGCATGCTCGCCTCTGCGCACGATCAAGGACTCCTCGTCCAACCTCTGCGGACCAAGACAAAACGGGCACTCTTCCTCGGCAGGTTGTTGCCCGGTCTGGATGTATACAAGGCGGTGCGGAGTCCAGAGTCGTTGAAACGCGTCAGGAGTCGCCGCAAAATCTGCGGAGTCTTCTAGCTCTCGTTCGCTCACACCTGAACCTTCTCAGCAATAGCCTTGAGGATTCGGTCGATTGCGTCTGCCACAGGTACGCCGTTTTCTTGGCTGCCGTCCCTAAAACGGAACGAAACCGCGTTTGCGTCGCGATCCTCTCCGCCAGCGATCAACATGAACGGCACCTTGTCCTTGGTGTGATTTCTGATCTTCTTCGGGAATCGATCGTCCGAAACATCCAGGGATGCGCGCACGCCCTTTGCCTTCAACGCTTTGATCACTCCATCGAGATAGTCATTGAACTCGTCGGCGACGGGGATGCCAACCACCTGCACTGGTGCAAGCCATGGTGGGAAGATTCCTGCGTAGTGTTCGGTCAGCACGCCGAAGAAGCGCTCGATTGAGCCAAACAGTGCGCGGTGAATCATGACCGGGCGCTTTCGAGTTCCGTCGCTAGCCGTGTATTCGAGGTCGAAACGTTCTGGCAAGTTGAAGTCGAGCTGAATCGTCGACATTTGCCAGGTTCGACCAATCGCATCTTTGGCCTGCACGGAAATCTTCGGCCCATAGAACGCAGCGCCGCCTGGGTCTGGAACGAGTTTCAGACCAGATTCGGTAGCTACCTTCTCAAGCGTATTGGTTGCCAGGGTCCAGATGGCGTCGTCACCGACGAACTTTGGGTTGCCTTCTTCCTTGGTCGAGAGTTCGAGATAGAAATCGTTCAGACCGTAATCGCGAAGCAGATCGAGCACGAATTTCAGCACGTTCTGCAACTCGGTTTCGATGTCCTCCTGAGTGACGAAGAGGTGGGCATCGTCCTGTGTGAATCCGCGTGCGCGGGTGAGTCCATGAACAACACCCGATTTTTCGTAACGGTACACGGTGCCGAACTCGAACATTCTCAGAGGGAGATCACGGTAGCTTCGTCCCTGCGACTTGAAAATCAAAACGTGGAACGGGCAGTTCATCGGCTTCAGGTAGTAGTCCTGGCCTTGCTTGCGAATCTCACCGTTCTCGTCACGCTCTTCGTCCATCTGAAGAGGTGGATACATTCCCTCGGCATACCACTGGAGGTGTCCGGAGGTTTCGAACAGGTGCGACTTGGTTACGTGAGGCGAATAGACGAAGTCATAGCCGGCTTCTTCGTGACGTTGCCTTGAATAATCCTCCATGGTTTTGCGGATGATTCCGCCCTTGGGGTGGAACACTGCGAGTCCGCTTCCCACTTCTTCTGGAAACGAAAACAGATCAAGCTCTGCACCGAGACGACGGTGATCGCGCTTCGCAGCTTCTTCTAGCCGATCGAGGTGGGCGCGTAGCTCGTCTTTCGATGGCCAAGCCGTTCCGTAGATGCGTTGGAGCTGCTTGTTCTTTTCGTTTCCACGCCAATATGCAGCGGCTGAACGCATCAGGGAGAAGGCGTTCCCAATCATCCTGGTGTTGGGAAGGTGCGGACCCCGGCACAAGTCTTTCCAAGCAACTTCCCCGGTCTGCGGGTTCACGTTGTCATAAATCGTTAGTTCCCCAGCACCAACCTCGGCTGCACCATCGCCAACCGAATCGCTGCCCTTGAGGCCGATCAGCTCTAGCTTGTAAGGCTCATTTGCCAGTTCGACTCGCGCGGCCTCATCGTTTGTAATGCGTCGCACAAAGCGCTGGCCGCTTCGAATGATGCGGTCCATCTCCTTTTCGAGGGCCCGCAGATCCTCTGGAGTAAAGGGGTTTTCAACGTCAAAGTCGTAGTAGAAGCCATCCGTGATCGGTGGGCCGATTCCGAGTTTGGCTTCCGGGTTAATTCGTTGAACCGCCTGGGCCAGAACGTGTGCAGAACTGTGACGAAGGATGTTGAGTCCGTCTGGAGAGTCGATCTCGACACCCTCAACGCTGTCGCCTCCTGCAGGTTTGTGAGCCAGGTCTTTGAGTTCGCCGTTTACACGCAAAGCGACGATGGTTTTTGAAGTGAACAGCGCGAACCCGTCGGCTCCGGCTTCAATCTCGGTGCTTTGCCCGTCAACGGTTACATGGATGCTGGTCATTTCAACATTCTATCTAGCCGACTTAGGTGTGCCTTGCTAGCCAGTGCCACTAATGGCGGTTTAGTGTGATGCCATGACCAAAGCCAAGCGATCAGAGCACGACATCGAAAACTCGATCATCTCGACCGAAGAATTCAAGAAAAACACTATGGCCGCTCGGCTCAACTGGCTTCGGGCTGGAGTGCTCGGAGCGAACGATGGAATCATGTCCACCTCCGGCCTCATTCTCGGTGTGGCCGGTGCAACAACCGACAAGACACAGATTCTCGTCGCGGGCGTCGCCGCTGTTGTCGCGGGTTCGATTTCGATGGCCGGTGGTGAATACACCTCGGTTAGCGCTCAGAAAGACTCGGAGAAGGCTGCACTCGAGGTTGAACGCAAAGAACTTCGCGAGAATCCAGAAGGCGAACTCCGCGAGCTCCAGTGGTTCTATGAGCAAAAAGGAATGAGTCCCGAACTCGCCGGTCAAGTTGCTAAGGAACTCACGGCGAAGGATGCCCTCAAGGCCCACGCCGAGGCCGAGCTTGGCATTGACTCGGATCATCACGTTTCACCCGGACAGGCGGCGTTGTCTAGTTTCGTTGCATTCGCCGCGGGTGGAATGCTTCCGTTGCTGGCGTCGATCGCTGTTGATGATCCCGCGATTCGCATCTACCTGACAATCGGCGCCGTCGTCGCGGCACTTTCGCTCACCGGTTTTGTTGGGGCAAAAATCGGTGGGGCCACACCCGGACGAGGAATCGTTCGAAATCTCGTTGTCTCCATGCTCACCATGGGAGTTACCTACGCCATCGGTGCGCTCGTCGGCACGCAGCTCTAATGGTCAATTCCGATCACTTTCAAGAGATCCTTCCAGGACTCCATTTGGGTGGAACTCCCCCTGTTTTCGATTTCGAAGTGAATCCAAGGGCAGAGTTCACTAAATACGAGGGCATCGATTACGTTTTCACCTTTCACAAATCTTCATCCGCGGTAGTCGGTGGAACAGTCGAGATTCGCTATTTCTTCGAGGATGATTGGAACTTCGGTCTAGACCCGAAAGACGTTCCACAGCTGACTCGCCTCGTTGATCAGGCTTACTCTCTTTGGAAAGAGGGGAACCAAGTCTTGCTGCGGTGTCAAGGTGGCAAGAACCGCAGTGGTCTAGTTGCAGCATCGGTTTTGATGCGCGATGGTTTTTCCGCGGATGATGCGATTGAGCTCTTGAGACAGAGACGAAGCCAGGATGTCTTGTTCAACGAGCACTTTGTCGAGGCTCTTCGCGAGGGTGGGCTTTAAAGCAAAAAACTCGCTAACGCGAGTTGTTGGCTGCTTCGGTTGAACCGTGGTGGACGATACTGGGATCGAACCAGTGACCCCTTCCATGTCAAGGAAGTGCGCTACCGCTGCGCCAATCGTCCGGGTCTAAAGCTTTGAGGTGGAGACGGGATTTGAACCCGTGGTTTTACAGCTTTGCAGGCTGCTGCTTTGGGCCGCTCAGCCACTCCACCATGTCCACGAGGCCACTGCCCGCTTCGAGCGGATGACGAGATTCGAACTCGCGACCCTCACCTTGGCAAGGTGATGCTCTACCAACTGAGCCACATCCGCATTGTTCTTTCGAACGTTGAATACTCTAACCCAGAACGCTTCGTTCACGCAAACTTCGCGATAGCACGGAGTGTTGGTAACCTATCTCCTACAGGGCGTATGGCGTAGTGGTAGCGCGCTTCCTTCACACGGAAGAGGTCACTGGTTCGATCCCAGTTACGCCCACGTGAACTTTAAAATCGGCGAAGACTCCATTTGGGAGTTCGTGCTTGCCGCGTTCTGGGTTTTCCTGGTCTTTGCAATATTCGCGGGCACGTTTCTCTTGTTCTTTGCGGCTCTTTTTGGCAACATTCGCGATCGTTGGCCGCATTATTCAAAGCAAGAGAAGACTAAGGTGACCAGAAACCTGATCCTATTCTTTGGAACCATGGGTTTCTTGCTCTGGCTAGGAGCAGCAATAACTCTCTAAACAGGGTTGCTGGTTACGGCTTCCAACGCCAACGGGGATCAGTCTCGCTATACGCAGTTTCCCCATGCAGCACCAAGTCAACACCGGCGATCTCGTCGGTGCTCTTCACCCTGAAGCCGATAGTTTTCTGAATGGCGAAAGCAATCAACCAGGATGATGCGAAAGCCCACGCGCCTACGACTAGCACGCCAATAGCCTGCTTGCCAAGTTGACCCCAACTGCCTGAATCAATCAGCCCTACGTTCGTGCCGACCAAGCCGATAGCCAGCGTTCCGACGATTCCACCTACGAGGTGGATTCCCACAACGTCTAGCGAGTCGTCGAATCCCAGAACCCATTTGAGCTCGACTGCGAAGGCACAAACCACGCCCACCACTGCACCCAAGGCGAGACTCCAAAGCGGTGTCAGGAATGCACACGAAGGCGTGATTGCCACCAGTCCAGCAATAGCTCCGGATGCTGCGCCGATGGCGGTTGGCTTTCCATGGCGGATGCGGTCATAGATTGACCATGTGATGAGGCCACCGACGGGAGCGACCAGGGTGTTCACGAAGGCCAGAGTTGCAACACCATCCGCCGCTAGCTCAGAGCCAGCGTTGAAGCCGAACCAACCAAACCAGAGAATTCCCGCGCCGATGAGAGTTAGCGGCACGTTGTGGGGCACGTTCATGCCCTTGCTAAAACCGAATCGTTTGCCAACCACAAGCGCGATAGCCAGGGCGCCAGCGCCCGAGGCCACCTCGACCGCAGTTCCGCCGGCGAAATCAAGCAGGCCAACATCCTTGACCAGCCAGCCACCGTCGGTGATTTGGCCGTTTTCGAGGGTGAAGTTGAATACCCATCCTGCTATTGGGAAGTAGGCGAATGTTGCCCACAGTGCCGCAAACACCATCCATGAACCAAATCTGGCACGGTCTGCAATCGCGCCCGAAATGAGGGCAACCGTGATGATCGCGAATGTTCCTTGGAACCCTGCGAAGACGAGGTCGAAACCAGATCCAGTCTTGGCTGCGTTGAACACGTCGGCGAGAAAGAGCTTGTTTGTATCTATGCCGAAGACGCCGTCGAACCCTACGAAGCCTGCTCCGCCTGCGCCACCGAATGACATCGCATAGCCATAGACGACCCAAAGAGTACCGACCAACGCAATCGATCCGAAAGACATCATCATCATTGACACGACGCTTGAAACGCGAACCAGTCCGCCATAGAAGAAGGCAAGGCCGGGTGTCATGAAGAGAACCATCGCCGAGCAGATGATCAAAAAGAACGTCGCGTTGTCGTGTTGCATCAGACTATTCTCGCTTAAAACAAAAAGCGGGAGACGTTAGCCTCCCGCTTTTCGCGAGTATTTAGCCTCGGTCAGATCCGAACGCGTAGGCCTCTTCACCGTGGACTACGGTGTCGATACCGGCAATCTCATCTTCGGCCTTCACGCGGAATCCGATGGTCTTTTCGACTGCAAACCCGATGATCAGAGCTAGTACGAACGAGTAGACCAGAACCGCGCCTGCGCCCAGCGCCTGCATCGCGAGCTGGTGCCAGCCGAATCCGAATGCGGCACCGACGCCATTACCGAAGATACCGATGAAGAGAGTTCCAACGATTCCACCCACGAGGTGGATTCCCACTACGTCAAGCGAGTCGTCAAAACCTAGGGCGAACTTGAGGTCTACTGCCAGTGCGCAAAGTGCACCCGAGATCACTCCCAGGAGGATTGCATACATCGGGTCGACCGAAGCACACGCCGGAGTGATGGCCACCAAACCAGCTACCGCACCAGAAGCCGCGCCAATCGACGTCGCCTTGCCGTGCTTGAAGAACTCAACGATGATCCAGCCAAGCATGGCCGCAGCCGGTGCAGCCATGGTGTTGATGAAGGCGATTGAAGCGATTCCGTCAGCAGCGAGTTCAGAGCCAGCGTTGAAACCGAACCAGCCAAACCACAGAAGTGCAGCACCAAGCAAGGTAAGCGGCACGTTGTGCGGCTGTGTGATGCCCTTGCTGAAGCCGAATCGCTTGCCGAGAACAATGGCAAGCGCGAGACCTGCGGCACCTGCGTTAATGTGAACAGCCGTTCCACCGGCGAAGTCGATCACGCCTAGGCCATAGACGATCCATCCACCGTCGGTGACCTTTCCGTCGGTAAGAGTGAAGTTGAATACCCAGTTAGCGACTGGGAAATAGACGATGGTTGCCCACAGACCAGCGAAAACCATCCAGGCACCGAACTTGGCTCGGTCAGCAATCGCACCCGAAATCAGTGCGACCGTGATGATTGCAAATGTCGCTTGGAAGGCCACAAAAGCCATCGACGGGAACGCCCCGGTTGGAGCAGCCGCGTCGGCTACTTGCGCCGACAGCCCGATGAAGCTGGTGTCGATGCCAAACCAACCGTCGATTCCGAAGAATGTTTCACTACCGGCGTTCGCAAACGAAATCGCGTAGCCGTAGATCACCCAAAGTACTCCGATGAGTCCCAGCGATCCAAAGCTGAGCATCATCATCGAAACGACGCTCTTGGCCTTGACCATACCGCCGTAGAAGAACGCCAATCCCGGCGTCATTAGAAGCACGAGCGCCGCACAAATCAGCACAAATGCGGTGTTACCTTGATCCACTTGTTTACCTCTCTCTAGAAAACAAATGCCCCCGCCTTTGCGGACATGAGTCAAGTAGAGCGAAACAAAGTTTCGAGAAGTAGCGTGTTTTGTTTCGTGTTTGTAAAAAGTTAGGCGGCCATCGCGGCTAAGCGAGAAATGGCTCTTCGGTATTTCTTTTGATAAGCGCCGGCAATCATCTCTGGCGTGAATGCGGTGGAAGGATCGACACCAGAGGTGCGCAACTGAATCTGTTCTTCGTATGCTCGATCGACAAACGCGACAAACCTCAGGGCATCGCTCTGATCGGTGAACTGTTCTACCCCAGTGATAGCCACACGTTCGACGCCGGCTACCAGCTTGTGATATTTGGACGGGTGCATGCTCGCTAGGTGCTTTAGAAGTTCAGGGAAGCTGTCTAACGTGCCGTTGATTCGACTGGCACTAACCCATTCGGCCAGGTCTTTCTGATCAAAGGAGCCGACGCTCTCGGTGTGACGGTGGCGATAGTCTTCTCCGTCGACACGGATAACCATAAATCTTGCTCCGATGCCAAGAATCTCTCGCTGGAAGTCCTCGGCTGCGAATCGACCAGCACCGAGTGCATCAGGTGGAGTGTTAGACGTTGCAGCAAAAACAGTCCCATTGGCTCCAAGTTCGTTTATGAGCCGACTCATAATCATGGTGTTGCCAGGATCGTCGAGCTCGAATTCGTCTATTGCAATCAAATCGAACTTTGCCAAAAGCTTTAGGCTCTCGGCAAAACCAACGGCTCCGATGAAACTCGTATAGGCGAGAAAACTTCCAAAAAGCTTCTTGCCCTTGAATTCCTTGAAGTAACTGACCAGCAAGTGCGTTTTTCCCACACCGAAACCACCATCCAGGTAAAACCCTGGCACCGCATCCCCGCGCTTTTTGGATTTTTGCTGAAGCCGAGACTTCAGCTCAGCAACTGCCTGCGATTGGCTGTCGAACTTCTCATCTGGAACGTAGCTCGAAAATGTGGCGTTCTGAAACTCTCTCGGCGGGACCAATTCAGCGAGCATCTCGGCTGGAGTTATCGCTGGATTCAGGTCGACGAGACGCCTAATCGGTGCGGATGTTGCCATTTCTTACCGTTCGGTTGGGAATCTCAGATGGGTCGTTTACCCTAGTTATTAGAGTCTACTAACGGAAGAAAAAGGACCATGCCCGTCGATTTCGAACAAAATCCAAAATTCTCACAGTATGCCCACCCAGAGGTGCTGGTGTCGGTTGAATGGCTGAAGGCGAACCTCGGCTCCGAGGGCCTCGTGGTGGTTGAATCGGACGAGGACGTGCTTCTTTATGACGTCGGACACATTCCTGGTGCCGTCAAAGTTGACTGGCACACCGACCTTAACGATCCAACGACGAGAAATTACGTTGATGGTGAAGGTTTCGCGGCGCTCATGGCACGTTCGGGGATTTCGCGAGACACAACGGTCGTCATCTACGGCGACAAGAGCAACTGGTGGGCTGCATACGCTCTCTGGGTTTTCAAACTCTTTGGTCACGAGGATGTGCGATTGCTTGATGGGGGTCGTCAAGCGTGGATTGAAGGCGGTGGCGAAATCACTCGCGAGGTTGCACCGATTGTTCCAGGCTCTTATCCAGTGGTAACGCGTGACGACCACACCATCCGAGCTTTCAGGGATGATGTGCTCGCGCACTTCGGAAATCCGATTGTCGACATCCGCTCTCCGCAGGAATACTCGGGTGAGCGCACTCACATGCCGGATTACCCCCAAGAAGGTGCCTTGCGAGCTGGTCACATTCCGACTGCCGTAAGCGTGCCGTGGGCTCGTGCTGTTAACGAAGATCAGACCTTCAAAAGTCGCAGTGACCTCGAGGCCATTTACCAGGGCGAGAAGGGGTTGAAGCCGAGCGACTCGGTTATCGCTTACTGCCGAATTGGAGAGCGATCGAGCCACAGTTGGTTTGTGCTCACCTACCTACTTGGTTTCGACAGCGTTCGCAACTATGACGGTTCTTGGACCGAGTGGGGGAACCTAGTTGGCGTTCCGATTCACAAGGGTGAGGATGCTGGGCCGGTGCCAGCAAAGGCCTCGTGAGCAACCCACTAGCTGAGGCCGCGGCCGGCTTAGCCGACGAATTCTCAAGCGCTGGTGTTCGTGATCGGCTGGATTTTCTACTCGAATTCAGTGACAACCTGCCAGCGCTCCCTCAGCGTTATATTGACCACCCCGATCTGCTGGAGCGGGTAGAGGAGTGCCAGGCTCCGGTGTTTTTGTTTACGGAAGTCGAAGAGGGCATCGTGCACACGTTCTTCTCGGCCCCGGAAGAAGCCCCAACCACTCGTGGATTTGCCGGTATTCTGCACGAATTACTCGACGGACGTGCGGTAAACGAAGTTCTTTCCTTTTCAGATGATTTCCCTGACACACTAGGACTCGCAGAGGCCGTCTCTCCCCTGCGATTGCGCGGAATGCGAGCGATGCTATTTAGACTCAAGCGGCAAGTCAGTGACAAACGGCAAGACTGAGTCACCTGATCTTTTAGATTGGTACCGACTCGACAACACGGTGTCCGCCAACTTCGTAGTGTCGACCGATGGGCGTTATAAAGATGAACAAGGGTCGAGCCGGGGCATCTCTTCTGCGGTTGACTTGGCCCACCTCGTCCATCTGCGTCGGCAATGTGATGCATTAATTACCGACGGAACAACGGCGAGACTCGAATCCTATAAACCTAGTGACCAGAGGGCTACCTACGTCTTTACCAGGCGTGAGGTGGCTCCGGGACTTACCGCTCTGATGGCTAACGAGAGCGAAGGCTTCGTCAAAATCTTCGAACGATTAGAAGACGCTCACGACAGGATTCTTCTCGAAACTGGCCCGAGGCTTCTCAAGGAATTCATTCGGCTGGGATTGGTGGATTCGGTATTCATTTCGGTCACGGGAGAAGCCTCTAAGGTGGCCTCGGGACTGAGTTATGCAACATCGTTGCTCGGATTCACCTGCTCACCCGTCAAATCGCATCAGTATTCGGATACAAGCCTGAACCGTTTCGATTTGAACTAGTCGCGCGCTGGCAAGCGAAGTGAGCGTGACAGTGACTCTCGCAAGACCTGTCCTCTTGCGGCGTGGTTATCGGGTGTCAGGTAGTCGAGCAAATACTCTTAAGCCGTGATCGAATTCGAACCTCAAGAGCAAGTCTCAGCTGAGTTTGCTCTGGCGCTTGCGAGCCTTAGCGGTTTAGAAGTTCGCCCTGAGATCGAAGTCACCGAAATAGCCGCACCCGCAGGATTGGCCGCGCACGCGATCGCCTTCAATTGCGACGTGAAACCGGCTGACTCACACGCCAAGTTGGATCTTGGAACGGGGCGTCTGGTTTTGCTCTGGGATGAAGAACCTCAAGAATCATGGGGCAGCAGGTTCCGCATCATCATATTTGCCAAGTCGCCGCTCGAGACTGATATCGGTTCGGAGGATGAGAGCACCGGCATCAGTTGGCTTTGGCTAAAGGACGCTCTCGAGGTCTTGGGGGCGAGTTACACGGCCGAGGCTGGCACAACGACTCGCGTTATCTCGTCGGGTTTCGGAGCGCTTGCTAATCAGTCTGATCACGCAGAACTTGAGATGCGCGCATCATGGAGTCCGAGTGATACAAACATCGGACCTCACATCTTGGCTTGGCAGAACTTGATCTGCATGATGTCTGGCTATCCATTGCACAATGAAAAACTCGGTCGACTGAATGCCGGATGAAATTTCGGTCGATGACCCGGCTAGCACCACCGAAGTTGAGCTTTCTCCCCTGTTAGCGCCGCGCACGGATGACATTCGGTTTATCACCAGCGCCAGCGACTTGGATGATGCAGTGGCAGCACTTTTAGCGGGTTTCGGGGCGCTAGCGGTGGACGCTGAAAGAGCCAGCGGGTTCAAATATTCACAACGTGCCTACTTGATTCAACTTCATAGATTAGGCGCTCCGATACTTTTAGTTGACCCTATTGCTGTTTGCGAGGACGACCCGGAGGCGTTCGCAAGGGTGCAACTCGCCTTGCAAGACTTGACCTGGATCATTCACGCAGCCACACAAGACATCCCCTGCCTAGCGGAGTTGGGATTGCGTCCCAAAAAACTCTTTGACACGGAACTCGCCGGGCGACTTGCTGGATTCGAACGAGTTGGGCTTGGTGCGATGGTGGCACGCACAATGGGGTTGCAACTCGCCAAAGAGCATTCCGCGGTCGATTGGTCTACGCGCCCACTCGATCAGTCATGGCTGAACTATGCCGCACTAGACGTTGATGTACTTCCCGATCTCATGTCAGCACTCCTGGGCGAACTAGAAAACCAAGGCAAGTTGGAATGGGCCGAGCAGGAGTTTGACAATCTCACGCGATTTGCACCCAAAGCGCAAAAAGAGGATCGTTGGCGAGGAATATCCGGATTACATGCCCTCAAGCAGCAGAGAGACTTGGCGATTGCGAAGGAACTCTGGATGGCCCGAGAGGGTCTTGCCCAGAAACTCGATGTGTCTCCGGGACGCCTCATTCCAGATTCGTCCATAATCGAGGTAATCAATTCAAAACCCCGCACTAAAGCCGAACTAAATGCAAACAAGAAATTCTTTGGCCGGGCTAGCCGGAGCTACCTCGACCTCTGGTGGGAAGCAACCGCCCGCGGTATCTCGACGAACGACCTGCCTCTTCTAAAGCTTCCCGCTAGTGGAATCCCAAATCACAGGATCTGGGCTCACAAATTTCCCGAAGCGGACGCCCGGCTTACCGCCGCCAAAATGGCGATGGCGGTCGTCGTGGAAAGAGAAAACGTTCCTGCGGAAAACATACTTTCTCCAGATAGTCTTCGTCAGCTCTGCTGGAGCGTTGAGCCTAAATCGGAATCCCAGATTAGTGACTTCCTATTGCAATTAGGGGCTCGACCGTGGCAAACGAAACTGACTAGTCGCGTTCTTGAGGAAGCTCTATCGCCCTTGTGGCACTTGCCGAGTCAAGAATAGCTTCGCCGGTAGGCCGTGCGTGAGGAACCTTGGTTCCAAGAACCTGCGCCACAATGTCATGAGCGATGTTTTGCGCCGTAAGGCCAACTCTCTCAAGAATCTCGGCTCGCGTGGCGTGTTCCAAGAATTCGTCTGGTAAACCTACCTCATTTAGAGCGGTGTCCACCTGAGCCTCGCGCAAATCCTGGCGCACGCGGGTGCCTATGCCGCCTACTCGAACACCGTCTTCGATCGTGACCACTAGTCGGTGGTCACGCGCAAGAGAGACGACGCTCTTGGGCACAGGAACTACCCATCGAGGGTCAACAACAGTCGCTCCAATGCCTTGAGCCTGAAGCAGTTTTGCGACATCCAGAGCCACAGTCGCCATTGCGCCAACCGCAACTAAGAGAACGTCTTTGCTCGCGGATTCGTGCAAAACATCAACCCCGTCGTCAACCCGGCGAATCGCGTCAATGTCATTGGCGGCCGATCCTTTAGGGAAACGCAAAACTGTAGGTGCATCATCCACGTTTACTGCTTCGTTTAGTTCTTCACGAAGTGTCTTGGCGTCTCGAGGCGCTGCAATCCGAATCCCGGGAATCACCTGGAGCACAGCTAGATCCCACATTCCGTGGTGTGAGGCTCCATCTGGACCCGTGACGCCAGCACGGTCAAGAACCATCGTTACAGGCGCTTTGTGCAGCGCAACATCCATGAGTAGTTGGTCAAAACCACGGTTTACGAATGTCGCATAGACCGCAACAACGGGATGAAGGCCACCGAACGCCATTCCCGCCGCGCTCGTGATGGCATGCTGCTCGGCAATACCAACGTCAAACACGCGACTCGGATGTTTCTTGGCCATCGCATCCAGACCCACTGGAATTAGCATGGCTCCGGTGATGCCCACGACATCTTCGCGTTTGTCAGCAATCTTGACCATCTCTTCGCTGAATACCGACGTCCAAGACGGCACAGAGCTAGTATCAAGCGCTTCACCCGTGGTTGGGTCGATCTGCCCCACGGCGTGGAACTGGTCGTCCTCGTGGAGCATGGCCGGATCAAAACCTTTGCCCTTTTGCGTGATCGCGTGGACGATTACTGGGCTGCCATACTTCTTGGCCTGACGAAGAGCTGTTTCCATAGCGCCAAGATCGTGTCCGTCGACTGGGCCGATGTACTTCAAGTCAAGGTTCGGGAACATGCCTTTTGGTGTGACTGTGCCCAATAATCCTTTGCCCGCTCCCCTGGCAGTCGAATAGATGAGTCTTCCAAGAAGCCCGAACCGCTCGAAGAATGCCCGAGAAAGACGGTAAGCCTTGCGATAAATCTTTTCGGTACGAATGTCGTTCAGGTAACGAGCAAGCCCACCGATCGTAGGTGCGTAGCTTCGGCCGTTGTCGTTGACGATGATCACCAACTTGCGATCGTTGTCGTCGGTGATGTTGTTCAAGGCCTCCCAGGCCATGCCACCGGTTAGCGCTCCGTCACCAATCACGGCAACCACGTGACGATCATTTTGCTTGGTGAGTTTGAAGGCCTTTGCGATACCGTCGGCCCAAGAAAGAGAGGACGAAGCATGAGAGCTCTCGACAACGTCATGTTCAGACTCTGACCGTTGTGGATAGCCGGCGATTCCGTTTTTCTGGCGTAGTCGCGAAAAATCTTGGCGACCGGTTAGCAGCTTGTGTACGTAAGACTGATGACCCGTGTCAAAAATAATCGGGTCATTAGGTGAATCGAAGACTCGATGGATGGCAACGGTTGTCTCGACAACACCAAGATTTGGACCGAGGTGACCGCCGGTTCGAGCCACGGAGTTGATTAGGTGCTCTCGAATCTCAGCGCAAACCTGTTCGAGCTCGAATGAGCTAAGTGAGTCTAGGTCGCGAGGACCATGAATGTTGCTCAAGAGAGACATGCTTGCCTAAACCCACCCGAATGCGGCGATTATTCCGCTATCCGACCAAGCTGCGCAGCACGTATTGAAGGATTCCACCGTTGCGATAGTAGTCTGCTTCTCCAGGTGTGTCGATACGAACAACTGCTTCAAACGAAACAGACTTTTTCCCTGCAGCTGAGTGCTGGCTAGGTCTAGCCGTAACCGTAACGGTCTTCGGGGTCACGCCTTCATTGAGCTTCTCGACACCTTCGATGTCGAAAACCTCCGTGCCATCCAGCCCCAAGCTCGAGGCGGTCTCACCCGCTGGGAATTGCAATGGCAAAACGCCCATGCCAATCAGGTTGCTTCTGTGGATTCGTTCAAAGGATTCCGTGATAACGGCTCGTACTCCTAGCAGCGAGGTTCCCTTCGCCGCCCAGTCGCGTGACGATCCTGAACCGTATTCCTTGCCGCCGAGAATCACCAGTGGCGTTCCCGCCGCTTGGTAGTTCGAGGAGGCGTCATAAATGAACGACTGATCGCCACCATCCGTGGTGAAGTCTCTGGTGTAACCACCTTCGATTCCATCAAGCAGTTGGTTCTTGAGTCGGATGTTCGCGAAAGTTCCGCGAATCATCACCTCGTGGTTTCCACGTCGAGAGCCATAGGAGTTGAAGTCCGCGCGGGCTACTCCGTGCTCGGTTAGATACTTACCGGCTGGTGAGTCCAGCTTGATGGAACCAGCTGGGCTGATGTGGTCGGTGGTCACCGAGTCCCCGAGAAGCGCGAGCACACGAGCGTTTGAGATGTCTGACACAGGTGCCGGCTCCGCCTGCATGCCCTCGAAGTAGGGTGGGCGACGCACATAGGTGCTCTGTTCATCCCAGTCGAAAGTAGCGCCGATAGGGGTCGGTAGCGCCTTCCAACGCTCGTCACCTTCAAACACTCCTGCGTACTGAACGCTGAACATGTCGCTGTTGATTGAGCTGTCGATCGTGCTCTGAACCTCTTCTGGAGTGGGCCAGATGTCGGCTAGGAAGACGTCCTTGCCTTCCTGGTCTTGACCGAGCGGCTGCGTTTCGAAGTCAAAGTCCATCGTGCCTGCGAGAGCATAGGCGATAACGAGGGGCGGCGACGCGAGGTAGTTCATCTTTACGTCTGGATTGATGCGACCCTCAAAATTGCGGTTACCCGAGAGAACGGCGGTTACTGCCAAGTCGTTCTGGTTGATTGCGGCGGAAATTTCCTCATCCAATGGCCCCGAGTTCCCGATGCAAGTTGTGCAGCCGTATCCAACAAGATTGAAGCCGAGGGCGTTGAGGGCCTCTGTCAGCCCTGCTTTTTCGTAATAGCTGGTTACGACTTTTGACCCCGGTGCGAGCGATGTCTTAACCCAAGGCTTCGCCTTCAGTCCCTTCGCATCGGCCTTCGCGGCCAAGAGTCCCGCCGCGAGCATGACCGAAGGGTTGCTGGTGTTGGTGCAAGAGGTAATTGAGGCAATGGTTACATAGCCGTTGTCTACGCTGAAGTCGGTGCCGTTCACCTTTGTCGGTTTTGAAGCAGAGGCGCTGTAGCTCGGCAAGACTTCTTGGAACTTCTGCTTGGCGTGCGAAAGTTCAATTCGATCTTGAGGGCGTTTCGGTCCGGCGATCGAAGGGACTACGGTCGAGAGGTCGAGTTCGAGATACTCGCTGAAAACCGGTTCGTGGTCCGGGTCGTGCCACAAGCCCTGTGCCTTGGTGTAAGCCTCGACGAGGGCGATTTGCTCTTGGCTTCGTCCGGTGATGCGAAGGTAGTCAAGCGTCACGTCGTCAATCGGGAAGATTGCCACCGTGCTGCCGAATTCGGGGCTCATGTTTCCAATGGTTGCTCGGTTTGCAAGCGGCACCGAAGACACTCCAGCTCCGTAGAACTCGACGAACTTGCCCACCACGCCGTGTTTGCGAAGCATTTCGGTGATCGTGAGCACAACATCCGTTGCTGTTGCTCCTGTTGGAATCTTGCCGGTTAGCTTGAAGCCGACAACTTTCGGAATCAGCATTGAGACTGGCTGGCCTAGCATTGCAGCTTCGGCCTCGATGCCACCTACTCCCCAACCAAGGATGCCGAGCCCGTTGACCATGGTGGTGTGCGAGTCAGTTCCGACGCATGAGTCTGGGTATGCCTGCAGTTCGCCTGCTACTTCGCGAGTCATGACGGTGCGGGCAAGGTATTCGATGTTGACCTGGTGGACAATGCCAGTGCCTGGAGGTACGACCTTAAAGTCATCAAATGCGGTTTGACCCCAACGAAGGAATTGGTAGCGCTCAGCATTGCGCTCGTACTCGAGCTCAACGTTTCGTTCAAAGGCGTCTTCGCGGCCAGCCACATCGATAACTACTGAGTGGTCGATTACCATCTCGGCCGGCGCGAGAGGGTTGATTTTCTTGGGGTCTCCACCGAGTTTGGCGACGGCCTCCCGCATGGTGGCTAGGTCGACGATACAAGGCACTCCCGTGAAGTCCTGCATGATGACTCGGGCCGGGGTGAACTGGATTTCGGTGTCTGGTTCACTGGTGGGATTCCATGAGGCCAAAGCCCGGATGTGCTCGGCGGTGATGTTTGCACCATCTTCGGTTCGAAGGAGGTTCTCCAGAAGGATCTTCAGGCTGAACGGGAGCTTGGCGGCGTCAACCGCATCCAGGCGAAAGAATCGATACTTTTTGCTGCCAACTTCAAGAAAATCGGCAGCGCCGAAACTATTCACCTTTGACACGGATGCTCCTTATGACGAAATCTCTTCCAAATTACCATCACGAGCGGCATACAGAGTGCGCTTCAGGATTATCCAGGTAAGTACGATCCAGGTTCCGAATAACGGCAGGCCAAGTAAAACCTTTGCGAAGCCCAGTGCTTCGACCTGATTCGAGTAATACAGAGGTAGTTGAACCCCCAAACGAATCAAATAGAGGCAAGCCCAAAAAATCGACAGATAGGTCATCAGTCGCTTGATTTTGCGGTGTTTTCTCCAATCCTCGGTGAGCTCCCCCACTGCTCGCATCAGCAAACCGAAGGCTGGAAAGCCTACTAACACGCTGAGCAAAAGACCCGCAGCCCAGCCACCGTTTACGAAAAAGTCCTTAACAAAGAAGTCTCCAGCGCTACCGCTTAGAGCTAGCCACGCGGCGATGCCGATTCCTATAAGCGATGCGAAGGCGTTTAGTATCGGTCGCTTGCGAAAAACCTGGATGCCGAGTACGACCACCGTTAGTGCAATAGCAGTGCTCACGGAGGCAACTACCGATTTGGTCATCGAGTAGGTGATTGTGAATGAAAGTGGTGGGATGGCAGATTCGATTAGTCCCCATTTGCCGCCGAGACTCTTGTATAAGGATCTTGCCGTAAGAACGTATTCACCATTCTTGTCGGTTTCGAGCCCCATCCAATTATCGAAGCCCTGACTCACAACTGCCTCGGTGGCGCGACATTTCCAGCTGGGAGGGCCAGACTCAGCAGCTCTCTCGGAGGCATGGGTTCATTGCCTCGATCGACGACGAGACTCCTGAAGAGTGTTTCGATAATTTGATTGGCGGCCGGATCAGTGATTGCCGCCCCAGTAATCGACCCTCTCAGGAACCATCGAGGTCCGTCGAAGCCAACGAATTTTATTCTCCTTGCTGGTTGCCCTGTCTCTTCATTAGTTGGAAGATTCACCAGCAAACACGCTCCCAGGGTGGAGTGCGTGTCTTCGACAGAGGCCCCTTGCGCTGCAAGCGATAAGGACAACTGCGCTCGAACTTCTGGCCAAACCTCCTCGCTGCTCGCGGCGGTGAAAACCGACACCTGCAAAACAGAGTTAGCTACTTCCAGTGTGATGG
>JBEEJJ010000002.1:0-32119 GCA_041169265.1 Actinomycetota bacterium
CCCTTGGTCTACTTCCAACGCGGCTACCGCACCGTCAGCGACATCTGATCCGTCATTTTGCTGCGGCTTTAGTTGGCTCAATGCGCCGATTCCGAACAAGCCCTTGATCTCGGAAGCAAACGCGGTCGTGTAGCGAACCTTCTTGGCCAGCTCGAAGATTCGTCCACCATCGGTCGAAATCATGTTGATGACCACCGAGCTATAACCGGGGTGCATCGAGCAAATCTTGTCTAGTCGCTCTATGTTTTGGTGGGTCGCCTGGCGCTCCTGGATGGTGATCGTAACGGGGCGGTTATCGCCCTCGGCGTCTCCCTCGATCACCGAAATGTCATAAACCCTAAGCGATCGCTCATCATCGCGGATCGTCACCTGACCCCGCACCGAAATCACCGTATCGGCAGACAGTTTCGAGCCGTAGTCTTCATAGCTCTTGCCGGCAAGCATCAGCGTCAACTCAGACTCGAAGTCTTCGAAGGTCAACATCAGATAAGGCTTGCCGGATTTGCGACCGAGCTTGGTTACTGCCGAAGTTACCAACCCGGCCAGCGAAATAACATCGCCCTCTTTTAGCTGCCCCGACTCTTTGAAGGCCGCGATAGACATCTCGGCGAAGCTGGCAAGCTGCCGCTCTCTGCCCGAGAGTGGATGGTCACTCACGTAGAGCCCCAACATTTCTTTCTCCATGGCCAGTCGTTCGCGCTTGTCGAACTCGGTCACGTCTGGGACATTTACGTTTACAGGGTCGGAATCGAACATCCCGCCAAATAGATCGACCTGACCGCTGGCCTCGTTCTTTTTGAGCGACGCTTGGCTGTCGACCGCCGATTCGAAGATCATAATGAGCGAACGACGCGTGTGACCGAGGGAATCGAAAGCACCGGCCTTGATGAGCGACTCGACTACTCGCTTGCTGCACACCTGAGCCGGCACCTTGGTCAAGAAATCGGCAAATGAGGTGAAACGACCCTTATCTTTTCGTGCCTGAACGATCCCCTCGACGACGTTTGCGCCGACGTTCTTGATTGCGGTCAACCCGAATCGAATGTCGTTGCCGACCGCGGTGAAGTTTCCGAACGATTCGTTGACGTCTGGCGATAGAACCCGAATGCCTTGCTTTCGGCACTCGCTGAGGTAGACGCCGAGCTTGTCTTTGGAGTCACCCACCGAGGTGAGCAGAGCCGCCATGTATTCGCTCGGGAAGTTGGCTTTTAGGTAGCCCGTCCAATAGGAGATCACACCGTAGCAAGCGCTGTGCGCCTTGTTGAAGGCGTATCCGGCGAATGGCAGGAGCGTCTCCCAGAGGCGCTTTACCGCGTCTGCCTCGAAGCCGTTCGCGAGCATACCGGCGGAAAAGGACTCGAACAGTTTCTTTAGTTCGGCTTCGTCTTTCTTACCCATCGCCTTTCGCAGAATATCTGCTTCTGCCAGGCTGTAGCCCGCCACCTTTTGGGCCGCGGCCATAACCTGTTCCTGATAAATGATCAGGCCGTAGGTCGGGTCGAGAATCTCAGAGAGTGGCTCTTGAAGGCTCGGGTGAATCGGAACGTTCGGTTGTCGGCCGTTCTTGCGAAGTGCATAGTTGGTGTGCGAGTTTTCACCCATCGGCCCTGGTCGATAGAGAGCGATGGCAGCCGAAATGTGCTCGAACTCCGTCGGGCGAAGTTGGCGCAGTAGCGTTCGCATGTTGTCACCATCTAGCTGAAACACGCCAAGGGTGTCACCCGCCGAAAGCAACTGAAAGGTCTTTTCGTCGGCATCGAGGTCGAGTTCTTCGAGTACCGGAGGCGTCTTGCCGTTGTTGCGAATGTTTTCGAGGGCATCGTCGATGACGGTTAGGTTGCGAAGGCCCAAGAAGTCCATCTTCAATAGGCCCAGCTTTTCTAACGGCGGCTGATCAAACTGGGTGACGATTCCGTCTTCACCCTCTCGGGTCATGATCGGAATAACGTCAAACAAGGGTTCGGCCGAAATAATGACACCTGCAGCGTGAACACCTGTCGAGCGTTTTAGCCCTTCGATGCCCTTGGCCACCTCGAAGGCCTCGGCCGCTTCGGCATCTGTTTCGATGAGTTTTCTAAACTCGCCGGCTTCGTTATAACGCTCGGCGGCTGGGTTTTCGATTGCGTCGAGCGAAATGTCTTTGCCGAGCACCATCGCCGGTAGAGCTTTGGTCAGCCGCTCCCCTACCGCATAAGGAAAATCTAGGATGCGCGCGGCATCTTTTAGTCCGGCTTTTGCCTTGATCGAACCGAAAGTGATGATCTGAGCAACTCGGTCTTCGCCATATTTCTGGTTCACGTAGCGAATGACTTCGCCGCGTCGGCGGTCGTCGAAGTCGACATCGATATCGGGCATCGAGATACGTGATGGGTTCAGGAACCGCTCGAAGATCAGGCCGTGCTTGATCGGGTCAAGCTCCGTGATGCCCATGGCATAGGCGACAATCGCTCCACCAGCCGAACCACGACCCGGCCCGACTCGGATCCCCTGTTCACGTGCCCAGTTGATGAAGTCGGCGACAACCAGGAAGTAACCCGAATAACCCATCGAGTGGATTACGCCGATTTCGTATTCCGCCTGTTTGCGATGAGCGTCGGGGATGCTGCCGCCGAAACGCTTCTCTAGTCCGGTGTAAACCTCTTTTTCAAACCAGGTGTCTTCGGTCTCGCCCTCTGGAACCTCAAATCTAGGCATCAACTCGCGCTCACGCTGGGCGAACTCGACCTCGCATCGCTCGGCGATGAGAAGCGTGTTGTCACAGGCTTCCGGCAGGTCTTTGAAGAGCGATCGCATCTCGGCGGCCGACTTGAGGTAGTAACTGTTGCCGTCGAAGTGGAACCTCTTGGGGTCGCTTAGCGTGCTGCCCGATTGCACGGCGAGCAACGCGTTGTGCGCATCCGCATCGCCAGGGTGGATGTAGTGCAGATCATTTGTCGCCAGCAGCGGCAAGCCCAACTCTTTGGCTAGTTTGATCATGTCGCGATACGTGGCCTGCTCAATAGGCAGGTCGTGATCCATGATTTCGACAAAATAGTTGTCCTTGCCGAAGATGTCGCGATAGACCGCGGCGGCTTCGCGAGCGGCCTCGTAGCCGACGCTGCGCATCAAGGTTTGTACTTCGCCAGAGGCGCATCCGGTGGTTGCAATCAGACCCTTGGCATATTTGGCCAAGATCTCTCGGTCCATGCGCGGCTTGTAATAGTAGCCATCGAGGTAAGCCTGCGAAGACAACCTAAACAGGTTGTACATACCCTCGGTAGTCTCGGCCAGAATCGTGGCGTGAGTGTATGCACCGCCGCTGGCGACGTCTTCGGCACCCTCACCAAAACGAACCCTGGTGCGTTCGGTGCGAGAAGCCGCGCCGGGGGCGAGATAGGCCTCGATGCCGATGATCGGTTTGATGCCGGCCTTCTTGGCGGTCGAATAAAAGTCGTATGCACCAAAGAGGTTTCCGTGATCAGTCATCGCAATCGCCGGCATACCAAACTCTTTGGCTGCTTTGATGAGAGGTTGAACCCGGGCGGCACCGTCGAGCATCGAATACTCGGTGTGAACGTGAAGGTGAACGAATGAGTCAGAACTCACGGGTCACCTCGCTCGCAAAAATAGGGTTAGGGCACTAAGAATAACTTGCCCCGAAGACGCTTTAGTTCAGGCGTGCCGAACCTCAGTGCTGATTGCGGAGTTTGTCGAGAACATCGGCAAGTTCGGCCGGATAGTCGCTGACAAACTTGACCGGCTGCCCCGTAATCGGATGCTCAAAACTCAACTCTTTTGCGTGAAGCCACTGGTGCTCCATGCCAAAACGTGCGGCCAACTTCGGATCAGCCCCATACATGGTGTCACCGAGTAGAGGGTGTCTGAAGGCCGAGAAATGCACGCGAATCTGATGCGTGCGGCCGGTTTCGAGCACGATTTCAAGCAGGGATGCCGAAGCGAAGGCTTCGAGAGTCTCGTAGTGGGTCACCGATGGCTTGCCGTTCGGGCCCACGGTGAACTTGAACTCCGCCTTGGGGTGACGGTCGATCGGCGCGTCGATGGTGCCCGACGACGGGTCGGGGTGGCCTTGAACCACGGCATGGTAAACCTTGTGAACTACGCGGTCGCGAAATGCCTGCTTCAGCCGCGAATATGCCAGCTCGGACTTGGCCACCATCATCAACCCACTTGTGCCGACGTCCAGTCGCTGGACGATCCCCTGACGCTCGCTTGCACCCGAGGTGGTCACCTTGATGCCAGCCTGGAGCAGCGCTCCAACGACGGTTGGGCCAGTCCAGCCGACCGACGGGTGTGCCGCGACACCCGCAGGTTTATCGATAACCACCAGGTCCTCGTCCTCGTAAATGATCTTGAGGTCTTGCACCTCGACCGGAATCACCTCTAGAGGGTTCTTTGGGTCGGGGATGCTCACTTCGAGCAAAGCGCCGGCCTCCAAACGGTCACTCTTGCTGAGCACCTTGCCGTTCATCGAGGCGTTTGCCGAGTCAAGCAAATCTGCACAGGATGAGCGGCTCAAGCCGAGCAACTTGGCGAGCCCCGCATCCGCCCGCTGACCTGCTAGCCCATCGGGAATCGGAAAACTGCGAAGCTCAGGCACTGGCGGACCCGCCCAGTTTTTGCCCGCGAACAATCAGCAGAGCAATCGTGAACATGGAAGTGGTTATGAAAATATCGGCCACGTTGAATATCGGAAAGCCGAATGGAATCTGAATGAAATCAACTACCTGGCCGCTGCCGAAGCCCGGTTCGCGAGTTAGTCGGTCAATGAGATTGCCCGAAATACCGCCGGTGAGCATCCCTGCCAAAATCAGCCAGCCGGTGGTCTGAATGCGGGGTGCGCGCCACAACACAAAGAGCAGGGCTACCGAAGAGATGATCGTAAAGATCCAGGTCACACCAAAGCCGATGCTGAACGCCGCCGAGTCGTTGTAGGTGAGATACCAACCTAGGACGTCGCCGAAGACGGGAACCGTGCGGTTGGGAACTAGCCCTGCGATGGCGGCTTCTTTGGTGAGTTGATCGACAAGGGCAATCAGAGCGCCAATCGCGACTACCAAGGCGACTTTGGCGGAGTTAGGGATGCGGCGAGCCACGACCTAGATCTCGGTTAGTCCAAGAAAGCCGGTAGGCGCACTATTTGGGGTTGGCGCGACTCTCGAATTATCGATTTCGGCAAGCTGGCTCTCGATGAAAGTCTTGATCTTGAGGCGATATTCCTTTTCGAAGGCGTAGAGCTCCGAGATCGAGTGCTCGATGAGCGCCTTCTCTTGTTCGAGTCGAATCTGATCGGCCTTGGTCTGAGCCTCGGCCTCGCGCACGATTCGGGCCGCTGTGGCGTGGCCTTCTGCGATGAGCGCCTCTTTCTTGGCTACACCTTCACGAACGTGCTCGTCGTGAAGTTTGCGAGCGAGTTGAAGTAGGTTGTTGGTGCTGTTGCCGTCGAGAGAACTCGGATCGCTGACCGCTTCCGGGAAGGCGCTGGTCGGGTCGATGACCGCGATTGGGCTTGGAACTGGAGTCGATACGACGAGTTGACCCGCCATTCCGGCAGGAGTGCGCTGCAGTTCGGCTAGGCGAGCTTCCGACGCGAGAAGACGCTGGCGGAGATCGTCGTTTTCTTGAGAAATGCGACGCATCTCGATGACGATTTCATCGAGAAAGTCGTCGACTTCATCCTGGTCGTATCCCTCACGGAACTTGGTAGGTTGAAATCTCTTATTGACCACATCTTCTGGAGTCAATGGCATTTCAGGCCTCGTTTCTGTCGCGTTGACGCGACTAAAAGGTTATCGCACTCACGCGTTGCTAAGCGATGCGAGCTACCAGGGCCTGTGCAATAACGATCAGAATCATTGAGAGGGTCCAACCAAAGTCGAGTCCCAACATGCCAACCCGAAGAGTCGGGATGAAACGACGAACTGTCTTTACCAGAGGGTCGGTTAGGGTCAGCGCGGTTTCGGCAATCACCAGGACGACGCCGCGTGGCTTCCAGCCGGGATTAGCCGAACGAGCGATTTCAACGAAAAACCGCACCCACATGGCCCAAAAAAGCAACTGGAGGGCAAGGGCAAGAATGACCTCAACGAAGATCATTAGGGCTTGACTACGTCGTCGCTTCCACCGAGAGCGTCATCTTCGTCGTTGACTTCAACGCTCTGAGGAGTCAGCAAGAACACCTTCGGAGTGATGCGCTTCATGTGACCCTGGAGTCCGTGCTGGAGTCCGAGCATGAAGTTCAGAAGATTCTTGGCGTCTGACTCCGAGAGCTTTGCCATGTTGATGATCACCGGGATGCCGTCGCGGTAGATTGCGGCAATCTCGGGTGCGTCGTGGAAACCCTCGGGGTCGATCGTGTGAATCTCGGAGATGTCCGAGGCCGAGCGACGGCGAATCGGAGTGACTCGTGCGGCCATTCTCGAAGCTGCGCTCGAAGTGGTCGAGGTTGTGGTGGCTGGTCCGGCTGGTGCTTCTTTTTCGCCGCCGAAACCAAGGTAATCAAATACCGATGCAATAACGCCCATGAAACCCTCCTAGGAATCCAATCAGGTTCAGGATATGGCTAGTAGGCGCGTTTACCTGTGATTGCGGTGCCGATTCTCAAGTGTGTCGCGCCGTATTCAAGCGCCTGCAAATAGTCGTTTGACATGCCGGCAGAGATCTTGTTGGCCTCCGGGTGTTCGGTCAGGAGTCGAGTGCTCAACTCCGCCACCCGCTCGAATTCTCGTCTGGGGTCGGCGTCAAGACCTCCGACCGCCATCACTCCCAACAACCGCATCCCAGGGGATTTGGCAACCTGCTCAGCCATCGGCAATAGTTCGGCGGGGTTCACTCCCCCTCGGTTTACATCGTCGGTGAGGTTGACCTGCAAAAAGACATCGAGTTCACTGTCGAGTGTTGCGGTTGCGGCCACCAATGCATCCAGCAGGGATTGCCGGTCGACGCTGTGCACGGTGTTGGCGTATTTGACCACGCGTTTGGCCTTGTTGCTCTGCAACTGCCCGACAAAATGCCAGTTCAGGTCTGTCACATCGGAGAGTTCGGCGAGTCGCTGCGCCTTGGGCCCTGCCTCTTGGTCACGGTTTTCACCGAAATCTCGCACACCTAGTTGCAGTAGCTCGAGGGCAAGTTCGACCGGGTGGTTCTTAGTTACAACGATTCTCGTGACCGCATCGGTGCGACCGAGTTCACCCAACTTCTGCGAAATCGACTGATCGACTTCGACCAGGCGTTGGGCTAACTCCATCGACTAGCGCAGGAACTCGGGGATGTCCAGATCGTCGCCGAAGGTGCCGTCTTCAGACTGAGGCACTTCATCGACCACTGGAATCGCAGTGGTGCTAGGCGATTCTTCGTCGAAGAATGAACGCGAAGCCGATGGCGTCGAATCCTCTTCGCTGTCGAACCACGACGCCTGCTTGGTTTCAGCAGGGACCTCGGCTACAACCTCTTCTACCGCAGCAGCCGCAGCTGGAGTGAACGCCGCAGGGACGATCGACTCAACCTTTGGTGCAGTGTAGGAAGGTCGCGCTACCGGACGACGCACCTGGTTTGCGGAGTCAAAACCAGCTGCGATGACCGTGATGCGAATCTCGTCTCCGAGGCTGTCGTCGATGGTGCATCCGAAGATTACGTTTGCCTGTGGGCTGACGGCTTCTTGAACCAGACGGGCCGCCTCGTCGATCTCGTGGAGACCGATGTTTGACGCACCCTGGAACGAGAGCAGAACTCCGTGAGCGCCATCGATGCTGGTTTCAAGCATTGGGCTAGAGATCGCGGCCTCGGCGGCGCGAACTGCTCGATCCTCGCCCTTAGCGCTTCCGATACCCATGAGAGCCGAGCCAGCGCCCTGCATTACCGAGCGTACGTCGGCAAAGTCGACGTTAATCAGACCTGGAACAGCGATGAGGTCGGTGATTCCCTGAACACCCGAACGAAGCACGTCGTCGGCAATCATGAAGGCGTCAACGAAGGTCACAGCACGGTTTTCGATCTCGAGCAAGCGCTGGTTTGGAACAACAATGAGGGTGTCGACCTCTTGGCGAAGCACTTCGATGCCAGCCTCAGCCTGAGCGGCACGGCGAGGACCTTCGAATCCGAATGGGCGGGTTACCACACCGACGGTTAGCGCACCCGACTGCTTGGCCACGCGGGCGACCACAGGAGCAGCTCCCGTGCCGGTGCCTCCACCTTCACCGGCGGTAACGAAAACCATGTCAGCCCCACGAAGAACGGCTTCGATCTCGTCGGCGTGATCTTCAGCGGCACGTCGACCGACCTCGGGGTCGGCTCCAGCACCGAGGCCACGGGTGAGTTCGCGACCGATGTCTACCTTGACATCGGCAGCGCTCATCAGCAACTGCTGCGCATCGGTGTTTACAGCGATGAACTCAACGCCACGCAGCCCGGATTCAATCATTCGGTTGATGGCATTTACGCCACCTCCACCGACACCGACGACCTTGATGACTGCTAGGTAGTTGTTGCTAAGTCCAGCCACGTTGTTCCTCCAAAGTTCAAGCAATCCCAAAACCCTAAACCTCTTGGTGAGGCTTAAAGTCACTGTTTATTTTTTGATTGCGCCAGAAAAGTAAGCGACACGGAGGCAAATTTCGCTCAGGCGCTTAGGCGTGTCACGGGGAATATTTAAGTCTCGTCAATAGCGAACAACGGGAGCCGTTGGCGACGAGACGTCATAAGTGACACGGTCGGAGGCCGGCTGGTTTTTGATCAGAGCAGCCAACACCTTGGACTTGAGCACGGCATTCTTTGGACCACCCCAAATCACACGCTGACCTGCATACCCCCGCAGTTGAAACGAAACATTGTCGGCCGAGGTCGCCGTCATGTTAGAAATCTTTGGAAGAAGTTCTGCCGGCAATGCAAGCAAGACGTCGATGGCCGCCTTGAAGCTCGGGCTCTTGCCCGGAGTGCCGCTGACTTTGAGTATCGGAAGCCGATCGGTTCTAGTGGCTTTGCCTACCTTCACACCGGCCGGATCGAAGTATGAATAGCCAAATCCATCGACCCAAATTATTGCAATGGGCGTTCGCTCGGTGACTTTGATGATCAAGGTATGCGGTGGTGCGCTGATAGCAGAGAATGATTCGATCAGCACATACTTCTTGAGTAGCCCGGCGATTTCGTCGGAGTTGATCTGAGGCAAGGGCTTGCCTATCTGTGACTTAAGTGCAGCCTTGATCTGCTTTTCGGACACCAGTTTTTCGCCACGAACCGAGATTCGCTCGACCGCCATCATCGGCGAGAAGACTGCAGCCAAGACCAGAGCTACTAGCGCGAGAAATGACCCGAGCGTGCTGAGAATGATGGTCTTGCGAACCTTGCTCGTAGAGCCAAACTTCGCAAAATCGACGACATTCGAAATCGATCGTTTTTCGGCTTTTAGCCGCCTGGCTGCCAACTTCTGCCGCTGCGATTCACGTTTCAACAGTGCGTCTTTGGCCGAGGATTTTCTCGAGGATTTAGCCGAAGACTTTGCTTGCGCGGTCGCACCGGCCTTTTTCGAGAAAAGACCTGCACGAAGCGGTTTAGGCTCCTTGGCAGGTTTTGATTTCTTGCCCACGCGTGAGTCGAGCTTCGACGAATCGAACTTAACCGACTTGCCGTGGCGAGACTGGGGCTTTCTCAAGAACTACTTCTCCAGGGCATCGAGAAGTGCGGGAACCATTCGATAGACATCGCCACAACCCATGGTCACGATGAAGTCGCCAGAATTCGCGAGGCTGGCCGCAACGGCCGGAGCATCATCCCAGTTTGGAACGTAGTGAACCTGTGCTTGGTCGGCAAACGAATCGGCAACCAGCACGCCCGTGACGCCCGGTTCGGGGTCTTCTCGCGCGGCGTAGATGTCTAGGACCACGACCTGATCGCTAGCGGCCAGCGCTTCGGCAAATTCGCGATGCATCAAACGGGTGCGCGAGTAGAGGTGTGGCTGAAAGACGGTGATTAGCTTTCCTGTTCCGACCACAGCGCGAGCCGCCTTGAGCGCTGCGCTGACTTCGGTTGGGTGGTGGGCAAAATCGTCGTAGACGCTCACGCCGCGTCGCTGGCCGTGTAACTCGAACCGGCGCTCGGTGCCCCCGAAAGTCGCAATCGCTGCCAATGCAGCGGCGGCATCAAAGCCCAACCCAACGAGCACCGCAAGAGCGCCCGCGGCATTTATCGCGTTGTGCTCGCCTGGAATGGCAAGTTCGGCAGAGTGTTTCTGCCCGGCAACGGCAACCGTGAAAGACACCCGCGGGCCAGCTGCGTCAACCTCGGTCAGGCGCACGGTCGCATCTTCGGCTTTGCCAAAGCTGATTATCTTCTTGTCACGTAAAAGTTGAGCAACTCGAACCGCTCCCGGATCATCGGCCGAAATTGCGACGAATTCTTTAGCGCCCTGAGCAAACTTGGCAAACTCAGCCTCGAATGCTTCTAGAGAGCCGTAGTGATCAAGATGATCTGGGTCGACGTTGGTAATCAAAGCAATAGCGGTGTCGTAGTGCAAAAACGAGCCATCCGATTCATCGGCTTCGATCACAAACAGTTCATCGGTGCCGGCTGCCGAGGATGAACCGAGTGCCGCAATCACACCGCCGTTGACGAAGGATGGACTGACCCCTAGCTCGAGCAGCGCAGTGATGATCATTCCGGTGCTCGTGGTTTTGCCGTGAGCTCCGGCAACTGCGACGAGCCGATGCTTGGTGGTTAGGTAAGCCAGCGCTTGAGACCGGTGGATCACCGGGATTCCGCGCTCCTTGGCAAGAAGGTATTCCGGGTTTGTGGGCCAAAGTGCCGAGGTGACCACGACCGTGTCAGGGTTGCCTAGGTGCTCCGCAGCGTGACCGATGTGGATCGTGGCACCGAGTTCGCGAAGAGCGGCGACATTCGACGTGTCGCGCAGGTCGCTTCCGGTAACCTTGTGGCCCATTCCGAGAAGGATGCGGGCGATGCCGCTCATCCCCGAACCGCCGATGCCGACGAAGTGAACGGTGCCCAGGTCGTCTGGAACGGGCTGTGAGAAATCTGGCTTGATCATGGTTATCAGTTGAAGACTAGACGGGAAGCCTCGGTCAGCCCCTCAACACGCCAGCAACGAGTTCGAACAAGCGCTTCGTTCCGTCTGAAACGCCCAAAGATTTTGCTTTTTGGCTCATTTCCTTTAGCTTTCGGTGATTCGAAACCAGCGGTATTACGTCGCTCGCCACGAAATCAGGTGTGAAGTCGCGATCGAGAACCAAGCGACCGCCACCCCCATCGCAGACATCCTTGGCGTTGAGCGCTTGCTCTCCATTGCCAACCGGATATGGAACATAGATTGCCGCCAGCCCTAATGCAGCAAACTCACTTACAGTTGCTGCGCCGGATCGGGCGATAGCCAAATCAGCGGATGCGATAGCCAGATCCATGCGGTCGCAATAGGCGATTCGGCGGTAGCCCGGCTCATTTACCTCGCCAAGGTCTGATCGGTCACCCATGATGTGAAGTACCTGAATGCCTGCCGCCTTCAGCACCGTGCGAGAGGCATCGATGGTCTCGTTGAGTCGTTTAGCCCCTAGCGAACCGCCCGTAACGAGAAGGGTGGTCGTGTCCTCATCCAAGCCAAAATGCCTTCGAGCTTCGGCACGAACGCTACCGGGGTCAAGGGCTTCGACCTCTGGGCGAAGGGGCATTCCCACGAAAGTCGAGTTCTTCAGATTTAGCGCCGACCGGAATGCTACGCCGGTTGCCGAGGCATAAGCCGCCGCTCGACGGTTTGCCATGCCCGGTAGTGCGTTGGCTTCGTGAATCACCAATGGGGTGTTGGTCTTTCTAGCCGCTTCATAGGCTGGAGCGCTCGCATAGCCACCAAAACCGATCACGACGTCGATTTTTTCATCGCGGATGAGCCGCTCGACCTGCTTCACGGCTCTCGCGAATCTGAGTGGAAAAGTCACCGCATAGGCGTTGATTTTGCGCGGAAACGGCAGCCGTTCCACAGTCTTTAGTTCGAAGCCTCGCTGAGGCACGAGCCTTGACTCCAGTCCCTCGCTCGTGCCAAGTGTGAGAATCTTCGCGTCCGGCTGAGCCCGCCGGATATATTCGGCTAAAGCGAGAAGTGGGTTGACGTGCCCTGCGGTTCCACCACCGGCCAAAAGGTAGTTCGTCATCGACGACGCTTTCGAGGTGCGACGGGTCCGAGGCGGTGGTTTTCACGTTCGATACCGAAGACCAACCCGAGAGCCATGAGGTTGGCCACCATGGATGAACCACCCGCCGAAATCAGCGGGAGGGGAACTCCGAGCACCGGAAGCAAGGTAAGCACAACAGCCAGGTTGATGACCGCCTGCATGACGATCCAGAACATCACACCGAGTACAACGAGCCTCGAATAAAGATCGTGAGTGCGCATGGCGATTCGAATGAGAATCAAGGCGAGTGCAAAAAATACCGCAATGACCAGAATCGAGCCCAAGAGGCCCATCTCTTCGCCAATGATTGCAAAGATGAAGTCGTTTTCAGCCTCTGGAATCCAACTCCACTTGAGTTTTGATTGCCCGAGACCCACCCCGGTAAAACCGCCAGCGGCAAAAGCCCACACACCGTGGGTCGATTGCCAGTTGAAGTCGTTTGGGTCTGGAGCGGTTGGGTTGAGCCAAGCCATTACTCGACCGAGTCGTGACGGTGATGAGATCATGATGGCCGGAACAGCTAGAACCGCAATCACCGATACCGCAGAAATGATTGGGCGAGGCATTCCGGCGGCAATCAGCATGGCAATCGTGATGATGGCCATGACAATCACGGTTCCAACGTCCTTGCCCAGAAGAACCGTCGCGGCGATCGCCCCGCCTACGACGATGGCCGGCCACCAGACCCTTCGTGGATCATCGAACTCGTTTTGTCGACTCGAAAGAAACTGGGCCAGGATGATGACCAGACAGATCTTGAGAAACTCCGAAGGTTGAACCGTAAAACCCAGGATGTTGATCCAGTTTTTGTTTCCGTTGATTTCGGTGCCGAGTGGAGTGAACACGACCAGAAGCTGAGTGATCAAGACCGTGATGCTGAACGGTCCGAGCAATCGGCGAACAGCGCTACTCGGCAGCGTAGAGATAAACGCCAGCCCAAGAAAACCTAGGATGGCCGAAAAAGCCTGCTTGCCGAAAATGGAGAATGCGTTGTTGTTTGACTTCAGTGCGTCGACAAACGATGAGGAGAGCACCATCAAGACCCCGAAAGCCGACAAGAAGAGCACCACGCCAAGCAGTTGGTAAAACTCGCGAGATTGTGCCCTAAAGACGTTTCCCGCCCAGTTACTCAGCCCCTGCGCGATTGCCTGGGAGTTGATCTGCGGACTTCTGGTGGTTTTGGTTCTAGCCATCTGCCTGTCCAATCAAAGCTCTTACGGCGTGTGCGAATTGGTTGCCCCGATCGGCGTAATCCTTGAACTGATCCATCGATGCAGAGGACGGTGCCAGAAGAACTGTGTCACCCGCCTGGGCAAGGTTGGATGCGGCTTCGACCGCGTGAGGCATGACTTGAGCGTTATCGTCTACGTTTATCTCGATCACGGGAACCTCTGGTGCTACCGCGGCTAAAGCAGCCAAAACTGCCTCTCGCTCCTTGCCAATCACGACCGCGCCTCGAAGTTTTTTTGCGAAACGTTCCACCAGCGGTGTGATGTCAACACCCTTGAGCAATCCGCCCACCATCCAAACTACAGAATCGAACGAAGCCAGCGAGGCAGCCGTGGCGTGCGGATTCGTGGCCTTCGAATCGTCTATCCAGGTAATTCCATCGTGCTCGGCAACCAGCTCGATTCGGTGTTTATCGAGTCGAAAATCGCGAATCGCAGCTCGGATGGCCTGCGGATCGACATCGCATGCTCGAGCCAACGCGGATGCCGCGGCTACGTTTGCCAACAGATGCGGCGTGAGCACGCCAATGAGCCCGAGATCTTCTAGTGTCGCCAGCTCGAGCGCCTCATCCTTGCGGTTTTCTAGAAAAGCACGGTCACAAAGAATGTCTTCCGAGTAGCCAACTTCACTGACTCGTGGCACACCAACGGTGAAGCCGATTGCGCGACATCCTTCAACCACGTCTGCGTCTTCGAGAAGCTTAATTGTCGTGGCATCTCCAGCGTTGTAGACCCCGGCGACCTTGGTATTGGCATAAACCTTGCCCTTGGCCTGCTGATAGGCCTCATAGCTTCCGTGCCAGTCGATGTGGTCTTGGTCGATGTTGAGAACGGTCGACGCGATTGGGCTGACCTCACGCAAGTAGTGCAATTGAAAACTAGAGATTTCGACCACGAGAAAGTCGAAACCCTCGGGGTCTCTGATGCAATCAAGGATGGGGGTGCCGATGTTTCCGCACGCGGCCGCTCGGTTTCCGCCAGCTTGCAACATGGCGGTAGTTAGTTGAGTGGTCGTGGTCTTGCCATTGGTACCGGTGATCATGACCCACTCGGCGACTCGTTCGGTTTTGTCTCGAAGGCGCCAGGCCAAATCGATATCGACCCATACGTCGATTCCGCTTTCGGCCGCCCACTGGATTACACCGGCGTCAGGCTTCACTCCGGGCGAGGTCACGATTAAATCGGGAGAGAATGCTATGAGTTCGGCTGGAACCCCAGACGCCGGCTCCCCCGTGAGGTGACGGACACCGAGCACATCGAGAATATCGACAAGTTCGGCTTCGGCCGTTTCGGCGACAACAAAAACCTCGCAACCAAGTTCGGCGAGAGTGTCGGCAACTGAAAATCCGGTCACGCCGAGTCCGACAACCGCGACTCGAAGGCCTTTCCAATCAGAATGCCAGCTGGTTAGGGTGCTTAGGCTGGCCATCGGTTTAACCGTAAGTCCACTCGAGATAGAACAAACCGATGCCGAACAGCACGCAGAGTCCGCTCACGATCCAGAACCGAATCACAATCGTGATTTGGGCCCACCCCTTGAGTTCGAAGTGGTGGTGAAGCGGACTCATGAGAAAGACTCTTCGGCCTGTGCCAGTCGTCCATTTGGTGATCTTGAAGAACACGCGCTGGATGATCACCGAGCCCGTAACGATGACAAAAAGGCCACCCACCAAGACCAGCATCATTTCGGTGCGAGAAAGGATGGCGAGTGCGGCCAGCACCCCACCTAGGCCCAAAGATCCGGTGTCGCCCATGAATATTTGCGCAGGGCTCGTGTTCCACCAGAGGAAGCCGATGAGAGAGCCGACCACGGCCGAAGCCACCACCGCCAGATCAAGCGGATCTCGCACCGAATAACAGTTGCTGAGGTTCTCTACGACGTTGGAACAGGATTGGTTGAACTGCCAGAATCCGATGACTACATAGGCGCCGATGGCCATGATGCTAGAACCCGTGGCTAGACCGTCGAGACCGTCGGCGATGTTTACACCGTTCGATGTTCCAGAAACCAAAAGGTAGAACCAGAGAGCAAGCAGGATGCTGCCGACAACACCGCCAAAGGTCAGGAAAGTGAAGTTGGTGTCTCGGAACACCGAGATATAGGACGAAGCGGGCAACAATCCCTCTTCGTTTGGAGTGCGGAGGGCGAACCAGGTGAAAACCAAAGAGACAATGGCTTGACCGGCCATCTTCGCCCAGCCAGAAAGCCCAAGACTCCTCTGCTTGTGGGTCTTGATGTAGTCATCTACGAAGCCAACCAAACCAAGGCCGACCATCATGAAAAGGGCCAGATAGGCGGAAACCGTTGGAACCTCGAAATTGACGGCTTTCGATACGAAGTAGCCGATCACCGCTCCAAGGATGATGACGATTCCACCCATGGTTGGCGTGCCGCGTTTGGTGTGGTGAGTCTGCGGTCCGTCATCACGGATGAACTGCCCCCATTGCAAACGCTTGAAAAGCCAGATGAAGGCTGGGGTCAAGAAGAGTGTGAAAACCATGCCGATCGCACCGGCGACAAGAATCGCTCTCATTCTTCAACTCCCATGAGTTTGTCGCCCAGGTGTCTGAGATTCGCCGACTTTGACGACTTCACCAAAACGATATCGTTCGACCTAAGCATTCCATGAAGATGGTGCAAAGCCTCGTCAATCGACTCGAAGAATTTGCTTTCGCCGTCCCACGAACCCTCTTGGGTAGCTCCCATGTGAATCAACTTGGCACCCGCACCAACCACGATCAGTTGATCGATGTTTAGGCGAACTACCAGACGACCCATCGAGTCATGTGATTCTGCCGAAAACTGCCCCAGCTCCGCCATTTCGCCTAAGACGGCGATGGTGCGACGCCCGGTTTCGCGCCCGAGAGTGGCCAGCGTTTGCAGTGCGGCTCGCATCGATTCGGGCGATGCGTTGTACGCGTCGTTGATGATTGCCTTGCCGTCGCGTTCAACCAACTGCATGCGCCAACGTTCGGCAAGCGGCATATCTTCTAGCGCTTCGATCACTCGTTTGCGATCTAGTTCGAGAGCATCGGCAACCGAGATTGTGGCCAAGGCGTTCATGATCTGGTGTTCACCGAGGATTTGAAGTCGCAACGGCGTCTCGGTGTGGTCTGGATAAACGATGGTCGAATGAGTTCCGCTGAGCGCTAGGCGTGCCCCAATCGATCGGAAGTCCGCCTCGGAGGTTCCAAACGAGATCTTGCGACCGCTAAAGCTTTCTGCCATGTCGGCGCAGTAGCCATCATCCGCGTTATAAACCAATACGCCACCTTCACGGATGTTCGCGACCAGTTCAGCCTTGATGCGAGCCGTGACCTCGATGCCGCCGAACTCCCCCGCGTGCGCCATCCCGACCTTGAGTTCGACACCGATATCGGGTTTGCACATCTTGGCCAGATAGTCGATGCTGCCGAGTCCATCTGCCCCGAGCTCGACAACCAGGAACCTGGTCGACTCATCGGCTAGAAGCATAGAAATCGGCGCACCAACCTCGTTGTTGAATGATTCACGAGGCGCGATGGTGTTGCCAAACCGGCTCAGCACCGCATTCAACATGTTCTTGGTCGAAGTCTTGCCGTTCGAACCGGTCACGCCAATGACTGTTAGGTTGCCTAGAGCACGCAGTCTGCCGATGACCTCGGTAGCAAGCCTGCCCAGCGCGACCACCACGTCTTCGACCACAACGACGGGAATGTCCTGGTCAACTTCGCGTTGGACCAGCGCGGCCGTTGCGCCTGCCGCGGCCGCCGAGGCAATAAAAAGGTGCCCGTCGGTAACCTCACCGGGCTTAGCGACAAAGAGGTAGCCCGCTTGGACTCGGCGAGAGTCGGTTTCGACTCCGGCGAATACCTCAACCGACGGATCGCCAATCACACGACCATTGGTGATTTCGGCGAGTTCGGCTACGGAAAGTCTGATCATGACCAGCCGTTCTCTTTGAGCGCGGCTCTGGCTTCGGCACGCGCCGAATACACCGTGCGCACACCGCGAATGTCGCGGTAATCCTGATGCCCGGGACCCGCCCAAAGGATGGCGTCACCGGGTTGAGCGAGACTGACCGCCTTGCGGATGGCCGCCTCTGGCGGGCTCACCTCAAAAATCTCGAGCTCCGGTCGAGCCGCTCGCGCGGCATCGACGAGAGCCTTGCGAATCGATGCCGGGTCTTCAAACCGGGGATGGTGGTCGGTAATCACCAGCAAGTCGCACCCATTCGCTGCGACTCGAGCCATATCGGGTCGCTTAGTGGCATCTCTATCACCATCGGCACCGAACAGCATAATTACCTTGCCTCTGGTGACCTTGCGCACCGCAGCGAGCGTGTTCAAAAACGCATCTGGGCTGTGACCGAAGTCGACATAGACATCTGGACCGGTAGCTCCAGTCACGCGCTCGGTTCGACCAGGCATGTAGACATCGATGCCATCTCCGATGGTTGCGGCTATGGCATCAAACGGGTAGCCACCTTCAACGAGCATGGCGATGGCAAGCGCGGCGTTCGAAGCCATGTGTGCGCCAATAATAGGCAGCGACGTGGTCAGGGTGCCATGTGGTCCGGAAACCTCAAAGCTTGTTGCGCTCGGCAGTTCCGAGACGATTTTCACTCGGTAATCTGCTTCCACGCCATCCCTGATGGTCACCGTGGTGACCGGAATTGTGGCGGCCTCAACCACTTGCTCTCCATAAGCGGAATCTAGACAAACCACAGCGCGGTCGGCTCGTCCATCGGTAAACAACCCAAGCTTGGCTTTCAGGTAGTCATTCATGTCTCGGTAGTCGTCAAGGTGATCGTGGCTCAGGTTGGTAAAGCCGGCCACATCGAAGTGAAGTCCATCGACTCGCAACTGCGTAAGAGCCTGAGCGGAAACTTCAACGGCTACCGCGGAGACACCTTTTTCTTTCATGCGGGCAATCAGTGCCTGCATCTCGGTGCTTTCGGGTGTGGTCAGGCGGCTGACGATGATCTCCCCGGCGATGTGACGCTCGGCGGTTGACGTTAGTCCGGTGACCTCCCCGAGTTGCCTGAGAATCGCTTCAAGAATGTAGCTAGTCGATGTCTTTCCGTTAGTGCCCGTGGTTGCGAACAGTTTCGGCATGGTTCCCGGCAGGTTTCCATAGACGAACGCAGCCAAATCGCCGAGGTGTTTGCGTGGTTCCTCGAGTAACAAAGTTGGTAACGGCAACCGGCCCAATTTTTCACGGATGATCGCCACGCCCGCCGCGTCGGTAACGACTGCGGCCGCCCCAAGACCGAGCGCTTTGTCGATGAAGTTCGCACCGTGGGTCTTGAGCCCAGGCATCGCCACAAAAAGATCGCCGACTCGAAGGTCGTTGGTGTTCATGGAAATTCCGGTCAAGATTGCCCGACCAGCTGTAGTGCGAACATCGGATTGCTCTGCAAACGAAAGGGAAAACCGCTCGGCAACCTGCTCGAGCGAGACCGGACTCACATGTTCGGGACGCAGAATCGGCGGAATGGACTCGACTACCATCACCACTCCGTCGCGATCTTGGCCGATTTGGTGGTCGATGGTGGAACTCGGTAGAGACGCAGCACTTGCTCGAAAATACGCTTGAACGGCGGGGTCGCACCGATCGAGTTGCTCACGGTGCGAGGCTTGTAGACCGTCACAGCGACAACATATTTGGGGTTTTCAGCCGGAGCCATGCCGATGAACGAGATCGCATAGCGGTATCCGTATCCCTGACCATCTTTGATCTGAGCAGTACCCGACTTTCCGGCAATGCGATAGCCGGCGATGCCTGCGGTGCGACCGATACCACCCTGTTCAACAACCTTCTCGAGCATGTCGATGGTGGAACGCGCCGATGCAGCAGACACGGCACGCACCCCTGGCTTCACGGGAGTTTCGACGATGTTGCCGGCAGCGTCTTTGCAACCAGCAACCAGTCTCGGCTGAAGCCTCACTCCCCCGTTAGCGATGGTCTGGTAGAAAAAGGCCGTTTGGATTGGGGTTACGGCAACGCCCTGACCGAACATCGAGGTCTTGTCGGTCATCTTGTCCCAGTCTTGCCAGTTGTTCAAGATACCCGCGGATTCGCCCTCGAATCGCACGTCCGTCTTTTCACCGACGCCAAACTTTTTGAAGTAGTTATAACGGGTTTCGGTGTCTACACGAGCACCGAACTGGATGATTCCGGTGTTCGAAGAGTCGCGAAGCACTCCGGTCAAAGTGAGCTTGTCGAGGCCGTGCATGTGGCTGTCCTGGATGTATTCACCCCATGGCAGTCGGATGCGGTAGGGCGCTTTGATCTTCGACTCAGGTGTCGCCTTGCCTTGGTCTAGCACGGTTGCGGCGGTCACGGTTTTCATGGTCGAACCGGGCTCGAAAGTGGTTTGGAAAATTCGCGATTGCCGGTCGGCAGCATCCGATGCACCAGGGTCATTCGGGTCGACAGTTGGAGCTTCCGCAGCGGCGAGGATGTTGCCTGTGGCTACCTCTACGACGACGGCACTCGCCCAATCGGCTCGAAGATTGCTAACCGTGTTCACCAGAACCTGCTGGGTGTAGTACTGGAGGTCTGAGTTGATCGTGAGCACCACATCCGAGCCGTTTTTGGCCTTTTGAGAAACCTGAGCGCTGTTCGGGATGCGAATTCCGTCGGTTGCGCCGCGCTCGAATGTCTCCTGGCCATCGATGCCCGCTAGGCAAGAGTTGTATTGTCGTTCGACTCCTGCAAGCGGGGTGCCATCGACTCCGACGAATCCCAAGAGGTTTCCGGCAACAGCGCCGTCCGGGTAGATTCTGGCAAGTTTCTGATCGAAGTAAAGCCACGGAATGTCGAGCTTCTGAAGTTGGCGATAGCCGTCGGAATCAACGTTCTTTTTAATGCTGGCGTAGTTAGAGGTGCCTGTCACCTTGGTCTTGACATCCTCTGGGGTCATGCCAAGCACCGCTGCAATCTCGGCTACCTGCTGGTCAACGCTGATCTGCACGGATACGCCATTGCTCGTGCGAGTGATCGGGGCAACGTTGATCGGGGCCGCATTGATGTCATAGCGGTAAACCGTTTTGGCTAGCTCGTGGCCATTCACATCAACGATTGATCCGCGTACCGCAGGAAGGGTTCTGGTTACCGAACGCTTCTCTTTGGAGACTTTATTGATCTCATCGGCGCGCACCACTTGGAATTCGACCAGTTTCCAGCAGAACGATACACAGACGATCACCAAAAACATTACGAAAAGGCGAAGGCGCTTGTTGCTGTCGCCGGGCTGCATGTAGCTCATCAAGCCCTCTTTTCGCGTTTAGTGGGTTGGCGAAGCCAGGATGCCGCCACTAGAAAACGCTACTTGAGCGTTAGCGTTTTGCATCGGAACGACATTCGTTTGAACGGGGCCAGCGGGCACAACCGCAGCAGCATTCTTGGCTTGAGCGGCGGCCTTGGCAGCTGCAGCATTTGCTGCCTGCTGAGCCTTGATTGCAGCCACGTCGGTTGTGCTCACCAGCATCGAGTTAGGAACCAAGTTTCGAGCAACCTTCGAAGAGTCTCCCCCGTAGGCCGCCTTTGGCTTGCCAAAAATCTTCTGGTCTTCGATACGAAGGAATACCGGGTTGGTGTTTGCCACCATGCCCAGCCCCTCGGCGGCGTTGGCAAGATTTTGCTGCGACGAGAGCGAGTCAACTTCTGAGGCGAGGATTTCGCTGGTGGTGCCGAGTTCGTGTTTGTAGGCCTTGAGCTGTGCCAACTCATAAGCGCCCTGGCTGATGAAGACACCGATGATCAACTGGATGATCTGGATACCGAGTAGGCCGAGAACCACGAGCAGTGGGATGGCTAGCTTAGTGCGACGGGCTGACGTTGCCGATACCTTTGGTGTCCAGCGAACATTCGTTACTGGTCCCGCTACTCTGAGGGCGCTCATGCTGCTTGCCTTACTTTCTCGGCGGCACGCAAACGCACCGAAGCCGAACGAGGGTTTGATACTTTTTCTGTCTCGGATGCCAGCTCGGCACCTTTGACCACAAGCCTCAGCACGGGTGCGTGCTCAGGAAGTTCGATGGGTAGCTCGATTGGAGCCGAAGAGGTTGATGCGGCCACTAACGCCTGCTTGACGATGCGGTCCTCGAGCGACTGATAGGCCAAAACCACTACGCGACCACCGACGGCCAGCAGCTTAATCACCTGAGGCATGGCCTCTTTGAGTGCATCCAGTTCTGCGTTCACTTCGATGCGAAGGGCCTGGAACACCCGCTTTGCAGGGTGACCAGAACTCTTTCCAGGGATGAATGGCACAACCTTCACGATGAGCGAAGCAAGCTGGGTGCTGGTTTCAAACTTGGCAACCCTGCGAGCCGCAACCACTGCTCGTGCGATCTGACGTGCATAACGCTCTTCCCCGAATTCCTTGAAGATTCGAACCAGGTCTGTCTCTTCGTAGTCGTTCACAACATCTGCAGCCGTGATTCCGGTGGTGTTGTCCATGCGCATGTCGAGCGGAGCTTCGTATGAGTAAGCGAAGCCTCGCTCAGACTCGTCAAGTTGCATCGACGAGACACCGAGGTCCATTAAGACGCCTTGGACTGATTCGATACCAAGGTCGTCCAATGCATCGGTGATCTCGTTGTAAACCACGTGGCAGAACTTGACGCGACTGCCGAAACGCTCGAGGCGCTGCTGGGCCAGTTTCAGAGCATTTGGGTCACGGTCGAGTCCGACTACCTGCAGGTTTGGAAATCGCTCGAGGAATGCCTCGGTGTGACCGCCGAGACCAAGAGTGCAGTCAACTAGCACCGCACCGTCTGACTCGAGTGCAGGAGCCAGAAGCTCGATGCAACGCTCTAACATGACGGGTTCGTGAAGTTGATCGATGGACATAAGCCCCGGGTTTCCGTCCCATCTTCTAGAACCTCACCCGTGATTCCGACCTAGGGGAAGAAGGTCGGACGATTTACGGGTGAAGACCTAGCTGGTGGGCTAGAAGATTCCCGGAATCACCTCCCCCGAGCGATTAGCAAAAGATGCCTCTTCGCGAGCCTGGTAGTCGAGCCACTCTTGGCGGTCCCAAATCTCTAGGTGGGTGCGAACACCAATCAGCACGAGTTCCTTCGACAACTTCGCGTAGGTGCGCAGGGCTGGTGCAACGGTGATGCGACCTTGGCGGTCTGGAAGCTCGTTCTTAGCGCCCGAAAGGAAAAGGCGAAGGTATGCACGCTGCTCGGCAGTGGTTAGCGATGCGGCATCCATGTTGGAAATCAGGTCATTGAAGTAAGTCGTGGTGTAAACGAAGAGGCAGCCCTCTTGACCCTTGGTCAGGTAAAGCCCGCCCTGGAATTCTTCGCGCAGACGGGAGGGCAAGATCATGCGGCCCTTGTCGTCGAGTTTGAGCTCGTATTCGCCTGAAAACATGGTTTGCCTCCCTTCTGATCCGTGATGCTACATTTCTCTCCACTTTACTCCACAAACGACCCTTTAGGGTGCGAAATTACTAGGAAATTTCGATATCGTTTGCGTAACAATCAGCCATTTACAAGTAACTGCATGCGTGGAGTAAAGTGGAGTAAATTTTTTAATCCAACCGGTCAGCAAAGTCAAAAAAACGGAGCCCGCAGGCTCCGTTATTTGATTTAGACCGACCTCTGGGTTGGTTAGCTACCGGATCGCTTATCCCACCGGTCTTCGAAGAAACTACCTGGGCTCTTCTTGGGCTTATCGGGCTGAGGTGCGGTTGCTTTTGCCGACTTTGACTCTTTCGGCTTGGCATTTGCTCCGCTGGAAGTCGCGAGCACAAGCCCGCCCAACATCAGCGCAAAGGCCACGAGCCCGATGATCATGATCTGAATGATGACCGCGAAGACAAGCACCGAGAGGCCGATGACCGCAAGCAAGACGCCTGCAACCACCTTGCCAGCCAGGTTTCCGCCAGATGAAACGCGCTGAGCAAACCGAGCGTCCTCTTCGTAGAGTCCACGTTCTAGTTCTTCGAGAACGCGTTGTTCTCGCTCAGAAAGCCCCATGATTTGCCAACCTTTCGATCACGAATCTAGTCAAATGATAAGACCTGCCTTGGCGTTAGGCTATTCCCGTGAGTGAAACCAAGGTGCTACTCGAGCTCGTGCAGCGACAGCTCGATGAATTCTGCGCATCGCGTAAAGACGAGTTCTTGGCGATTTCACCCGACTTGGGCATCCTCGTTGATTACACCAAAGACCTTCTTGCCGGCGGAAAGCGATTCAGAGCGCTGTTTTGCTACTGGGCTTGGGTTGCTTGCCTTGACGCCGCGAGTTTCGGACAGGATCACGCGCAGCGCACCAAGTCTGCGGAGGCCATGGTGGGCATCAGTGCCGCACTTGAGATGTTCCACGGAGCCGCGCTCGTTCACGACGACCTTCTCGACCAAAGTGACACTCGCCGAGGCGTTCCCGCCATTCACAAGCGATTCGAATACATGCACGACAACTCGGGATGGGCGGGCAGCCCCGAGAGGTTCGGTCAGGCCGGATCGGTGCTCGTCGGTGACTTGATGCTGGCCTGGAGCAGCGAGCTGTTTGGTAACGCGCTCTTGAAATCCCCCAGCACACAAATCGAATCGGCGTGCCGAGACGAATTCTCGAAGATGCGCGTCGAGGTAATGGCCGGTCAATACCTAGACGTGCTCGAAGAAAACGCGGCTCCGACCCGCGACGTCGAGGGTGCGGTTGGTCGAGCCAACCGAGTGATCCTCTACAAGACCGCCAAATACAGCATCGAAGCTCCACTTCTGATTGGAGCCGCCTTTGCTGGCGCAGACCCGGCCACCCTGCGTGGTCTCTCTGCGTTTGGCATTCCGCTCGGCATGGCCTTTCAGTTGCGCGACGACATCCTGGGCGTTTTCGGAGACTCGAGCATCACGGGCAAACCAACCGGGGATGACCTGCGAGAAGGCAAGCGCACCGTGCTTGTTGCGCTCACTCGTGAAGCATTGATGCCGTCAGTCGGCAAGATTTTTGATGAACTTCTCTCGAGTCGCAAGCTCGAGGACGAACAGATCGCGTTTCTTCAGCAGACGATCAAGGGGTCCGGCGCTCTGTCCAAGACCGAGCAAATGATTGAAGAACTCGCGAACGAGAGCCTGAGCGCACTTGACATGCTAGAGATTGACCCAACCGCGAAACTTCAGCTTCGCGAACTCGCCATGCGGGTCATCAACCGTCAGGCCTAACTAGACAAACACAAGAACGAACGGTGTCCAGGTGGCGTTCCGGGCGGATATCGAGCCGGCTTGAAAATGTTTACTGGGCCAACATCTGGGCAGCGCGACGCACAGGAGACTTGTGGCCAGCCAGAAGCGAAGCCATCGGAGTTTCACCGAGCAAATCGTTCGGCTGGTAGAGCCATTCGATGCCTTCTTGAAGCGAAACCCCGCAATCGAGCAGCAACATGATGGTGCCTCGGAGGCTGTGCAGCGGTTCGCCATCGACGATGGTTTCGGCAGGAATTACCTTGTCGGCACCGCGCCTGAATGAAATCAAGGAATGCTCTTCGACGAGTCGACGAACCTTTCCAACCGATATTCCAAGAAGTTCCGCTGCCTCGTCAAAAGAGATTGCTGGCACGCTGGCTAAAACATCATTCACAGGTCAAGATTGCCACAACATCCCCGTTCTGCACTACCAACCGGATGAATTGGCGCTGAGCCTCGGCACCTCCTAACCCCTTCGAAAAAGTCGAGCGGGTATCCTTGGCATGATGAATCTCTCCCCCTTCAGCGATCGGATGCTCGGCGAGCGCTACCGCATCATTCGACCCTTGGCGCAGGGCGGCATGGCAAGGGTCTTCCTCGCTGAAGACACCAGGCTTCAACGGCAGGTTGCCGTCAAGCTGATTCATCCGCATCTTGCCTCCGACCACAGCTTTTTAGAGCGATTTCAGCGCGAGGCTGTGCTTGCCGCCAATCTGAATCACCCCAACCTGGTGAACGTGTTCGACCAAGGAAGCGACTCGGGCTCACCGTTTTTGGTGATGGAATACGTCGCGGGGCGAACCCTCAGAGACGTTCTAAATGAGTTTGGATCTATTCCAGAAGCCAAGGTCGTTGGGCTACTCGAACAAGTGCTTCTGGGTTTATCTGCAGCACACCGAGCAGGCATCGTTCACCGCGACATCAAGCCAGAGAACGTTTTGCTTGCCGACGACGGCCGCATCAAACTGAGCGATTTTGGGTTGGCTAGACCAGTTTCGGCGAGCGCCAGCGAGCAGTTGCTTGGAACGGCAGCATACATCGCGCCAGAAACCGTCACAGCCGGTCAGGCGGATAAGCGAGCCGACATTTATGCTGTTGGCATTTTGGCGTTTGAACTATTGACCTCCAGGCAGCCGTTTAGCGGCGACGACGCATCCGCAGTGGCGGCCCAGCACGCCCGAGAGAGCGTTCCGTCACCCAGCGAGCTATTACCTGGACTGTCTAGGCAGGTCGACGAGCTGGTGCTTTGGTGCACCGAACCGAATCCTGATGACCGACCGGATGATGCGCAGGAGCTGCTCGAATACGTTCGCGCCATCGCCAAGGAGTTGGTGGACGAACCTGCCGTTCCTAAAGAACGCACGTCAGTCGAGACTCAGACTTCGAGCAACGCCACCAAGCTGCTGAGCGGGCAGGACACGAACGCAACCGAGGTAATCGGCGCAGCATCCGCGGTTGGCAACCTAAGCGGCGCCACAAAGGTTATCGGCGGCGGGCAGGAAACTCTAGACCCGAATGCCACCACGGTGATCGGCGGCCAGACGGGTTTGATAGGCGATGCGCCCGGCACCGATGAAGAACTTCCGTTTTCTAGATGGACCCAGGCGCGCTTCTGGCGTTGGCTGCTAACTACCCTGATGGCGATCGTGTTAGCCACCGGAGCGGGTTGGTGGTTTGGTGCCGGGCCTGGTGCGCTTCGAGCCCTGCCAGAGCTAACCAACCGCACCGTTGCCAACGCGCAAAACGCACTGAGTGGGCTTGAACTCGATGTGGTTGTGACCAACGAATATTCCCCAGACGTGGCGCAGGGATTGGTCATTCGCACCGAGCCGGGAGCTGGCTCGCTGGTCTTCAGTGGCACCCAGCTCAAGCTAGTCGTTTCTCTTGGTCCCGAACTTAGAGCAGCGCCAAATCTTTCTGGTTTGAATGTTGCCGAGGCGACCGTCGAGATCACCAAGACTGGATTCACCTTCGGTGGCGCTGAGGCCTGGTTCAACTCAGCACCTGCCGGCACGGTTTTTGACTACACCGGCGTTGGAGGAGAAAAGATTGCGGTCGGCTCCCGCATCAACCTGAAGGTATCGCTCGGTCCGATTCCAAGCGTCGCTGGAATTACCCAGGATGCGGCGACTGCACTACTTGGCTCGGTCGGGTTGACGGTTTCTGCAGTCACAACCGAATACAGCGATACCGTGCCAAACGGGCAGGTGATTTCGCTCGTCCCAGCAAGTGAACCGCTTGGCGAGAACGGAACCGTCGAACTCATAGTTTCGAAGGGTTCGAACCTGGTGATCATGCCAAAGGTGGTTGGCGAAACCATTGCTGCCGCTCAATCGGCACTAAAGTCGCTGGGTCTCGTAGTGGTAATCGACACCGACAAGCTCTCTTCTCAATGGGGCATCGTTAAGGTGAAGAGCGCATCGGTGAAGGCTGGCGCACAACTTCGCCGCGGTGACAAGGTCACAATCGTAAGCCGATAGCAAGCGCTCTAGAGGTCGCTAGTGAGTCAGATCGAGACGCTCGGAGCAAATGTCGCGCGGCTTGACCCGTGGTCTAGCGCTTCGCGAGCGACTCGGCAACCAAGAACGCGAGCTCAAGCGACTGCGAGTGGTTGAGCCTTGGGTCACAAAGCGACTCATAACGCTCCTCGAGAGTGCTCTCGTCGATCTGCTCAGAACCGCCGAGGCATTCCGCCACGTCATCGCCGGTTAGTTCAACGTGAATACCACCGGGCACGGTTCCAGCAGCACGATGCACCTCGAAGAAGCCGGCAACCTCGTTCATGACATCGTCGAAGCGGCGCGACTTGTAGCCGTTCTTGGTGGTGATTCCGTTGCCGTGCATCGGGTCGGTGATCCAAAGCGGGTTTGCACCCGAATCGCGAACGGCCTCGACCAACTTCGGCAGAGCCTCGCGAATCTTTGGAGCACCCATACGGCTGATGAAGGTTAGGCGACCAGGCTCGCGGTTTGGGTCGAGTTTGTCGATTAGTGCCAGAACGTCGTCGACCGAAGTGCTTGGTCCGAGCTTGACGCCGATCGGGTTGCGGATGCGCGACATGAAATCGACGTGAGCACCATCGAGTTGGCGGGTTCGCTCGCCAATCCAAACGAAGTGGCCCGAAGTTGAGTAAGGAGTTCCTGTGCGCGAATCGATGCGAGTCATCGGACGTTCGTAGTCGAATAGCAGGGCTTCGTGGCTCACATAGAACTCGGTGGTCTTCAGTGCATCAAAGTCTGCCCCACAGGCAGCCATGAACTTGATGGCGCGGTCGATTTCCTGCGCGAGAGATTCGTAACGAACGTTAGCAGGGTTTGTGGTGAAGCCGCGATTCCATTCGTGAACTGAACGTAGGTCGGCGAATCCACCCTGGGTGAAGGCGCGGATAAGGTTCAGGGTCGAGGCTGACGTGTGGTACGCGCTCAACAACCGTTCAGGGTTGGCAGTGCGCGACTCGAGTGTGAAGTCATAACCGTTGACTGCATCTCCACGGTATGCGGGCAGCGTCACACCCTCGCGGGTCTCGTCGTTCGACGAACGAGGCTTGGCAAACTGGCCAGCCATGCGACCCATCTTGATCACCGGCATCGAAGCGCCGTAGGTCAAGACCACCGCCATCTGGAGCAAGGTCTTGACCCGGTTGCGAATGCGATCTGCGGTTGCATCTACAAAGGTTTCGGCGCAGTCGCCGCCCTGCAACAGGAAGGCCTTGCCTTCGGCAGCCGAGGCCAGACGAGCACGAAGAATGTCAACTTCACCGGCGAACACGAGTGGAGGCAACTTGGCGAGCTTGGCACGGGCATCGAGCACCGCATCCGCGTTTGGCCAAGTCGGCTGCTGAGCAGCAGGCAGGTTGACATAGTTGTCGAGCCCTGCGATGACCGCTGGGTCTGCTGCAACTACTGGTTCATTCATTACTCTGCTGTCCTGACTGCTGGTGTTTCTGCGGTGGTTGAGGCTTTTGCGGGAGCGCCTTTGGGCTTCTTCATAGACGAGGCGTAAACGTCCACATACTCTTGCCCACTGAGCTTCATGAGTTCATACATGATCTCGTCGGTGATCGCTCGCAGCACGATTCGGTCGCCTTCCATGCCGGCGAAACGCGAAAAGTCGAGCGGTTCGCCAACGATGATTCCAATTCGGCGGATGCGCGGCAGGCGCTTGCCGATCGGCTGCACCTTTTCGGTGTCAATCATGGCAACGGGGATGATCGGCACCTTGGCCTCGAGCACCATTCGCGCGATTCCGGTGCGACCGCGGAAGAGGCGACCATCTGGGCTGCGGGTGCCTTCTGGGTAAATCCCTAAAAGTTGACCTTGCGCCAAAACCTTGAGCCCGGTGTTCAATGACGCTTCAGAAGCCTTTCCACCGCTGCGGTCGATGGGAAGCTGTCCTGTTGATTTGAAGAACCAGCGGGTCAGTGCCCCTTTGAGCCCCTTGCCCGTGAAGTACTCAGACTTGGCGAGGAATACCACTGGTCTTCGCGACTGCAACGGAAGAAAAATGCTGTCACTGAAGGAAAGGTGATTGCTAGCCAGAATGGCAGCACCGGTGCTTGGAATGTTTTCCATCCCGCGAACCCAAGGGCGAAACAAAAGCCTCAAGAGCGGGCCAAGGATGAGCGACTTCAAGATGAAATAAGCCACGATACCTCCCGCGATTTCTAGCCCTTGTGCTCAGACCGAGCGAACTTCAAGTTTATAGCGTGCCCAGTTCTAGCCGAGCCAGGTCGGCTGCGCCGACGACGCCTGCGTCATTGACGAATTGAGCGATGGCAAAACGCACGTGCGGTCTGAACGCCGCCGCCGAAAGGTGCTTCTCGTAGCTTTCGCGTATCGGGTTCAAGATGAGTTCGCCCGCGGCACTCACTCCACCACCGATGATGACTACTTCCGGATCCAAAACAGCGCAGATGCCGGCAACGGTCTTGCCCAATGCAGTGCCTAGGTTTGAAAGCAGTTCCAGCGCTCCAGCATCCTGCTCGACGATCGCCTGATAAACCTGAGCGCCGGTGAGTTCGCCGTTCTCTTCTTCGAGTTGGGCCAAACGAAATCCTTTTGCGTCGCCAGAGGATGCCAGAGCTCGGGCAGCCTTCAAAAGAGAGGTTCCGGATCCGTAGGGTTCAATGCATCCGACTTGACCACAACCGCAAGCGCGGTCGCCGCCGTTGAGCGGAACGTGCCCTAACTCAGCGGCTAGGCCAAACCCTCCGCGCAAGAGTTTGCCATCGACGATGATTGCTCCTCCGACACCGGTTCCGATGGTCAACATGACGACGTGTCTGGCCCCTGCTCCGGCACCGAATTTGTATTCGGCCCAACCCGCCGCGTTGGCATCGTTCTCGATGAATACCGGCATCGCGACTTTGGCTTGGATTTTCGCCTTGAGCGGTTCGTTTCGCCAAGAAAGGTTTGGAGCGTAGACGATGTTGGAGCGCTCGGCATCGACAAAACCGGCTGCCGCCACACCTACGGCTAGAACTTCGACGCCCTCGGATAGCTCTTGAATCAGTTGCACCACAGCATCAGTGATGGCGTCGGAATCTTGGGCCGGAGTCGGAACCCGTGACTCACGAATGATGCTTCCAGATTCGTCGACCAAAGCGCCACCGATCTTGGTGCCACCGATGTCGATTCCAACCGCGTACATGCTCGCCTTAATTTGTTCGTGTTCCGAGAGTTATCTGTGTAAGTTTAGCCAAAGAGCGGAATAAACAATCCAAGAGTTCTCTCTCTTTGTTCTATGAAAGTAACGCCAGAGCAAACTAGGATTTTCCTAACTAACAGGGAGTAACGATGCAAACCTATGAGATTCCGGCACACGTAAAATCTGCCGAAACCGACAACATCACCGATCTTCTGGTTGAGCGCGTAAAACGGACTCCGAAACTCCCCCTCTATGCCACCCAGGATGCCGCCGGCAACTGGTCGGACATGAGCGCCGAAGAATTCGAGCAGAAGGTCATAGCGCTGGCCAAGGGTTTCGTTGCCGCAGGAATCCAGCCCGGTCAAGCCATCGGAATCATGTCTCGCACACGCTTTGAATGGTCGCTAATCGACTTTGCAATTTGGTACGCAGGTGCCGTATCCGTGCCAGTTTACGAAACATCGGCTCCAGCACAGCTCGAGTGGATTCTCTCGAACAGCGATGCGGTGGCTCTTTGGCTCGAAAACGAAGAGCACGAACAGCGCTATTCGCAAATCAAGGCGAGTACTCCCCTGATTCGCAACGTTTGGCGCATGGATGATGGCGCGATCGATCGTCTTGTTGAACTTGGACGCGAGATTGCCGACGACCAGGTTGAAAAACGCCGCCGTGCAGCGGGCCTGGCAGATCTTGCAACCATCATTTACACCTCGGGTACCACCGGAAAGCCAAAGGGTTGCGAGTTGACCCACCGAGGATTCGTTGAGCTATCGCGAAATGCTCAGGTTGAGCTTCCTGAAGTTCTCTGGGAAGGAACCTCGACACTCCTGTTTCTGCCACTCGCTCACGTGTTCGCACGCTTCATCGAGGTAATCGCGGTGCACTCCGGCGTCAAGGTTGGTCACCAGCCGGACGCCAAGAATGTTGCGCCCGCGATGGCAACTTTCCACCCAAACTTCTTGCTAGCCGTTCCTCGAGTATTCGAAAAGGTTTACAACAGCGCCGAGCAGAAGGCTGCAGCGGGAGGCAAAGCCAAGATCTTCCAGTCGGCAGTCGAGACCGCAATCGCGTGGTCAAAGGCAAACGAAGCTGGCAAGGTTCCGGTCGGTTTGGCACTCAAGCACAAGCTGTTCGACGCTCTGGTTTATAAGAAACTCCGCGCAGCCATGGGCGGACAGGTTCGCTTCGCTGTGTCGGGCGGTGCTCCTCTGGGTGAGCGTCTAGGACACTTCTACCGCGCAATCGGACTGACCGTGCTCGAAGGCTACGGCTTGACCGAAACCACTGCCCCAGCCACCATCGGGCGCCCGAGCAACGTAAAGATCGGCAAGGTTGGCTACGCCCTGCCCGGAACCAGCGTTCGTATTGCGGATGATGGCGAGGTGCTGCTCGGTGGCTACAACCTGCTGCGCGGATACTGGCGCAACCCAGAGGCTACTGCCGAGGCTCTTCAGGATGGCTGGTTCCACACCGGAGACATCGGTGAGTTGGATGCTGACGGGTTCTTGGCAATCACGGGCCGCAAGAAGGAACTCTTGGTCACCGCCGGAGGCAAGAACGTTGCCCCTGCTCCTATGGAAGACCCACTGCGAGCCAATCCTCTGATTGGGCAGGCCGTGGTCATCGGTGATCAGCGACCATTCATTGCGGCGTTGATTTCGCTCGACTCCGAAATGCTTCCGATTTGGCTCTCCAACAACGGCGGCGACAAGAACCTATCGGTTGCTGAAGCGGCGAAGTCTCCGCTCGTGCTTGCCGAAGTTCAAAAGGCAGTGGATGCGGTGAACGCAACGGTTTCGAAGGCCGAGTCGATTCGCAAATTCTCAATCATCCAGACCGAGTTGACCGAAGAATCCGGACACCTAACGCCATCGCTCAAGATCAAGCG
>JBEEJJ010000003.1:0-30371 GCA_041169265.1 Actinomycetota bacterium
GCTGCCACTAGACCATCGGCAGATTGTTTCGCTGCCTCGAGCGCGATTTCAAGCTCGCTGTCACTCATAGCCTGCGGCTGAGGAGGTTGAGACTCGGCGTTGTCCATAACGGAAATCCTACCGATGAGATGCACTCTAAAAGTGCATCGATTTGTTCGAGATTGTGGGCCCTACCGGGCTCGAACCGATGACATCCACGGTGTAAGCGTGGCGCTCTACCAACTGAGCTAAAGGCCCTGATGCTCGCTCGCTAGAACGGCAACCAGAAAACACTACAACAAAATCGAGGATGAAGCGAACCACTTGCCTTGGGATGGACGTTTAGATGCTTCATGATCTAGAAATCGGGGCAAGTCTGAAGAGTCCGAACTAGACTTTAGAGGCTTGCGATTGCCTTGCGGTATTCGTCGAGGTTACGGGCTTGACCTGGACCAGTCACAAACTTGGCTGTGATCTCGCCATCCTTGTTGATTACGAACGTTCCTCGGGTTGCGAATCCATGCTCTTCAAGAAACACACCGTATGACTGAGCAACAGCGCCGTGTGGCCAGAAGTCGGCGAGCACGTTGAACTTGTACCCCTCTGCTTCGGCGAACTTCTTTTGAACAAACTTGCTGTCGACGCTGATTGCCAGAAGCTCGACGTTGGCGTCTGCGAAGTCACTAAAGTTGTCGCGCAACTCACAGAGTTCACCGGTGCAGGTTCCCGAGAACGAGAGCGGGTAGAAAACGACCACAACGTTGCTTTTTCCTCGGTAGTCGCTCAGGGTTACGTTCTCACCGAACTGGTTTACAAGGGTGAAATCTGGGGCTAGATCGCCAACGATGGGCTGCATGGGAATCCTTTCGATTGTGGTGTCAAACTGCGCTAATCAAGATTAACTTCCCGAAGCCGAATAAACTTGGACGGTGACTTTACCAAGGTTGCATTTTTGTTCATCCCCCACGAAAGAGGATGTCGGTGTCTCTAAACGTTAACGACCCATACGCGGTAAACAGACCAGATATGGATCCGGAAGAAACGGCCGAATGGCTTGAATCTCTGAACGCACTTACGAAGGTTCACGGACGTGAACGAGCCAGCGAAATCATGGCGAATCTGCTTCGACGTGCACGCGAGTTACAGATCAATGTGCCTCACTCCCCCAACACCGACTACATAAACACCATTCCAGTTGAAGCCGAACCTGAATTTCCCGGTGACGAAAAGATTGAGCACACCTATCGCGCCTGGATGCGTTGGAACGCCGCCATGCTGGTGCATAGAGCACAGCGCCCAGGAATCGGAGTCGGCGGACACATCTCCACGTTTGCCTCATCCGCGACTCTTTACGAGATCGGTTTCAACCACTTCTTCAAGGGGCAAGATCACCCATCGGGCGGGGATCAAATCTTCATTCAAGGCCACGCCTCCCCCGGCCCATACGCTAGAGCCTTCCTGGAAGGACGTCTGTCGGAAGATCAGCTGAACGGTTTCCGCCAAGAGCGCTCACACGCCGGCGGCGGCCTGAGCTCCTACCCACACCCGCGCCTAATGCCAGACTTTTGGCAGTTCCCAACGGTGTCGATGGGTATCGGACCGATCAATGCGATCTATCAAGCGCAGGCGAACCGCTACCTAACCGAACGAGGCTTCAAGGATGCTTCTCAACAACACGTCTGGGCCTTCTTGGGAGACGGCGAGCTAGACGAGGTCGAATCGCGCGGCGCTCTTCAACTCGCAGCCAACGATGGTTTGGACAACCTAACCTTCGTGGTCAACTGCAACCTGCAGCGACTCGACGGACCGGTCCGCGGAAACGGAAAGATCGTTCAGGAGCTAGAGGCCTTCTTTAGAGGCGCAGGCTGGAACGTGATCAAGGTCATCTGGGGTCGCGAATGGGATGACCTGCTTGCCCGCGACGTCGATGGGGCACTAGTTGACCTCATGAACAACACCCCAGATGGTGACTTCCAGACCTACAAGACTGAAGACGGTGCGTTCGTGCGCGAAAACTTCTTCGGACGAGACCCACGAACTGCAGCTCTTGTTGCAAACATGACCGATGACCAAATCTGGAGCCTCCGACGCGGCGGACATGACTACCGCAAGGTGTACGCTGCCTACAAAGCGGCGATGGACCACAAGGGTCAACCGACGGTCATCCTCGCGAAAACCATCAAGGGATTCGGTCTTGGCAAGAGCTTCGAAGGTCGAAACGCCACTCACCAGATGAAGAAGCTCACTCTCGAGAACCTCAAGGCATTCCGCGACGAAATGCGCGTGCCAATCTCCGACGCAGTGCTCGAAGAGAATCCATATCAGCCGCCTTACTTCCACCCAGGACAAGACGCTCCAGAGATTCAGTACATGCACGAGCGCCGTCGCGAGCTCGGCGGCTACCTTCCAGAACGCCGAAGCAAATACACGCAGGTCAACGTTCCAGAGGCCAAGGTTTATGAGGTCGCTAAGGGCGGCTCTGGCACGCAAGAAGTTGCCACCACGATGGCATTCGTTCGACTGCTGAAAGACTTGCTTCGCGCACCGGAGTTCGGCAATCGCATCGTGCCGATCATCCCAGACGAGGCTCGCACCTTTGGAATGGACGCGTTCTTCCCGACAGCCAAAATCTATAACCCAAAGGGTCAGCACTACATCTCGGTCGACCGCGACATCTTGCTTTCCTACAAGGAATCCCCTGCAGGTCAGATTCTGCACACAGGAATCAATGAGGCTGGATCCGTGGCCGCATTCACGGCAATCGGCACGAGCTACGCAACCCAGGGCGAACCGCTTATTCCTATCTATGTCTTCTACTCGATGTTCGGCTTCCAGCGCACCGCTGACGCCATTTGGGCGGCTTCCGACCAAATGGCTAGAGGCTTCATGATCGGAGCGACAGCGGGTCGCACAACTCTCACAGGTGAGGGCCTACAGCACGCGGACGGCCATTCCCCAGTTTTGGCCTCTACAAACGCAGCGGTCATCACCTATGACCCAGCATTCGGTTATGAGATTGGTCACATCATTCGCTCGGGAATCGAACGCATGTATGGCGGAACCCATCCAGACCCGAACGTTATCTATTACGTGACGGTCTACAACGAGCCATACGTTCAGCCAGCCGAGCCTGAAGGTGTCGATGTTGAGGGCATCATCCGCGGAATTCACCGTGTCAGCGAAAACAACTTCGAAGGCTACAAGGCTCAGATTCTCGCATCTGGCGTTGCAGTTCCTTGGGCATACGAAGCGCAGAAGCTGCTTCAGGACGACTGGGGCGTGTCTGCTGACATCTGGTCGGTAACTTCTTGGACGGAGCTTCGCCGCGACGGACTTGCTCACGATGAGGCTGTCTTCCTAAACCCGGGCGTTGAGTACCAAAGGCCTTACATTTCCGAAAAACTATCGGATGTGCGCGGCCCATTCCTTGGTGTAAGCGACTTCATGCACGCGGTACCTGACATGATCAGAAACTGGGTGCCGGGCGATTACGCGACACTTGGTGCCGACGGCTTCGGCTTCTCCGATACTCGAGCTGCTGCCAGACGAGCATTCAAGATCGATGGTCCATCTATCGTTGTGCGAGTTCTCCAGCAGCTTGTCGCGCGAGGTGAAATGGATGCTTCGGCACCGGCTCGAGCTATCGAGAAATATCGCTTGCACGACGTCAACGCTGGAACCAGCGGCTCAACCGGTGGCGACGCCTAATGAAGGTGCTGGCGTGCCCAGGGCAGGGTTCTCAAACACCAGGCTTCATTGGGTCATGGATTGATTTTGACCGATTCAAAGAAGCGTTTTCGCACCTGACAGCCTATTCGGGTATCGACCTAGAGTCCCATGGGCTTTTCAGTGACGCCGACACCATCCGCGACACCGCGATTGCGCAGCCGCTAATTGTGGCAGCGAGCATCGCTTCGTCTCGCGAACTAGAACCAGGATCATGGGACGGCGTGGCTGGGCACTCAGTTGGTGAGGTTGCCGCCCTAGCAATCGCAGGAGTGCTAAGCGATGAAGATGCCATGCGCCTCGTTGTCAAACGTGGCCAAGAGATGGCCAAGGCTGCCGCCAAGACCGCTACATCAATGGCCGCTATTTTGGGTGGCGACCAGAACGAAGTGCTGGCGGCGCTCGAAGAGAAGGAACTTTTCCCAGCCAACTTCAATGGCGGTGGACAAATCGTAGCCGCCGGACGATCCGAATGGATTCAAGATTTAGTAGCCAACGGCATCGCAGGCGCTCGAGTAGTGCAGTTGCAGGTTGCTGGAGCGTTTCACACACCTTTCATGCAAGAAGCCGTGGATGCCCTTGCTGATTTTGCGTCAACGCTTTACGTGCAAGACCCGCAAATCGCTCTCTGGTCTAACAAGGACGGCCGTTTGGTCAAGTCGGGATCCGAGGCACTTGAGCTTTTGGTTGGTCAGGTAGCAAACCCCGTCCGCTGGGATCTTTGCATGAGCGCGATGCAAGAAGCCGGTGTCAATCAACTTGTCGAACTAGCCCCCGGCGGAGCACTTGCAGGACTGGCAAAGCGAGGTATGGTCGGAACCGAAGTTGTCGCCCTGAAAACCCGTGAAAACCTTGAAGCCGCCAAAACGCTCCTGAGCAACTGAATCCGAGGACAAAGTGTCGAAACCTGTTTTGAAGCAATACGAACTCAACAAATACTCGAGAATCTACTCCCTTGGCGCAGCCAGAGGCGAACTTGTCGTCACAAACGATGACATCGCGGGTCCTATCGATTCTTCAGACGAGTGGATTCGCCAACGCACCGGCATCATCACTCGACGCCGTGCTGGAAAAGACACGAGCATGATGGATCTAGCCGTTGCAGCATCCAAGGAAGCAATCGAAAAGGCTGGCATTGACCCGCAGGAAATTGGCGCGGTGGTGTTCAACACGATCACGCATCCTTACATGACCCCTTCTGCTGCTACCTTGCTGGCGGAACTTGTTGGTGCGAACCCTGCCCCTGCATACGACATCTCCGCAGCTTGCGCGGGCTATTGCTATGGCATCGCTCAGGCCGACGCCCTCGTGCGTTCAGGAGTGGCGAAATATGTGCTTGTCGTAGGCGCTGAGAAACTCAGCGACATCATTGACCCGACCGACCGCACGATCAGCTTCCTCCTTGGTGACGGTGCCGGTGCTGCGATTGTTGGCCCGTCCGATTTTCCAGGGATTAGCCCAACAGTATGGGGATCCGACGGTTCGCAATGGGGTGCTGTGAGCATGACCTCAAGCCTGCTCGACTTCCGCGACGGCAAGAGCTCCTGGCCGACCATTCGCCAAGAAGGGCAAACGGTCTTCCGATGGGCGGTCTGGGAAATGGCCAAGGTCGCCAAGAAAGCTCTTGAAGTTGCTGGCATCGAAGCCAAGGACCTGTCTGCCTTGGTCACTCACCAGGCCAACATCCGAATCATTGACGAGATGGTCAAGCAACTGGCGCTTCCAGACACCGTCGCGGTTGCTAGAGACATAGTCAACACCGGCAATACCTCGGCCGCGAGCGTTCCGCTTGCGATGCATGAACTTCTCCGCACCGGCGCGGTGAAATCGGGTGGATACGCACTAGAAATCGGGTTCGGCGCAGGGCTTGCCTTCGCCGCCCAAGTAGTGGTTCTGCCCTAAAATCGATACTGGTAACACAACCTAAGGAGAAACAAATGGCACACTCGCAAGCAGACGTTCTTGCAGGTCTTGCTGAGATCGTCAACGACGAGACTGGCATCGCTACCGACGCAGTTCAGATGGACAAGCACTTCACTAACGACCTAGACATCGACTCGATTTCGATGATGACCATCGTCGTTAACTGTGAAGACCGTTTTGGCGTCAAGATTCCAGACGAAGAAGTTAAGAACCTCAACACCGTCGCAGACGCTGTCAACTTCATCGTTTCGGCTTCCTAAAGAACCAAGAAGCACACAATGACCAAGAAGATCGTCGTCACCGGGCTGGGCGCTACAACCCCGCTCGGTGGTGACGTTCGCACAACTTGGGCACGACTCTTGGCTGGAGAGTCGGGCATCAGAACTATTGATGCCGAATGGATCTCTAAGTACGAGGTGCCAGTCACTTTCGCTGGGCGTGCAGCTGTTCCAGCCAACGAAGTATTGACCCCGCAAGAAATAAAGCGCCTGGATCCATCTAGCCAGTTTGCGCTCATCTCGGCGCGTGAAGCCTGGGCAGACGCCGGTTCGCCAGAAGTGACTCCTGAACGCTTTGCCGTTGAGTATTCGACGGGCATCGGAGGCGTCTGGACACTCCTGGATGCCTTTGAAACGCTACAGGAACGTGGCCCACGACGTGTTTTGCCGATGACTGTGCCGATGCTTATGCCAAACGGTCCTGCGGCCGCCATCGGAATGGACCTTGCTGCTCGCGGTGGAGTTAGAACCGCTGTCTCTGCTTGCGCATCCTCTACCGAGGCAATCTCGAACGCCTACAACCGTCTTCAAACCGGCGAGGTTGACATCGTTATTGCAGGTGGTTGCGAGGCTGCGATTCACGCTCTGCCACTAAGCGCTTTCGCAGCGATGCATGCCCTTAGCAAAAGGAACGAAGATCCGGCCTCAGCTTCACGCCCGTACGATGTCGACAGAGATGGCTTCGTCATGGGTGAAGGTGGTGCTTCTCTCGTTCTCGAAACCGAAGAACACGCCTTAGCACGCGGTGCAAAAATTTATGCGGAACTCGCGGGTGGCGCCGTGACCTCGGACGCCTACCACATAACCGCTCCTGACCCTGAGGGCTCTGGAGCAGCGCGTGCAGTGCTAGCCACTCTGAGCCAGGCGGGCGCAACCGTTGCCGATGTAAAGCACATCAACGCACACGCGACCTCGACCCCCGTAGGCGACATAGCCGAATACAACGCTCTGAAGCGTGTATTCGGGGATTTGCTTCCAAACATCCCTGTCACCGCTACTAAGTCTTCTACTGGCCACCTGTTAGGTGCTGCCGGAGCCGTTGAGGCGATTTTCACGATCCTTGCCCTGCGCGAGAACAGAATCCCACCAACGATCAACCTGAGCAATCAAGACCCAGAGATTCCTCTTGACGTGGTGACCGCATCCCGCGAAATCGAGGGTGAGCACGCACTAGCAATCAGCAACTCATTCGGCTTTGGCGGTCACAACGCGGTTGTAGCATTCCGCAGATACTAGAGATACTCGCACAGGGCACACATCTCGGCGCCTCAACCCAAGTGACTAAGCGCTGGCACGCGCCTCGCTGAGCGATGACTCCAACAGGTTTTCAATCTCGGCGTTCCAGGGTTCGAGCAGTTCTCTGGCAATCTGCCTCTGGAGCTTCAACATATTCATATTCGAATCTCTAACCAGTTCACGAAGCCGATGCTCCTGGATGTAGGCGTTGCCCAGCGCATCAATAGTTGTCGAGCCGAGTCCCAGACTTGGCGTGTATACCTGCCGCACCGACTCGAGTCCGTCGGTTGAAATGACCTCAAAGCATACGTTTTTTAGTTTGATGATCGAGTTGACGAGTTCATTCGTGTCTTCTAACGACACTTCGGCAACCCATGAGAATATTCCGTAGTCGCTCATCCTTTGAGTTGCCGAAAGCCCCCTAGCTTTCGCAAGTGCGCCGACAAGACCAAGGCGTGCCTGGTCGAGACCGTAAACGATGAGTTCGGTCGAATTTTTTTGATTCAACGCACATACTCCTTGCTCTTGATACGTCTTCCCCAACGTTCGAAGCAACTGTGCGAGATATCAGAGTACGCCTGACAGTGCACCGTGTCAAAGTCGTTTATGGTGGAACGAGGAGGAGCAAATGTCCAAGCTGTATTTTCGACACGGTGCAATGAACTCTGGAAAGAGCACCGCTTTGCTGCAAGTGGCTCATAACTACGAAGAACGAGGTCAAGCCGTAGTTCTTGCGAAACCGAACATCGACAGCAAGGGCGATCAGGCGATCGTCTCGCGACTTGGGGTCGAACGTGCCGTGGACCTTCTGATTAGCCCCGACGACAACCTACGTGTGGAGTTCACCCTGCTTCGCAACGAGCACAACGCTCGAAGCAGCTCCCCTATCTCTTGCCTGCTTATCGACGAATCCCAGTTCCTGACCCGCGATCAGGTAAACCAAGCGCTTGAGATTGCGGTTTTGGACAACATCCCCGTGCTTGCCTATGGAATCAGAACGGATTTTCAAACGCGGGGCTTTCCGGGGAGCATTCGCCTGCTAGAAGTGGCACACAGCCTCGAGGAACTCAAGACGATTTGCCGTTGTGGAAAAAAGGCCATGTTCAATGCTCGCAAGGCTGGCGGTCGATTTATATTTGACGGTGATCAAGTTGCGATCGACGGCGACGTCGTAACCTATGAATCACTTTGCCCAACCTGCTACTTCAAAGAGGCAGACTCGGTTGGCGTAAGACCCCTCGACTAGATAAAAAGCGAAAGCGGCACCCTTCCAAAGGATGCCGCTCTTGCTTTGTTGTTCCTACTTGTAGATGACCATGGTGCTCTTTGCCGGAACACTGACCTTGGTGATCAGCTTCAGGGTTGAGAGCGTGCTCACACCGGCCTTGTCCCCTTGAACAACGACCTTCCAAGTTGCCTTGCCGCCTGGGAGTGTTACGGACTGTGCCAACTTGCTCGAGTTGTGGATAACAACAATGGTCGACCACTTGTCCCCCACAGCCGCGCCATTTAACTTGTATGCAATCACGGTGCTGCCCGTAGTGAGGAACGATAGGTTCGACTTCACCTGGGATGAGGTCGACAACCTGAACGCTGGGTGCGCCTTGCGGATAGCTAAGAGCCCCTTGACGTAGTTCAGCGTCGTTGCATTGGTTACCCGCTGCTTGTACTTCAGCGCGTTAGGTCCGTCGCCGGAGTTGTAAGAGTTGTCGTCGCCGTTTTTAGTGCGCTCAAACTCCTGTCCAGCGTGAATAAATGGAAGACCCTGCGCGAGCAGCGGAATTGAAGTAGCGAAACGATGTGCTTGCGATCGCGCGGTAGCCGTGCCTCCATAAGACGCGGTGAGCTTGTCGGCGAGCGTCAGGTTGTCGTGTGCCTCAACATAGTTCACCGATTGTCCAGGGTCCTTGGTGATCCAGTTGCCGCTGACTAGGGCTGAATATGCGACGTTGCCAGTGATGCCGGCCATAACGTCGTTCTTTCGCCCAAGATTGCCAGTTGCCCATCCGGTTTCGTTCGCGTTGAACACCGAACCCTTGATACCGTCTCGAATCTGGTCATTGAAGGCCGAGATGCCGCTGAGGCTCTCGATGTTTACCTGGGTTGCACGCTGTGACTCAGGAAGCCCACCCATGTTCCAGCCTTCGCCGATGACAAGGATGGTTGGGTCAACCGCGTTTACAGCCTGGCGGACCTGCTGCATCGTGGTGACATCAAGGATTCCCATGAGATCGAATCGGAACCCGTCAAGTTTGTATTCACTTGCCCAGTACTTCACCGAGTCAACGATGAATTTGCGCACCATAGGACGCTCGGAGGCGACCTCGTTGCCACAACCGGTTCCGTTCAGCAGTGTTCCAGTGTCATCCGTGCGGAAGAAATAGCCCGGAGTGATCAGCTCGAATGAGAAGCTGCTGGCATTTGCAACGTGGTTATAAACAACGTCCATCACCACACGGAGTTTGTTGGCGTGCAGGTTCTGCACCGCTTGCTTGAGTTCGGTGATGCGTGCCGTTGGGTTGGTGGCATCTGACGAATATCCACCCTCTGGAACGTTGTAGTTGTCAGGGTCATAGCCCCAGTTGAACGTCGGCGCTGTTTCGTCGCCACCGGACGCGAAGTCGTAGATCGGCAGCAACTGCACGTGGCTGACTCCCAGTTCCTTAATGGCGGCAACACCAGTGGCTGTGCGGTAATGCACTACCTTCTTCTTCTTCGTCTTTGGATCGGTAACGGTCGAAGCCCATGCGTAGGACGTGTTGTTGTCAGTCAGTGCAAGGAATTTGTTCTTGTGTGCCGCTGGGATACCACTCGAAGAGTCGTTCGAGAAGTCACGAACATGCAGTTCGTAGAAAGTGGCGTCGACAGCCTTTCCAGAGAAGGCCGGCTTTTCGGTGGTTGCCCAACCAGTGGGATCGGTAGCGTCAAGGTCCACTACAACACCTCGCCCACCATTAGCCGTGGATGCGCGAGCGTATGGGTCGATCGAACGAACAGTCTCACCGTTCCTCGTCACCTGGTAGCCATAAATGGTTCCCTTTTGGTCGCCACTCAACGAGACCGACCAGGTTCCCTTTTCGCCCTTGACCATCTGCGTTACGGTAGCCTGTGCCGATGGGCTCGAAGCCGAAGCGTATGTCAGCAACGAGACCGAAGTGGCCAGTGGCGCCCATACCTTGAAGTCGGTCGAAGCTTGCGTATATGTTGCACCTAGGTCGTCACCCGAGTAGTTGAAAGCGCTATTGAAGCCATCAGAGTTCATAACGTTGCCGATGGTGGCAACTTTCGTTCCGAACGAATCGCCCGAACCCACAGCCGCGTGGGTAACCGTGTAACTCTGCCCGAAAGTGATTGGTGCACTCAGGGTTAGCACTACGCTGCTGGAAGATGTTCCGTTTCCACCGCGCAAGGCTACCGAGGTCACGCTAAGGCCGCCACTCACGGTGAAGCCGTTTGCTCCCCCGCCCTGAGCGAGAGTGAATTGCTGGTTGAGATTTACGGTGATCTTATTGAGATCGTCAATGCTGGCGCTAACGATCGCCGGGGTAGGCGCAACTACCACCGGCGCCTCGGTGTAAATTTCACAGTCATCTTGCTTGATCCAAATCTCTGATACTCCGGTGCCGTCGAAGGCGGCGAAGCGGTCACCATTCTTGGTTGGTCCACAACCGGCACCTTCCTTTTTGACCCAGGCTCCCTTGCGGATGATAAATCCGAGGTCCTTGAAGTTTGCCATGCCGTCTACCTCGGCAACCGCGACCATACCGAAATCGTCAGTCTCGGTGAACATGAAACCGTTTGCAGCTACTTCCTTGTCGCCGTTGCCGTCAACGTTGCGCCATAGGTAAACGTTCCAGGTGTCGTAGTCACCGGCAACGCGGTTGTAGTGCACTGTAAGTTTGACCTTATCCGGCAGCGCCTGAGCGGCCGCCCCGGTGGTGAAAACCATAGCTAGTGCCGTTAGAACGGCTGTGAAAGTTGACAGTAGGCTTCGAATCTTCTTCGACATCGAGATAGCGCTCTTTCGTTGGTGAGTATGTGAAACCAATAGGTTTTACAGGGGCTATCTCTAACCTAGATTGTGAACTCTGAAAGATGAAAACTGGAAACGATTTCATGGCAGGTCGTTATCGAACCGTAATGGTGGGGCGTGCGGGACTTGAACCCGCGACCGACGGATTATGAGTCCGCTGCTCTAACCGGCTGAGCTAACGCCCCCTTGAAATAAGCCTAACGCCCGTGGTTCTTGAATCGCGCCAAAGCCTTTGAGATCGTTTTCTCCATCTTCTTAGTCGCGTCTTTAGACCTGCGCGAGACGTCGAACCGAATCTCATCAAACTTCTCTATGACGTCTCCGGTCACATCATCTAGTCGTTCCAAGACACCACTTGCCACGCGCTTTGCTCCTGATCTAATGGTTTTCGCACGGGCGGCAAGCTCGGTGAGAGCATCCCTGTCTTGCTGAGTCAGGGTAATGGGCTGAGTGTAAGTGGCTTCGTTGTCAGAACTTGGCGTTACATCGCTCTCGCCTCTGTAGAGCTGTTCGAAGCGCGAAACTGTAGTTGCGATGTCGTGGCTTTGTATTCTCCTTAAAGAAGCTTGACCCATGCGCCAGAGCAGTTCCTGATCTTGAACGGTCACCCATTGAAGCTTCTCGGCAAGATCGTCAACGTTGTCTGGCTCAAAAAGAAGCCCGTTTTCACCCGGATAAACCAGGTGAGGCAACGCGGCTGCGTTAGCACCAATCACAGGCCGCCCCGAGGCCATGGCCTCCATGGTGGCGATTGACTGCAACTCGGCGATGCTCGGCATTACGAAGGCTGTGCAGCCGTCGTAGGCTCGTTTCAGGTCTTCATCTGAAACCGTGCCATAGAAGCGAACACGGGCACTAATCCCAAGTTCACCTGCCCAGCGCTCGAGGCTCTCGCGTTCAGAACCATCACCGACGATTGCAAGGCGGGCGCCCGTCGAATCTGGTAATCGAGAGAAGGCTTCGAGCAGGACTTGCACTCGTTTTTCGAAATCGAGACGCCCGACATAGAGAAAGATTGGTGGTCTCGCGACTAAGGCGCCAGAGCCGGCAAACTGTGAGGCATCGATACCGCAAGAGATGGCGATTGCTGAATCGATACCAGTGGCATCTTCTAGAAGCTCCGCTGCCTTCTGCGTTGGGGTTGTGATCGACTGAGCCCTGCGCAGCACTCGAGAGGTGTCTACCCAGCTCAAGCGAGAGGCAACGCCGGTTAAAATCTTTGGAATCCAAAATGCATAGCGGATGAGGTTCTCAGGCATGGTGTGATTCGTCGCGACGAGTCTGATGTTCGAATCCCGTGCGACAAGAGAAAGGTATCGACCAACCAGCAAGTGCGACTGAATGTGAATTGCGTCGGGTTCTATTCGAGCAACCAAGCGACCCATCTTGCTCCTGAGTCCTACTGGGCTTGCGAAGCGAAGAAACTTGTGCCCCGGAACGGGGTAAGACTTAAGCCGGTGCACGACAATCTGAACGCCATCGTGAACCTCTCGGTAACTCCCAAACCGCTTGTTGGTGCTTGGTGCAAACACGTGGACTTCATGGCCGTTTCTAGTTAGTCCCCCAGCTAGGCGTTCTGCGAAACGGGCGGCTCCGTTGATGTCGGGAGGAAATGTGTCACAACCGATTACTATTCTTAGCGCGGCGGGGTGCTCAGAGGTCAAGTCGAAGTTAGACGACATCGTCCTTGCCGCCGTTCGCCAATTCGGGGTGCACTCTCGACAGAAGCCAAACTCCGGTGATCGCAATCAATCCGCTAACCGCAAATGCCGACAAGACGAGCGGATCCGCTGACTTCGCCTCGCCCAACACGATGATACCGACGAGAACGGCGACCATCGGGTCAACGACTGTTAGCCCAGCAATCACTAAATCGGGTGGTCCGGATGCATAAGCATTTTGAACAAACCACCCACCGAGCAACACTGCTATTCCGGTGGTTAGCGCGCAGACAATAGTGAGCAATGAAATGTCGCCTTGAGTGACGCGTTGCACTACTGCTTTGATGAGGGATGCGACGAAACCATAGAGGATTCCAGCCCCAAGAATGTAAGTAATGGCCTTGGCCCTTTTGGCGAACGTGAAAAAGGCAACCAAGAATGCCGAAACAATCACGACTAGGACGCTCAATATCTGCGCAAGGTTGCCGTCATCGAGGTGGGACTCCTTGGCAACGTTGCTCGCAAAGGCTACAAACGTTGCGATTCCAAATGTGCACAGCGAGATGGCCAACCAAGTTGATTTATTGATTCTGGTTTTTGTAGACCTCGCGTTGAGCAAGGCGGTAATGGCCAGCGCGACAGCACCAATAGGTTGGACCACAATAAGTGGAGCAAGTGTAAGAGCGGTGATTTGAAGCAGGGCACCACCCACCAGAAGAGACATTCCAGTCAGCCACTTGGGCCGCTTCAAAAGGTCAAGAACGGCTCTCAATCCAAGCCGTTTAGAATCTGCCTCTTGATTTTTGGTTACGGCCTGATTTTGGAACTGCGCACCAAAAGCTAGTGCAACGGCGGAGAGCAAAGACAGAGTGATAGCGAGACCCCTCATGACTTCCTTTCTCAAGCAATACCGCTTCCAGACTACCTTCGACGATTCACTTTCTTGCGTTCGTAGGGCTTTATGAAAGGTAAATTTGTTCCATGACCATTAGACCGATTTGCATCGTTGGTGAGCCAGTTCTCCATGCACGTGCCGCCGAAGTTACCGAGTTTGACGAATCGCTCAGACAGCTCGTTGCAGACATGTTCGAAACCATGGATAAGGCTCCCGGTGTGGGCCTAGCAGCGCCACAAATCGGAGTGGGACTTCGTGTGTTCGTGTACGACTTTGCCGACGAAGACGGCACAGAACGCCGAGGGGTTGTTATCAATCCGCGGCTTGAGATAGGACCTGTTGACCAGGGAGCGCCGGATTGGGACACCGAATCCGAAGGATGCCTCTCCGTACCTGGCGAGAGATTTCCGCTCAAGAGAGCAGATTCCGCGAGACTAACTGGCGTAGACCTAGACCAAGAGCCAGTTTCGATTGCTGCAACGGGTTGGTTTGCCCGCATCTTTCAACATGAGTTCGACCACTTAGAAGGCACGCTCTATGTAGACCGGCTTCTACCCGAATACCGGGCCGAAGTGAATGAAGTTATCTCCGACTGGGGATGGGGAAAGCCAGGTTTGAGTTGGCTACCAGGCAAAGACAAGCTCGAGGGTTAGGCCCAGCCAAGTAAGAATCTCAGAATCGCGGCAACACCAGCAGCTGTCGCAACAACGAGTATGAATGGCATTCTGAGAACGGTAAGCCCCAGAGCAACTAGCACTGCAGGAACCCGAGAATCTAAAACAACCTGGCTGTCTGAAACAAAGGTTTGGATACCCACCAGGGCTGACATTAGAGCTACGGTGATGAGCGAAACTAACTGAGCAACCTTAGGGTGATCCAAAACTCGGGTAGGCACCAATAAGCCGATAATTTTCCACGAATAAACGGCAACGCTGGCTATCAAGAGCCCAATCCAAAGACTCACTTGTGACGACCTGTCGGTAACAGCCAAACCAGGAGCGCTATCAATGCGCATAACAAAACTGGCACCCCAACGGCGACATACGGGCTTATCAAGGAACTTAGCAAAACGCTAAGAAAGGCGGTTATCCGGAGTTTTGAATCGCTCAGTCTAGGCCAGACCAGCGCAACGAAGGCTGCGGCTGCAGCGGCGTCTAAACCCCATTGACTGGGATCCCCGATGGACTCCCCCAACCATGCCCCAAGGATGGTCATGACGTTCCAAAACAGAAAAACGTATCCACCCGTGAGCCAAAACCCTCGCTTTTGTTCGTGGTCCACACGACTCAGCGCAACGGCGGTTGATTCATCGATTGTCAGTTGCGCCGCGATGGGCCTCTTCCAACCAAGTCTTCCGAGAATCGAAGACATAGTAACGGCATAGAATCCGTTACGAACTCCGAGTAGCCAAGCACTCGCAATTGCGGTCGGCAAGGAGGCCAAACCACCCGAACCCAATACGCCGATGAAAGCAAATTGCGAGCCTCCGCTGAACATCAGGAGGCTGAGAACGCAGGTTTGCCAGACGTCGAGTCCTGAAGAAACGCTCAGAGCGCCGAAGGACACGCCATATAGCCCAGTCGCGAAGCCGACAGAGAACGAAACAGAACGAACACCCGAGGCAGTTTTCAAGAGGCACCGAGCCGTCCAGCGCGAATGAACCTAAGTTGCAGTTGCTCCAGCGTTGCAACGCCTAGAGCACGAAGGGTTACCTGGATTAGTTTGCGCACTTGATAGGGCGGAAGACTCTCAATGTCGGAAACCTCTCTCACGCTTGAACCAGAAACCACTGACTCCACGATGCGAGACTCCTGCTCTTGCAGAGAACCGAGATGTGCATCCAATGCCGCATCCGGCTGCACGCTTATGCCGATTTGTTGAACCATTGCCCTTAAAGCGCGAAGCGTGTATTGCCGACGTCGAGTCGCCAGGGCGTGGACGGCCTCGAGCAGAGCTCCAGCCCCTTCATCCTGTGTGATCACTTCAGCAGCGCCGGCGTCAAGAGCTTCATAGGTCAACCTAGGTGACGAGAACGGCGCCGTGAGCAGTAATCGAGTATCGATTTGATTCTGAGTCTTTATCTTGGTGAGTCGTTCAACAACCTGAACTCCTGAGAGTCCCTTCAAGCGCTGGTCGACAACTAAAACGTCGAGCAAGTAGTCAGAGAATTTCTCTAGAATCTCGGAACTCGAGCCAAGTTCTAGAATCACTGAGATTCGATTTGAACTTTGAAGAATGATTTTTCGCCCGGCTCGGATTTCACTATCTGAGTCGACTATTCCAACTCTTATCAAGTCATCCAATTATTCAATCCCGGCTACTTCGCGGATTTTTGGAAAGTAAGCCGCAAGAGTGAAACCCACGCCTGCCACGCGTGCGACATCGATAGTTCCGGAGTATAAACTTGCGCGCTCCCTCAAGGTCGAAAGCGTCGCACCATCGATAGTTTCTAGCAGAGATTCAAGATCATCTGCAACGGAGTAACCATCAAGAATTGCATTTGGATCGCTTGACTCGCGCTTCGCTGTCTCAACACCATTGTCTTTGACCAGAATTTGAAGGCCGTTCTCGGTCCAATAGAAATCGACAGATACCGAAGTGCCCAAAGGAGCGTTCTTCTTCACGTTTTCAAGAGCTTCGAAGACGATTTTGAAGATACAGAGTTGAGCACCCTCGTTCAGCTCGATGGGCGCACCGTCAACGCTTTGGCTTGCATTGAAACCTAGCTGTCTCATCGCCAGAACCAGATCAGGTATCTCAGATATTGATGGCGGAGCGGCCGCAAGTTCGTGATCTTGGTGCAAAAGATCATATAGCTTTCTAAGTTCACTCTGCGATGAAACAGCGGATTCGGAAATACGGTTGATGACTCTATCGGTAGCCTCTTGATCTGACTTGGTCAGATATTTCGCGGCATCACTGAGGCTGACCACGGCAGAAAGGCGCTGGACCAATAGATCGGTCAGATCACGGGCAATCCCCAGTCGCTCAGTTTGTTTAGCGACTTCAATCGCTAGCTTTGCTTGTTGTGCCACGAGTAACGCGCGATCGGTATCCGTTCCTACGTGAACAAGCTTTGTGATGGTCAGTCTCCCATAAACCCAAGCGAGCGTGTTTACGGCGACAACACAAACAACAGACAGCCAAAACGCTAAGACTCCTGAGTTGTCATTTGCTAAATCAATGCTGAGAGGAGCGAGCAGGTCGGGATCTGCCAGCGTGAAAACATAAGCAAGCCCTATGCCACAGATATTGGTCACGATGACTGAGATTTGGCGCAGGAGCGGAGTCGCAAAGGCTGCGATAAGAATGAGCGAAAGACTGGTCGCAAGGCCCGCAAAAAGCGGTCCCTGTCCAAGCAGAACCTGAACGATGGAACCCAGTGAAACCAGCGACGTTGACACCCACTGATGTTTCCTCGTAAAGATCAGACTGCCAATCAATAGTGCCGAAGAAAAAAGGCTAGTTGGGCCTTGAATTGCTGCGTCGATGGATCCGAAAAACGCGAATAAGAAGGTTGCTAAATAAATTTGCGGGAGCCATTGTCGGCTTAGGAACCACTGAACCACGTGGCCTCCTCGAAACCTCTAGCGATGTCTAGATAAGAGTGGCTCCCCGGCTTGGACTCGAACCAAGAACCTATCGGTTAACAGCCGATTGCTCTGCCAATTGAGCTACCGAGGAATGAACAACGGGTCTAACAATAGCAAATAAAGCGCCTTGATAAAAACTATCTAGTAACCGGCATGGGGGTCAACGAGTCCAATCCATGGTCCCTGACCTAGGAACGCTCGGGTGTTTTCTCGGATCCTGTCCGCCAACATTCTCGTGACCTGGGCGGGAGTGTCGGCCGTGTGTGGAGTCACTATGCATTTCGGATTATTCCAAAGCGCGTGACCGTCAGGAAGTGGCTCGGGGTCTGTAACGTCAATCGCTGCACCTGCAATCAAAGCTCGTTCAAGGGCGGCCACAAGATCGTCAGTAACGACGTGGCTACCTCTGGCAATGTTCACGAAATAGGCGGTGCGTTTCATCTTGGCAAACCGGTCTAGGTCGAATAAGCCGCGAGTCTGGTCGGTAAGGGAGGCCGCAACAACGACGAAGTCTTGAGTCGGCAAGACGTCATCGAGCTCATCTAAAGAAACAGTGTATTGGCCGAGCTTTCGTGAGTGATTCTTCCTCACGACCGTGATTGGGCACCCGAACGGCTCGAGGAGAGCAACAAGTTCCTCGGCTATCCCACCTCCACCTATGATGAGAACTTTAGATTCATAAAGACTTACCGCGAATTTTTCTCCCCACGAAGTTGCGAGCACCCTGTTTGGAATTGCGCGACCCAGGGCCAGACAGAGCGCCAGTGCATGCTCGGCAACCGGCTGACGGTAAGCGCCCTTCGCACAAGTGATGACTATGTCTTTGCGTTGAACGATGTCTTTAAATGCATCGACTCCTGCGAAAGGTAGTTGCAACCAAGAAATTTGCGGGTTTTCGTCTAACACTTGGCTTAGGACATGAGGCTTGTGATAGTCAGTCCAAATCAAAGCCGTGACGTCCGATGACAAGTGACAGGGCTGCCCACCACCGCTAGAAACGGCGTTGGCAAAATCCTCGACGAACTCCGGCTCTATGGCTACTCTCATGATCGAGCGCGTCGCAGTGCGTGAATCTCGGCGTCGAGGGAAACAATAGCCTGGTCGATCTCGGAAATTCGCCGATCATCACCGATGGCGTCGGCGCTTCTACGATCCGATCGAAGTTGGTTCTTTTCGTTTTCGATTGCCTTTTCTAAAGCACGATTCAATACCCCGGCTGCATACTTGGCACGACCAGCGTCATCGTTGGCTGGAATCTGAACCATGAGAATCTCACGAAACGCGGGTTTGACATTGTCCGCGAGTTTGCTCATGACCTCAGAGGCGTCGTAGCCGTCACCGAGCACCGACCTAGCTTGGTAGAGGGCTCGCGCGATGTCGCGGTACCAAGGCGACGAAAAATTTGTTTTGCCGATGCGTGCAAAGTCGTTGATCGAACACAGCCCAGGAAATTGAGAAAGTGCCACCAATAACCATTTCTCCGAGAGAGTCGTCGGATCGGTTAGGTCGGGTGCCCCGTCAACATCGATTGGGTTTGGTTCGTTTTGCGAACCGGCCGCCATAGGAGCAACCCCTTGTTTCCGATCCCGCTTCGCGGCCTCCTGAATCAACAAAGACACATCGGTGCGTTCGAGTTTGGTGGCGTCAGCAACGAACCGCTCATAGACCCCACGCATAACAGGATCGTTTATCTGCGAAAGCAAGCCCGCTGCAGCTCTGGCAGCTCCAACCTGGCCTTCACGACTGTCGAGGTGAAACTTCATCATCGACCTCGTGATAGCGAACTCGAGAAGTGGCTTTCGATTAGCTATCATTTCGCGAACAGCTTCGTCACCCTTTGTAGTTCTTAGGTCTGAAGGATCAAGGCCGTCTGGGCCGATTGCCATAAAAGTCTGCGCGTTGAACTTGGAAGCATCGTTGAAGGCTCTCATGGCTGCCTTCTGTCCCGCTTCATCGGGGTCAAAGTTGAAGATTACCTGAGCGGGATTTGCTGGGTCATTTGAAAGAATGCGATTGAGGATGCGAATGTGCTCGTCACCGAACGCTGTTCCACAGGTAGCAACCGCATTAGTCACTCCCGCAAGGTGACAAGCCATCACATCGGTGTAGCCCTCAACGATGACAACCTGCTGGAGTTTAGCAATCTCGCGCTTGGCCAGATCGATTCCATAAAGCACACGACTCTTGTGATACACGGGGGTTTCAGAGGTGTTGAGATATTTAGGACCTTTATCGTCCTCAAAAATTTTGCGTGCGCCAAATCCGATGACGGCGTTCGTTGCATCTCGGATAGGCCAAATCACCCTGCCGCGGAATTTGTCGTAGAGACCGCGATCACCCTTTGAGGCAAGTCCAGCGCTCACCAACTCTTTTTCTGTGAAACCCAACGCCGAGAGGTGCTCACTGAGTGCAGACCAAGCCTTCGGTGCCCATCCGAGACCAAACTGAAGACACGCGGCTGCGTCGAAGCCGCGCTCGATTAGTAACTTGCGACCGGGTTCTGCCTCAGGGCTGTCAAACTTTGAAGCGAAAAAGTCGGCTGCCGCCTTGTTTGCTTCCAAAACTCTGGCCCTGGCGTTTTGCTCTCCATTATCGGAGCCAGCCTCATAGGTTAGTTGGAGTCCTACTCGGGCGGCCAACTTTTCGATCACCTCTGGAAATGTAATTCCATCCATTTTGGCGACGAAATCAAAGAGATTGCCACCCTCTTTGCAGCCAAAACAGTGATAGAGACCTTTGGACGCAGAGACAGTGAAGGATGGGGATTTCTCATCGTGAAACGGGCAACGCCCCTTGAACTCGCCCGCTCCAGCCGACTTGAGCTGCACGTATTCACCCACAACATCGGCAAGGTTTGTGCGCTGTTTGACCTCTTCAATGTCTTTTTGCGAGATTCTGCCGGCCATGTTCAAATCTTAGAGTCCACGGGTGACAAGTTTGTCATGCAAAGTGAGGGCGCTTTGATCTGTAAGCGATGCAATCTGATCCACAATGACGCGTTTCTGCTGCCGATGATTTGTAGCCGCCTGCCAGGCAACCTGGTTCACGGGGTCAAGCCAGGCACCCTGGCGCTCGAATAAGGCATCGGCAAGTTCCTTTAGAAGGGCTCGCTGCCACTCATAAAAAGGACGCCGTGATTCATGAGACATCAAGAACGCCGAGACCAATCCTTTGAGTACGGCGATTTCTGACGACACAGCCGGTGTTTCGACCACTTGAGCTGAATACCTAGTCAGGTTGCTGTGATTGCTCGCTGCAATTGTGGCGTCGGTAGCCCGACTCACAAACGAACCAATCAGTGAGCTCGTAAGGTTTTTCAATCGACCGAGATCGGAAATTGAGCCTTCGAATGATGCTGGCCAGAATTCATTGCTCTGAAGTCTGCTTAGTGCGGAATCCGCATCATCGGGAGAAACCTCTGATTTAGACCAACTAACGATTTCACGAACGAGAAACTCTCGTTGACTAGGTGACGAAACTTCCTCGAGCTTGATGAACCCGTTAACCACCGCATCCTCGAAATCATGAACGGAATAGGCGACATCATCTGCGAAGTCCATGACTTGGGCCTCGATGCAGCGCTCGAATCCGGTTCGACCAGACCTAAGCCATTCAAAAACAACTCTGTCATCTTCGTAGAAACCGAACTTGGTCGATGCGCTGTCGCTAAGGGCAACTGAGGCTTCAGACAGAGACCAGGGGTATTTGCAGGTGGCGTCAAGCGCTGCCCTCGTGAGGTTCAATCCAACGGAGTCGCCTGATGCCGAAAAGACTTTTGGCTCGAGGCGAGTGATTAGGCGAAGAGTTTGCGCGTTACCCTCAAAGCCTCCAACGTCGAATGCCCATTCGTTGAGGGCCTTTTCGCCGTTGTGCCCGAAGGGAGGATGCCCTAGGTCGTGAGCTAGACACGCCATGTCGACTAAGTCGGCTGAGACCTTAAGTTCCTGTGCCATCTCGCGCCCAACCTGAGCGACTTCGAGAGAGTGCGTCAATCGTGTTCTCGCGAAATCTCCGCCGGCCGGCTCTAGAACTTGCGTCTTAGCGCCAAGCCGGCGAAGTGCCGAGGAATGCAAGACGCGGGCGCGATCGCGAGCGAACTCGGTGCGTCTTTCGGCACCGGTTCTTGGTTCAACTACGAAACGCTCTCTGTCTAACTCGTCGTAGCCATGCTCAGGGACGAGGCCGCTCATCCGCCGGAAACTCCAAGTTCAGCCTCGGATATCATGGCACGTTGGTCTCCCACGAGTTCGCGTGAATCTAGCCAACGCTCTGGTAAAGCGCATGACTTTGAGCCGCCGAGACGCCCGCGTGGCCCCTCTGCCTCTTCGCCTGGATAAGGTTGAGCTCGGTCGAGTCGCGCAAGAATCTCGTCCATTTGATCCAGACTCTCGACTTGAGCCAACGCGGCACGGATTTCACCACCGACCGGATAGCCCTTGAAATACCAAGCGACGTGCTTTCGGATGTCTCGGCAAGCATGATCTTCGCTTTCAAAAAACTCGACCAGCAGGTCAGCATGACGTCGAAACGCGTCGGCAACCTCACCGAGACTGGGTTGAATCGGATCGATGGCGGCGTTGGAATTTGGGTCTCTAAGATACTCGTCGAAGGCTGCTTGGAGGTCACCGAATAACCAAGGACGACCCAAGCACCCTCGGCCAACCACCACGCCGTCTACGCCCGTTTCGCGCATCATGCGAATCGCATCGGCTGCCGACCAAATGTCGCCGTTTCCGAGCACTTGAACGTCGGGAATTGCCTGTCGAAGTTCGGCGATTGAACCCCAGTCCGCCGTGCCGGAGTAGTAATCGCTGGCGGTGCGTCCATGGAGCGCTACCGCCGCGACACCCGCGTCTCTGGCCGCCTTGCCGGCGTCGATAAACGTTAGATGTTCGGCGTCAATGCCTTTCCTCATTTTGACCGTGACCGGAATATCTCCGGCGGCCTTGACTGCTGCGCGAACAATGGAAGAAAAGAGGTCTTGTTTCCAGGGCAGGGCGGCTCCCCCGCCTTTACGCGTGACTTTGGGAACAGGACAACCGAAATTTAGGTCGATGTGGTCGGCGCGATCCTCAGCAACCAACATGGTTACCGCATCGGCGATGGTCTTGGGATCAACACCATAGAGCTGCACCGATCTGATTTCTTCTGATGGGTGATGACCAACCAATCGGAGTGACTCCTCGGTTCGCTCGACCAGCGCTCTGGATGTGACCATCTCAGAAACATACAAGCCTCCGCCAAATTCACGGCAGAGTCGTCGAAAAGCAGTATTTGTGATGCCCGCCATCGGCGCTAACACAACTGGTGTGTCAATCGCGATTTTGCCGTACTGAAGTGCCGGCTTTGCGACGGTTGTCACTTTAGCCGATGAGCCGTTCTGCAAGGTAGCCACGAAGTTTGTCGAGGGATACTCGCTCTTGCGCCATGGTGTCTCTTTCGCGCACGGTGACGGCTTGGTCTTCTAGGGAATCGAAGTCAACCGTGATACAGAATGGAGTGCCGATTTCGTCCTGTCGCCGATAGCGACGCCCGATGGCACCGGAATCATCGAAGTCGATGTTCCAATAACCACGAAGTTCTTGAGCTAGGTTTCGAGCAACCGGGGATAGGTCTTCGTTTCGAGACAAAGGCAAGACAGCGGCCTTGATAGGAGCCAAACGATAATCCAACCTGAGCACGGTTCGCACATCCACTCCGCCCTTGGTGTTAGGCGCTTCGTCCTCGGCGTAGGCGTCAACCAGGAAGGCCATCAGTGAACGAGTCAAACCCGCCGCCGGTTCGATCACATAAGGAGTCCAGCGCTCGCCCTTAACCTGATCGAAGTAACTTAGGTCGACGCCCGACTCTTGCGAATGAATCGAAAGGTCGAAATCGGTTCTGTTGGCGATGCCTTCGAGTTCACCGAATTCGCTTCCTTGGAATCCGAAACGGTATTCAATGTCGACCGTGCGCTTCGAGTAGTGTGACAGCTTCTCCTTCGGGTGCTCGAAGAGGCGGAGATTGTCTGGGTTGATACCAAGGTCGGTATACCAAGCAAGGCGGTTTTCAATCCAGTAGTCGTGCCACTGCTCGTCGGTGCCTGGTTCGACGAAGAACTCCATCTCCATCTGCTCGAACTCACGAGTGCGGAAGATGAAGTTCCCGGGGGTGATCTCGTTTCTAAAGGACTTGCCGATCTGGCCGATGCCAAACGGGGGCTTCATGCGGGACGCGCCTAAAACGTTGGCAAAGTTCACAAAGATTCCCTGAGCCGTCTCGGGGCGAAGGTAGTGAAGTCCGCTCTCGTCTTCGATTGGCCCGAGATAGGTTTTGAGCAAGCCATTGAACATCTTTGGCTCGGTCCAGGAGTCTTTTGTGCCACAGTTTGGGCAAGGCACTTCACTAAGAGAAGAGGGTGCGCGACCCTTCTTCTCCTCAAATGCTTCTTCAAGATGGTCGGCTCTAAAGCGCTTGTGACAAGACGTGCACTCAATAAGCGGGTCTACAAACTCTCGAACGTGCCCAGAAGACTCCCAGACCTTACGAGGAAGAATGACCGACGAGTCGAGGCCGACAACGTCTTCGCGACTGTTGACGACCGAGCGCCACCACTGACGCTTAATGTTCTCTTTCAGTTCGACTCCGAGGGGTCCGTAGTCCCAAGCGGATCTGGTTCCACCATAAATTTCCCCGGCGGGAAATACGAAACCTCTGCGCTTGGCGAGGGAAATGACCGAATCGAGACGGTTAGGGGCGGCCACGATGAACTCCATGTTTCTTGCGTCCGGCTGGATGTCGGATGCATGTGTGCGAGCTTTCAGTCTACTTTGCTCGTCTGGCCTTTGCAGGTTTGTCCACTGCAGCACCGAACCGCCTGTCTCGGTTAGTGAAATCTGAAATCGCAGTCCAGAGATTCACCCGATCGAAATCCGGCCAAGGAGTGTCATCGAACACCAACTCGGCGTATGCACTTTGCCAAAGTAAGAAGTTAGAGATTCGTTGCTCGCCGGAACTGCGGATGAAGAGATCGACGTCTGGCAGGAATGCCGAATTGAACGACTTCTCGATGCGATTTTCGGTGATTGAGCCCGGCTTGAGCCGGCCAGCAGCTACCTCGACGGCAAGCGCGTTTACCGCATCCACGATTTCTTGCCGTGCGCCATAGTTGACACACATGGTTAGAGTCAGTTTTGAATTCTGCGATGTCAATGCGGCTGCCGAGTCAAGTTCACGCACAACCGAAGACCATAAGCGCTTTGGTCGGCCGGCCCACCGAATTCGCACACCCCAGGCATTGAGTTGGTCACGACGTCGTCTAAGTACCTCAACGTTGTAGCCCATCAAAAATCTCACTTCATCGGGCGAACGCTTCCAGTTTTCGGTGGAGAATGCGAACACGGTCAGATATTCGACACCAGCCTCAATAGCTCCGGCTACCACGTCGAGCAGTGCGGCTTCGCCAGCCTTGTGCCCCTCTACTCTGGTCAGGCCGCGCGCGTTAGCCCATCTACCATTACCGTCCATGACGATCGCGATGTGCTTTGGAACCGGACCGGAACCAAATTTAGGCTTCTTTTTGCCCGGAATCTCCACCGGCTGGTATTCAATCATTCGCGCTCCACGTGTTGAAGCGATTTTAGCCCACGCTCCATGTGCCACTGGGTGTAGGCCGAAACTACACCGGATGCAGACGCGCGAGCCTTATCGGAGCTCTGATCTGCGTAGTCCCAGTCACCCGCCAATAGCGCCCCAAGCAGCAACGATGACTCGGCATCTAAAACTACAGCCCCCGCTGGTTTGCAAGATTCGCAGACGACGCCTCCAATTTGTAACTGAAAGGCTTGATGAGGCCCGGGTTTTGCGCATCCTGTGCAGCTGTCGAAGTTTGGAGCCCATCCGGCAAGCGCCAACGCTCGCAACAGGTAGGAATCTAGGATGAGCCGAGCGTCGTGATCTCGTTGAGAAATGGCCCTGAGCGCGCCGACTACAAGGATGAACTGTTGAGTGGCGGTTTCTGCGCCTGTAACTTTTTCAGCGGTTTCGACTATCGCTGTCGCCGCGGTGTAAGACGGGTAATCGTCGATAATGTCTTTGCCGTAGGCGGCCAAGGTCTCAACCTGGCTTATCGTGTCAAGATTCTTACCTTCGTAAAGTTGCACGTCAACCAACATGAATGGCTCAAGCCGAGATCCAAACTTCGAACTCGTTCTGCGAACGCCCTTTGCCACTCCCCTGATCTGACCGTGAGAGCGGCTCAACATCGTAACTATGCGGTCGGCTTCACCCAGCTTGTGGGTGCGTAATACGACAGCTTCATCACGGTAAAGAGGCACGGGTCAAGTATCACCGATTAGAGACCGATAACCGGTCAGACTAGCCGCGAATGGCGCGGTTTACTCCAGAGATGATTGCCTTCAAGGATGCAGTTGCGATATCGCCATCAATACCGATGCCCCAAAGTGTACGACCGTTGATTTCAAGCTCGGTGTATGCTGCCGCCTGTGCCTCCGCACCAACGGAGAGGGTGTGTTCGACATAGTCGAGCACCCTTACAGCAACACCATTTTTGTTCAGGACGTTGATGAAGGCAGAGATTGGTCCATTTCCAGTTCCGGTTACCGAAACTTCCCTAGCGCCATCGCGGAGCACCACATCGAGCGTGACCACGCCATCCATCTCGGATGCAGTGCGCATGCGTTTGAGTTCGAAACGACCCCACTTTGCCGAAGGATCAGACGAGGGCAAATATTCATCCGTGAAGATTTCCCAAAGTGCAGCACTAGAAACCTCGCCACCCTCAGCGTCGGTCTTGTTTTGAACGACGCGCGAGAATTCGATTTGAAGCTTACGAGGCAAGTCGAGGTTGTGGTCGGACTTGAGCAGGTAAGCCACTCCGCCCTTACCGGATTGAGAATTGACCCGGATTACGGCTTCATAAGAACGACCTACGTCTTTAGGGTCGATCGGAAGATAAGGAACGGCCCAGATCAAATCATCGATTCCAACGCCCTGACTCTTGGCATCGGACTCCATGAGCTCAAAACCCTTTTTGATCGCGTCCTGATGCGAACCGCTGAAGGCCGTATAGACGAGATCGCCACCGTATGGGCTGCGTTCATGAACAGGTAATTGGTTGCAATACTCTACGGTGCGTTTGATCTCGTCGAGGTTGCTGAAGTCGATGTGCGGGTCGATACCCTGGCTAAATAGATTTAGCCCGAGCGTCACCAGATCAACGTTTCCGGTGCGCTCGCCATTTCCAAACAGGCATCCTTCGATTCGATCTGCGCCGGCCATGTAGCCCAGTTCGGCGGCCGCTACCGCGGTGCCTCGGTCATTGTGCGGGTGGAGTGAAATCAAAATGCTGTCTCTGCGATCAATGTTGCGACTGACCCATTCGATCGAGTCGGCATAGACATTTGGGGTTGCCATTTCGACTGTCGCTGGGAGGTTGATAACCATTTTGTGGTCGGGGTTTGGATCAATCACAGCTATAACGGCGTTGCAAACTTCGACGGCATACTCGAGTTCAGTTCCCGTGTAGGACTCCGGCGAGTATTCATAGAAAACCTTCGTTCTCGGGAGGGTAGCCTCGAGCGACCGACACTTTTGCGCCGCATCCACAGCGATTTTCTTGATGCCATCTTTGTCTGCATTGAAAACCACTCGTCGCTGCAAAACCGATGTCGAGTTGTAGAAGTGCACTATCGCTTGCTTAGCCCCTTGCAGCGACTCATAAGTGCGCTCGATTAGGTGGTCACGCGCCTGGGTTAGCACCTGAATCACTACATCATCTGGAATATGCCCGTCTTCGATAAGGATTCGCACGAAGTCGAAGTCGGTCTGACTCGCACTTGGGAAACCAACTTCGATTTCTTTGTAGCCCATTTTTACGAGCAACTGGAACATCTTGAGCTTGCGCTCCGGGCTCATCGGGTCGATAAGAGCTTGATTTCCGTCACGAAGATCGACGGCGCACCAGCGGGGAGCTTGGTCGATTCGCTTCGACGGCCAAGTACGGTCTTCTAACGAAACTTGGATTTGATCGTGAAACGGCTTGTACTTGTGCACCGGCATGCTCGACGGTTTTTGCTGGTTATGCATTTGATTGTTCTCCTTGTTGAAAGCTACGGGGTTTCAGCCGTGCAGAAGGCTCCGCGACGAGGAAGGCCGATTTAGGCCTCGCCGCGGCCCGTAAGAAGTAGACCGAAGAACACCCGTTCAGGTTAGCCCGAAGTGCGACTAAAAGCCAAGTCGGCCAAGCTGCTTCGGGTCGCGTTGCCAATCTGGTGCTACCTTCACCCTGATGTCTAGGTAGACGCGCATTCCGACTAATGCCTCGATTTCCTTGCGAGCTACACTTCCGACTTCTCGGATACGCGAAGCTCCTTTGCCGATAATGATCGCCTTCTGGCTGTCACGCTCTACCCAAACATTCGCGTGAATGTCCATCAGGTCCTTCCCGTCCCTAACGCTCATTTCATCAAGAGTTACGGCCAGGGAGTGCGGAAGTTCGTCGTGGACACCCTCCAGGGCGGCTTCGCGGATGAGCTCGCAGATGCGAGACTCGACAGACTCATCGGTCACCGCATCCTCTGGATATAGGGCGGGCGATTCGGGTAATAGCCCGATCAGAACGTCGCACAGGACTTCGAGTTGATCATCGCCCAGTGCGGAGACCGGAACGATCGCATCCCAGTTTCTAAGTTCGTTCACGGCAAAGAGCTGATCGGCCAGTTGAGTCTTTGAAACCAACTCGCTCTTTGTGACGATTGCCACAAGCTTCGCGCGTCGGAAGTTTCCGAGCGATTCGTTGATGAAAGCATCGCCAGGACCGATCTTTTCATTTGCTGGGATACAGAAACCGATCACGTCCACATCTCCGAGAGTGGAATCGACTAGGTCGTTTAGGCGCTGACCAAGCAATGTGCGCGGGCGGTGGAGTCCTGGAGTGTCGACGATGATGATCTGACCCTTTTGGCGATGCACAATTCCGCGGATGGCGCGGCGAGTGGTCTGCGGCTTTGCACTGGTAATTGCGATCTTTTCGCCCACTAAGGCGTTCGTGAGTGTGGATTTGCCGACGTTGGGACGCCCGACGAATGAGACAAAGCCAGAGCGGTGTTTAGTCAATTGTCGTTATCCTCAAAGGCTTTCTGCGCTTCTACTAGGTCTTGGCTTGGTTCAACCAGCACGCGCATCAAACGTTTTGGTCTGCCCTCGAATCTTTCGGCTGTGAGTCGCAAGCCAGAAGCCACAACGCTATCGCCCTTGGTCGGAAGTCGGCCGAGTTGTTTATTAAGTAGGCCGCCGACACTATCGACATCGTCGTCTTCGATGTCGATACCGAATCTTTCACCAAGGTCGAAAAGTGAATACTTTGCCGACACTAGTAGGACCCTCTCCGACACTTCAACCACATCCGGTAGTTCGCGATCGTATTCGTCGGCAATTTCACCAACGATTTCTTCGATTACATCTTCCATCGTCACGAGACCGGCGACTCCCCCATACTCGTCGACCACTATCGCTATGTGGGTGGCAGATTGCTGCATGTCCCTAAGCAGCTCGTCTACAGGCTTAGATTCGGGCACGAACATAGCAGGCCGAGCTTTGCTGGCAGCAGTCGTAATGGCAGCACCGTCTCGGTTTGTAACAAGAGCCCTGGTTACGTCTTTCAGATACAAAACGCCAGTGATGTCGTCGATGTTTTTGCCGATCACTGGCAATCGGGAATAGCCGGTTGCTAAAAACTCCGTAACAGCCGCTTCAAGGGTCACGTCATAGCCGATGACGGCCATGTCCACCCTAGGCACCATAACTTCTCTTGCGATTGTTTCACCGAACTCATCTACGGATTCGAGCAGTTCCTGTTCAAACTGGTCGGCCTCATCTTTCGGTGCTGTAGAAAGCGGGGTGAAAGCCAAATCGAGCGAGCTAACGACGCGGGCCGAAATTTTGACGAGCCCGTTCGCGAAGGCAGTGGTAGCGAGCCGTTTTGCAAGAATCTGAGAACTAAGCAAAAGCAAGAGTGATAGGAGCAGCGAACCGGTTGCTGCAATCCACCAAGAAGGATCCAAGGGGGCCAGCGCTTGGCCAACCACCGCTCCGAAGAACCCTGTCAACATCAAACGGATGAACGTCAAAGATTCATTGCGACTTTCTAACAACTCATCGCGATCGAGAGATGCAGCGAGAATGGCCACAAGCACCACTAGCACTGCAATCACTGCAGCAAACCAAAGCGCACTCACTGAGAGGCTTCCGATTTATAAAAAGTCTCGAGAATCTGCCTTTGAAGACCAAACATTTCTCGTTCTTCATCCGGTTCGGCATGATCGTAACCGAGCAGATGCAAGATGCCATGAGTGGTAAGCAGAAGAATTTCTTCGATGGTCTGGTGACCGGCAATCAAGGCCTGTGCTGCTGCCACCGTTGGGCACACCACAATGTCGCCAAGCATTCCGGCAGGCGTTGGTGACTCCGGTGTTCCGGGTTTCAACTCATCCATCGGAAACGAAAGAACATCTGTCGGACCCGGTTCATCCATGAATTCGATGTGCAGTTTCTCCATGACGTGCTCATCGGCAAACTGTATTGCCAAATCTGCATCAGGGTGAATGTGCATGTAGTCCAAGGCGTGGGTTGCAAGCGCGAGAACACGTGCCTCGTCTACCTGCACGGCAGACTCATTGTTTATCTCAATGCTCACTTTTGAACTCTCGGTTTACTTGCGGATCTGGCGGGTTTTGTAGATCGACTGACTTTTGCCTCGAACTTTGAATAGGCATCTACGATCCGGGCGACGAGAGCGTGCCTTACTACGTCCGCACTCGTGAGCGCAGAGAAGTGCATGTCTTCGACTCCCCCAAGAACCTGCATGGCGGTCTTGAGACCTGAAGCACCACTGAGCAAGTCGATTTGGGTGATGTCACCGGTAACGACCATCTTGGAATTGAATCCCAAACGCGTCAGAAACATCTTCATCTGCTCAGGCGTGGTGTTTTGTGCCTCGTCGAGGATAACGAACGAGTCATTGAGAGTTCTTCCTCGCATGTAGGCCAG
>JBEEJJ010000004.1:0-24677 GCA_041169265.1 Actinomycetota bacterium
AGGTTGGCTACGGCGGTGTCGGCTAAGTCGGGCCAGCCGGCTCCCGCGACGTTGAAGTAGCGAAGGTTCACAACGCGAAGCCCCCAGGCGCGAGCGGCCGCGCGAGCTAGCCACTCACCGACGAGTTTGGTCTCGCCATAAGGGTTGATCGGCTGGCAGATCATGTCTTCGCGACAAGCGGCTACGTCTGGCATTCCATAGGTTGCCGCGCTCGACGAGAACACGAGTCGCTTAACTTGCTCGGCCTTCATGGCTTCCAACAGGTTCGCCAGGCCCCCGATGTTCTGCTGGTAATACCATTCGGGCAGATCAACCGATTCGCCAACCTTCTTTCTCGCGGCAAGGTGAATCACGGAATCGATCGAATGAACCTGGATGATCGAGCGAAGTTGCTGCACCGCATCCGGGCTGGCGAGATCGAGCTGAACGTGTTCGATGTTGGCAAGTCGTGATGGAAGACCGGTGCTCAGGTCGTCGGCGATAACCACTTTCGAGCCACGTTCGAGAAGCAAACGGGCCACGTGCGACCCGATGTAGCCGGCACCACCGGTAACGAGAACTGTCATGGCTCAACAATAACCAAGTAAAGTCGCTTACCGCGGGCACCGCCGGCTGGATAAAGGTTCAAGAGAACCCTAAAGGTGGTATCGAATCTTGACCTTTTCAACTTGACAGGAACCGAATAACATCGGTGTAATTACACGCAAGAAGTTTTAGCACGGCGCTGTGTCTTTCAGCCCAGTTAGGAAAGTACCGATGGAGAGTTCCAACCGCGTTCCAAACGATTGGTTCATCGATCCTCTTCTTCTCGGCGTCGCAAAGGCTTACTCCGACCCAGAGAACAACCCACTATCGTGGCAGGCCGACGCAGTGTGTGCACAGACCGACCCAGAGGCTTTCTTTCCCGAGAAGGGCGGCTCTACCCGCGATGCCAAGCGCATCTGCCAGGGATGCGACGTAAAGCAGCAGTGCCTCGAATACGCTCTCGCCAACGACGAACGCTTTGGAATCTGGGGTGGGCTTTCAGAGCGTGAGCGTCGCAAGCTCAAGAAGCGTGCCTAAGCCAAGGGGCTAGGCGAAAGATGTCTCGCAAGGTAACCGCAGTCGTGGTCAGCCACGACAACGGCGAATACCTGAAACAAACTCTCAAGGCTCTAGGCCAGCAAGCCGTAGCACCCGACTCGATTGTCGTGGTCGACACATCCGGCCAGACCTTGGAGTGGGTCACCGAGACGGTCACCAAACAGCACGGGCTCGAAACAATCGACCTGGGCAAGAATCGACCTCTTTCAGTCGCTTTGCGAGCGCCGTTCGAACTTGGCCAGGTGACCGCCGACCCGGAGCATTGGCTTTGGCTCTTGCACGATGATTCGGCACCCGAACCCAACTGCCTCGAAGAACTCTTGCTTGCCGAAGAGCGCAATGCACTCGCCGCGGTTATCGGGCCGAAGCAGGTTACCTGGAACGATCCACGAACGATCTTCCAGCTGGGGCTGACCCTTTCTCCGGGTGGCACCCCGCTCTCGCCGCACGCCAATGAACTCGACCAGTCGCAACACGATTCGCTCACCGACGTCATGGCGGTGGGCACAGCTGGTGCATTGATTCGCACGGATGTTCTCGCCGAGCTCGGCGGACTCAGTGATGTCGCTCCACCGCTCGCCGCCGACTACGACCTCTCGTTGCGAGTCAAGCTCGCCGGCTATCGCGTGATCGTTGCCCCCAAAGCACGCATTCGTCACGCCGGACTGGCGCTGGCGGGCAAGCGTCCCCGCAGGTGGCTCGGAGGCAGCCCCAAGACTGCCGTTCGAAAGGCGGCGATCCACCTCAGATTCGCATTCGAACCGCTTTGGCTAGCTGCGGTTTACTGGCTGTTCCTTCCGATCATTACGGTCACGCGGGTCTTCTGGCGGCTCTTTCAAAAACGCCCCGATCGCATCGGTGCGGAACTCGCGGCTGGTCTGTGGGGTTTCTTCACGGTGTTCGCAAGGATGCGCGGCCGCACGGGCGCGAAGGCCTCGAACATTCGCGAAATCCGCAAGGCCTTCAACGCGTCCTGGGCTCAGGTGAGGTCGTCAAACCTTTCGCGCAACGAACTCGAAGACGCCGCACAAATGCAGCAAGCCTTTGAACGAGGCGAACATGAGCTCGCTGCATCCGAAACCGGCAAGACCTTCACCGAAGACCGCGGGTGGCTATGGGTTTTCGCTCTGCTGGCCGCATCCTGGGCCTATTTTCCAACCGGTGTCGCAGCGGTAGGTGGCGGTTCGCTTCCACTAGCGAGTGACTGGTTCGAGGTGTTTGCTCGAGCCGGAGCTTCTTGGCAACCGATCGGCCAGGGCTTTATTGCACCTTCAGACCCGTTCAACTGGGTGCTGCTGGCCCTCGCCTCCATCACCGCGTGGGTTCCTTCGCTTTCGATTGCCGTCTTGCTCTTTGTTGCCCCAGCGTTGGCGTTTGCTTCGGCATATCGTGTTGCCACGTTGCTTACCCCAAAGACCTGGATGCGCACCGTCTTCGGGCTTGGCTATGCTCTCTGGCCGGCCTTGGTAGCCGCACGAGCCGAGGCACGCATCCCGGCCGTTGTGGCTCTCGTGCTGCTTCCGTGGTTGGTTTTCGCTATCGCCCGTGCGGCGGGGCTGGGACGATCCGGCTCGGCACGATCGATGCGGCAGACATGGTCGTGGGTGGGTGTCGCCGGTTTGCTCATGGCTCTGGTCGGCGCATCCTCGCCGGTTTTGCTGGTCGCCCTCTTGGTTGGCCTCGCCGTTGTCGCGTTCACCAGGATTCGCCGTTTCGGTTATCTCTTCTGGATTCCACTGCCTGTCGCCGCGCTGTTCACGCCGATGGCCTGGCGGTTAGCGGTTGGAGAAGCCAACCCACTTGCACTGCTCACCGATCCGGGCATTCCTCAACCTGATGCAATTGCTGGTGCCACGCCGCTCGACCTACTGCTTCAGCCGAGCATCCTCGGGTCTGTCTATCTGGCGATCCCAGTGCTTGCCTTCTTTGCGCTGCTGACCAAGCGCTGGGTTTTGGCGGGTGCGCTCACGCTCTTCGCGGCCGGTCTGTTGGCGTTCGCCTCGGTTCATGCCTCGCTGCTGTTCGCTAACCCGTTTGGTGAGCCAGATCAGCAGTGGCTCGGCGGTTCACCTTCGGTGCTGCTCGGAGCATTTGCACTGGTCTGTCTCGCGCTGCTCGCACTGCTCGTCGAACACAGTGCGGTTTGGGTGCGTCGTACCGTTGCGATCGTGGTTGCGCTCGGCGTGCTCGCTCCTATGGGTTTCTCGGCAGCCACCACCGCGCGCGAATACCAACTTCGCGACGACCGAGTGACTCCCTGGTTGTTATCGGCACAGTCGCAGACCGAAAATACTCAGATGCTCGTGATCGCGAGTTCCTCCGGTGGTTATGTGGCTCGATGGGTTGCCATATCGGGGGCTCAACTCGAAGATGCCAACGTCGTGTACCGCTACGCATTGGCTGGGCTAAACGCCAATGACTCCTCTTATGACGAGCTCGCCTCGCTCGTTGCCGACTTGGTTTCGGCAAACGGGACTAACCTCACCGGGTCGCTGAGCGACAGTCACGTTGCTTATGTGCTGGTTCCGAATACTCAGACGAGTGCAAACAACGATCTAGCTAACGCGCTCGATTCGGTTGCCGAACTGGACTCGGCCGGACTCACCGACTTCGGTCGGCTCTGGCGTGTGAACGTCGCGGTCACTCCTGCCCCCGATGACGCCAAGTCTCCTTGGTCGATCACCAAACTGGTGCAAATTTCGATCCTGCTCGGATTCGTGCTGCTCGCGATTCCTTCGGGAGCCGCGCAGCGACGCAAGTCGAAGTCAAGCGAGATTTTCATCGACTCGGATGGTGATGCCGCATGATTCGCCGCATCCTCGTGTTTATGCTCGCCACCGCGGCAGTTGCCGCTGGCTTGGTCTATTCACCGACTTTCAGCGCCCGAGTGGGCCAAGAGGTAGCGCTTCACCAAGTCACGGTCAAGGCACGCGACCTGCAACTTGTGTGCCCAGGGCCCGCCTATCGCAGCGGTGGCAAAACCGGCACCAGTCTGGGCGACCCTGTGCAGACCGGCAGCGCAGAAATTCAAGGCTCGTGGTCGGCCGACGGGGGAGCGACCCTGACCGGTTCGGGCTTCGGCGACTCGAATGCCACCTACACCCCTGGCGATCTGAACTTTTCGATCTCAAAGCCGTTCTCGTTCGAAGTCACGGAGCCCGCTGGTTCAAACACGCAGGGTTCGGCCCTGCTCAACGTGATTCAGCTCGATGCAGTGGCCACCGACCGCATGCGTGGACTGCTGGGTGCCACCTGTCAGCGACCTCAGAGCGAGTTCTGGATCGTCGGCGGCGACACAACAACCGGTCGCGAAGCGATTCTGATTCTCGATAACCCGAGCGCGATCGATTCGACCGTCGAACTCGAGTTGGTTGCATCGAACGGCGTGCTGAGCATCCCTGGTTTGACCGGTATCAGCGTGCCTAGTCGCAAATCGGTGGCGATTCCGCTCAACGCCCTCACTGCCAAGAACTCGACCTTTTCGGTGCACGTGAAGGCTCGCGGCGGCGCGGTTGCCGGCTGGATTCAGCAGAAGACCGTGCGGGGCACCGTGGCCGCGGGTGCCGACCTGATTGCTCCGACCGGCCCGGCAAACAAGTCGCTCGTGATTCCGGGCTTCTTTGTTCGCGGTGCCAAGGATGCAGCCAAGCTGCAATCGGGAGGTGGCGACTATGCCGACCTCACGAACCTGGTGCGAGTCACCAACCCTGGCTCAAGTCAAGCGACCCTCGTGATTCAGGTGATCGGCGCAACCGCCAAAACCTTCGGAACCGTGATTCAGGCGAAGGTGCCAGCCAAGAGCACGGTAGACCTCGAGGTGCCAGGCCTTGCCGACGGTGACTATTCGATCTTTATCGACAGCAACAAGCCGGTTCTCGCGGCGGCAAAACTCAACCGCACCAGCACCACCTCGAAACAAATCACCGACTTTGCCTGGCTAGTGGCGGCAGAACCAGCCGCTGGCGAACGAACCTTCATCGCGCCGAAGGTTGGCATCTCAAAGCTTTCCGTGGCCAACTCGGGCACCGCAGACGCGACCTTCACACTCAGCGCTGGAGGCGCATCCAAGGCCCACACGATCAAAGCCGGGGCGACCCAAACCTTCTTGATCGAACCGGGTGCCAAGTTGAGGTTCGCGGGGGAGTCGGCGGTAGCTGCATCCGTGGTAATCGATGTCGACTACGCACTTGCGGTGGTGCCGATGTTCGAGCAACGCAACCTCGGTGGCGAAGTCGGCGTTCTGGTTCGCTAGTTCCAGGGCTCTCGACCGAGCAACTCGGCTACCGCAGAGAACACGAACTGCTCGATGTGCATGCGTTCGTCCATGAAGTCGGTTCGGCGGTTGTGGGTTAGCCGGATGATCGGCACCCGATAAATCGTGATGGTCATGGTTGCGGGGTTGACCGCATAACGAGGCACCTCGGTGGCACCTTGCTCTAGTGCTGGCGCGTCGGCTACGACCCAGTTGAGACCCTTTAGTTCGGTCGGCCACTCTGCCCGCATGTAGTCGCAAGTGCTCGACACGATCTGCTCGAACTGGGTCATGCCAGTCTTGCGAGCCACGCGCTCCGACACCAACGAAGCGCGGTAGCGGTCGCGACCGTGACGGTCACGCGTGCTGGCTCTTCTCGGGGTTGCACTCACGGTTCAATCTAAACATCTTCGGCGATAGTCTTGACGAGTCGTTAGGGGCTCCGTGTCAACAAACTGGGATTCGCTGGTCAAGGCCTACGACATCCGTGGCTTGGTCGACATCGATCTAACCGAGGATGTGGTGCGGGCACTCGGCGCTGCCTTCGCCGACGAACTCGCACTCGAGTCCGAGAGCTTGGTCATCGGTCACGACATGCGTGACTCGTCCCCGCGTTTTGCCGAAGCATTCGCCAAAGGCGCCAATGCCCGCGGAGCGAACGTGATTCAGCTCGGGCTCTGTGCCACCGACCAGACCTACTTCGTTTCGGGTTCGCTCGGACTCCCGAGCGCGATGTTCACCGCGAGCCACAACCCCGCGAAATACAACGGCATCAAGCTCACTCGCTCTGAGGCCCGCTCAATCAGCCTCGACACCGGGCTAGCCAGCATCCGTGATCGGGCCGATGGCTATCTCAAGCACGGCATCGTTTCAGCATCCATCGCCGGTTCGATCAGTCACTATGACTCGCTCGCCGACTATTCCGCCTACCTGCGTTCGATGGTCGACCTGAGTTCGATTCGTCCACTACGCGTGGTAATCGACGCGGCCAACGGTATGGCCGGTCACACGGCGCACGCGGTGCTCGGCGACGCGGCCGGTCTCGCAGGCCTGCCCATCGAGATTCTGCCCCTCTATTTCGAGCTCGACGGAACCTTTCCGAACCACGAGGCGAACCCGCTCGTGCCAGAGAATTTGCGAGACCTGCAGGCTGCCGTGGTCAGTTACGGGGCCGACCTGGGGCTGGCCTTCGACGGCGACGCCGACCGTTGCTTCGTGGTTGACGAACGGGGCGAACCGGTTTCGCCATCGACCCTCGCCGCGATCGTAGCCAAGCTCGAAATCGAACGCGCTCGCGGAATGGGCGAGACCGATGTGACTGTTCTCGTCGGGCACCTCGCCTCGCGAATGGTCTCCGAAACGGTTCTCGCGTGCGGTGCCCGAGCCAGCCGCACCAAAGTCGGCCACTCGCTGATCAAGGCTCAGATGCTCGAAGAGAACGCGGTATTCGGAGCCGAGCACTCCGCCCACTACTACTTTCGCGACTTCTGGTTCGCCGACAGCGGGCTGCTGGCGGCCATGCATTTCATCAAGGCGCTGGGCGAAGGTGCAGTTTCGGCAAGTGCCCTCGCGGCCGAGTATGCGGCCTACCCCGGTTCCGGAGAGATCAACCTCGAGGTCAAAGACGTCACCGATGCGCTCAACCGGGTAAAGGCGGCGTTCGAGACTAGGGGGCAAATCGATGAGTTTGACGGGCTCACCGTCAGCAACACATCCGAGCCTGACTGGTGGTGGTTCAACCTGCGCAGTTCGAACACCGAGCCGTTGCTCAGATTCAATGCCGAGGCCGCATCCGAGGGGCTACTCCAAAAAATAATCTCTGCGGTTTTGCCTGTTATTCAGTCGTAACATATACACATGACCCAACCCTCTTCGCAGTCAGCCACCGCCTTCGAATTCAAGGTTCGCGATCTCGGTCTCGCCGAGTTCGGCCGCCACCAAATGCGCCTGGCCGAGAACGAAATGCCAGGCCTCATGGCTCTGCGCGAAGAGTTCGGTCCAACCCAACCGCTCAAGGGCGCTCGCATCGCCGGCTCCCTACACATGACCATTCAGACCGCTGTGCTGATCGAGACTCTCGTCGCTCTGGGTGCTCAGGTTCGCTGGGCATCGTGCAACATCTTCAGCACCCAGGACGAAGCTGCCGCCGCGGTCGTCGTCGGACCGAACGGTTCGGCAACCGACCTCCAGGGTGTGCCCGTTTTCGCCTGGAAGGGTGAGAGCCTCGAAGAGTACTGGTGGTGCACCGACCGTATCTTCGACTGGTCTGCTGAGGCTGCCACGGCCGGAGCCGACTACATCGGTCCAAACATGATTCTCGACGACGGTGGAGACGCAACCCTTCTGGTTCACAAGGGTCGCGAGTTCGAACTTGCCGGTTCGGTTCCTCCAAAGGGAATCGACGACAGCCACGAATACGGCGTCATTCTCGAGCTGCTTCGCTCGTCCCTGCAGGTTAGCCCAGACCGCTTCACAAAGATTGCCGGCGAAATCATCGGAGTGACCGAAGAGACCACCACCGGCGTTCACCGTCTGTATGAATTCTTCAAGAACGGTCAGCTGCTCTTCCCTGGCATCAACGTCAACGATTCGGTCACCAAGTCGAAGTTCGACAACCGATATGGAATTCGCCACTCGCTTCCAGACGGCCTAAACCGAGCCACCGATGTGCTCATCGGCGGCAAGACCGTTTGGGTTGCCGGTTACGGAGACGTGGGCAAGGGTGCCGCAGAGGCCATGGCTGGTCAGGGCGGTCGCGTGATCGTCAGCGAAGTCGACCCAATCTGTGCTCTGCAAGCGGCCATGGACGGTTACCAGGTGGCAAGACTCGAGAGTGTGATCGACAAGGTCGACATTTTCATCACCGGAACCGGAAACACCGCAATCATTCGCCCCGAGCACATCTTGCAGATGAAGCACCTCGCGATTGTCGCCAACATCGGGCACTTCGACGATGAGATCGACATGGCGGGCATCGCGCTCATCCCAGGCGTCGAGAAGGTCGAAATCAAGCCGCAGGTTCATGAGTGGCGATTGCCAAACGGGCGTTCCGTGTTGATTCTCTCGGAGGGTCGACTCATGAACCTCGGCAACGCAACCGGCCACCCTAGCTTCGTTATGAGCACCTCGTTCAGCAACCAGGTTCTCGCCCAGATCGAACTCTTCACTCGTCAAGCCGATTACCCGCTGGGCGTCTATGTGCTGCCAAAGCCACTCGATGAAAAGGTAGCCAAGTTGCACCTAGCGGCACTTGGTGTTGAATTGACAGAATTGTCGAGCGAACAGGCTAGGTACATTGGCGTAAATGCCAATGGTCCTTTCAAACCAGAGCACTACAAGTACTAACGGAGAGCAGATGGCACACAAGATTCTCGTCGTTGAGGACGAGCAGCCGCTAAATCAGCAACTGAGAGAGTTTCTCGGCAACGCTGGCTATGAGACCGCAGGTGCCTTCGATGGCGGCTCGGCGATCGACATCTTCGATGACTACCAGCCCGATTTAGTGCTGCTTGATGTGATGCTTCCGGTGCGCACCGGAACCGAAGTTTGTCGAATCATTCGCGAAAACTCGGGTGTGCCGATCATCATGCTGACCGCTCTGACCGAGCAAGAAGACGTCATCGCCGGTCTCGAAGCCGGTGCCGATGACTACGTCAAGAAGCCCTTCGAGCCAAACGAATTCCTGGCTCGCATAAAGGCGCGCCTTCGTCCGATGCAGTTCGCCACGGATGCGGGCGAGCTCAAGATCGGCCCACTCGTGATCGACGTGGCTGGCCACGAGGTTCGTCGTGACGGTGAACGCATCTCGCTGACCCCACTCGAGTTCAGCTTGCTCCAGACCCTTGCCGAGAAGCCGAAGCAGGTTTTCTCGCGCGAAATGTTGCTCGAAAAGGTTTGGGGCTATCAATACAAAGCCGACACCCGTTTGGTCAACGTACACGTTCAGCGTCTGCGCTCGAAGATCGAAGACGACCCTGAAGATCCAAAGATCGTCGTAACCGAGCGTGGCGTTGGCTACAAGGCCGGGCATCCTTAGTTTGAAACCAACCGCTCTGGTGCGAGCGCTTATCGCCTATTTGCGGCGATCTCTGCAGGCCCGCTACACCTTCACCACTGTGGTGCTCAGTGGTGTCGCGCTCGTCGCCGTGGGTGGGTTTCTCTCGTATTCGATCGGTAGCGGTCTCTACACCACGCGCCTCGACCAGATTCTCAAAGATTCGTCTCGTGCCGTCAGCGAGGTGCAGAACACCTTCTCGGCTTCAAATGCCTCGGATGAGGTGGGCCTTCAGTCGCTCATGAACTCGATCGTGCCGACACTCGAGTCCAGCACAACCTCTGAGCCGCGTCGCGTGGCCCTGTTGCGATCGCCGGGGCAGACCACGACTCAGATTCTGCAGAGCCCGATTTCGCTCGACCTAGACACTTCGATAATTCCCGAGGACCTCAAGGTGATGGTTCGCCAAACTCCGAGCAAGGTGGTCTATCAACCCATCTCGCTGCCGGTCATTAACGGTGAGCATCCAGCAGTCGTGGTCGGTGCGCAGATCGAGGTTCCGATTGCCGGTGCATACGAGCTCTACCTCGTCTATGACCTCGTCAGCGCTCAGCAAACCCTCGACTTCGTGCAGAGCACCCTGGTTTTCGGTGGTGCCATTCTGATTTTGCTCATCGGTGGAGTCGCATACTTCGTATCGATGCGCGTGGTTACCCCGGTTCGCGTGGCCGTTGAGGCCGCCGAGCAACTGGCCGCTGGAGCGCTCGATAAGCGTCTGGCCGTGAAAGGTGAAGACATCATCGCTAACCTGGCGAAGTCGTTCAACTCGATGGCCGCCAGCCTTCAAGGGCAGATTGGTGCCCTGAACCGACTTTCGAAGATGCAGCAGCGGTTCGTTTCTGATGTGTCTCATGAGCTCCGCACGCCTCTTACGACCATCAAACTGTCGGTCGCCATTCTCGATCAACAGCGCGACGAGTTGCCCGCAAACGCCATTCGCTCACTCGAGACCCTTTCATCACAGATTTCGAGATTCGAGGCGCTGCTCAGTGACCTTCTCGAAATCTCCCGATATGACGCCGGTGCGGTAACTGCCGAGTTCGAAACGGCCGACATCAACGGTGTGGTCGGCATGGCCCTTAGCCACATCGAACCTCTTGCAGCCGCCAACGGATGCCGTCTGGTCACACAGATTCCATCGGGTCAGGTCTTGGCCGAAATCGACTCCAGGCGAATCGAGCGAGTGCTACGCAACTTGCTTTCGAACGCAATCGAACATGGCGAGGGCAAGCCGGTAGAAATCGCCGTTGCACAGAGCGACACCGCCGTGGCCATCACGGTTAGCGATAACGGCGTGGGTATGACCCGCACCGAGGTCGATCGCGTGTTCGACCGTTTCTGGCGTGCCGATCCTTCACGAAAGCGCACCACGGGTGGAACCGGGCTTGGGCTCGCGATCGCCACCGAAGACACCAACCTGCACAACGGGTGGCTCCAGGCGACCGCGGCGCCTAACGAAGGCTCTACTTTCCGACTCACCCTGCCCAAAAAGCAAGGTGTTCTGTTCACCCAGTCGCCACTTCCGCTGGCAACTAAAAAGGCTTCTTCGGCAAAGAAGGTGACCAAGTGATTCGTCGCCTAGTCGCCATTCTCGCAGTCGCCCTGGTTCTAACCGGATGCGCGCAACTGCCTCGCACCGGCGCTATCGGTGTCGGCCCCAACATCGAACTCGAGTCCGAAGCCGAGTTTCTCTATTACTCACCTTCGGCACCATCCGAGGGAGACTCTCAGCAGCAGATCTTGAGTGGTTTCTTGAGTGCGGGCAACGGACCACAGAACGATTATTCGGTCGCCCGTTCATACCTCACGCCGGCTTTCCAGCCGAAATGGCAACCGAGCGACGAGGTGCTCGTGCAAGACGGCATCCCGCAGTTCACATTCACCGACTCGAGCACGGCAGTGGCCGAGATCAAGGTAAGCGCGACCATCGATTCGCAGGGCGTCTATCAGGCCCAACCTGAAGGCACCAAGCGTTATCTCAACTTCAAACTGTCGCAGCAAAACGGAGAGTGGCGCATTAGCTCGGCGCCCAACCTAACGGTGCTGATCCGCCCAAACTTCACCGTGCTCTTCAAGCCTTATCAGCTCTATTTCTTCGACAATGGGCACCGCACGCTCGTGCCAGACGTTCGCTGGTTCCCATCTCGCACATCCACCGCGACCCACCTCGTCCAAGCTTTGCTGGTCGGGCCTCAGAGCTGGATGTCACCCGCACTTGCCCGCGATTTTCCTGCAGGAACGACTCTAAACATCGATTCGGTAACCGTTGTCGATGGTGTGGCCACGGTCGACTTGAGCGACGAAGCCTTCCAAGCAACCGATGAACAGCGTCAGTTCTTCAAGGCTCAAATAAAGGCAACCTTGCTGCAGATTCCGAGCGTGACCAGCGTCGAAATCTCGATTAACAAGTCGCCCCAAACGATTCCAGAGCTAAAAGCCAACATCCCGAATGCGCTTTCGGCAACACCGGTGACCTTGGACGAAGCCGGAATCTTCGGCATCGGCAAGCAGAGCATGGTTTCGCTCACCTCGCCTGGGCTCGCGCTGGTGCAAGATTCGACTGATTTTGCCCTTAGCCCAACCGGCAAGAGCCTCGGGCTCCTTTCGCGCACCGGAATCTACCGAATCAGCCTGGATGCGCTCGACAAGTCACCAAAGCTCGTCGACTCACGCTCATCCCTAGTTGGTCCGCAGTTCGACAATCTTGGATATCTGTGGTCGGTTGCCTCGGTCAAAAACTCCACCTGGAAGGTCTTCGGTTCTTCATCTTCTGATCGAATCTCTGCTGAAGCGCTCTCTAAAGCTCCGGTGCAGGCGTTTGCGGTGAGCCCAGACGGCGCTAGGGTAGCCATTCTCTTTGGCGGATCGACACCCGGCGTTTGGCTTCACTCGGTCGTGCGCGATGTGTCGGGTCGTCCGACTGAATTCGGCCCTGGCATCAAGCTCGACAACTTTGGACTTGCCCCGCTATCGCTATCGTGGGTCGACGCCGTGAACCTGGCCGTGCTGCTCGACCTAGACGGTGAGAGTGCCAGACCAATCGTGCAGTTGATCGGTGGCGAAACTCGCACCTACCCGTCGGTCACCGGAGGCACCCACTTCGTCGCCAACCTCTCGGGCGCGAACATCTTTGCTCTGCGAAACGACGGACGGGTTTATCAATACAAGTCCAACACCTGGCTCGAGATTGCCGCCGACGTTCGCGCCATTCACCTCGCCAACCTGCGTTAAGCGACTTATCCACATATTTTCAGGGGATGCCCCAAGGGCAGTCAGCCTGAGGCAAACTCTTGGCGTGGCCCGAGCGTTAGCCGAACTAATCGATGCAGTTCTCCCCACAACGTGCATCTGCTGTGGCACGCTCGGGCCGCACATCTGCCTGGAATGTCGTGCGAAGTTTGAACCTAAACCGTTTTCGGTTGGTCGCGGCGCTCTGACAGGGTTCGCGGTGTTCGAGTTGCGAGAGCCGATTGAGCAGTTGCTTCGCGCCATCAAAGACTCCAACCGCACCGCAGCGCTAAGTGAGGTTGCCGAGCCGATTGGAGCCACGATTCTGTCTAGTTTCGGCGCTCAATGGCTTCAAACCCCGAGCGGCGCCTGGCCTCGATTGCTGGCGATGCCAAGTTCCAAAAGAGCTCTTCGGCGACGCGGATACGATCTGAATCGAATGCTCGCTAGGCGTGTGGCGCGTCTCACCGGGTTGCAGTTCGACACTGGGCTGAAGTTCATTCGTCAACCAGACGACCAACGCGGATTAGGGCAAGGCGACCGCCACGCGAACCTGAGCAACTCGATGGTGTTTCATAAGCGCTCTGCTAGCGCTCGGTTCATCCTGATTGACGACGTGGTGACCACCGGATCGACCCTTGTCGAAGCCGCCCGTGCAATCGGTGAGGCAGGGGCCGAGGTGCTGGGATTTTGCGTGTTTGCCGAGACTCGCCTGCTGCAAGATGCGAAAAATGAAAAATAGGCGTATCTTTCTCACACTAGGCAAAGGCGCTTAGTGGCTCAATCGCCATAGATGGAGGTAGAAGATGCAAGTAACAATTTCGGCCCACAACCTCATCGTCTCGGATCGTTTTCGAGATTACGTCGCCGAGCGAGCGCCCAAAATAGAACATTTCGTGCACAAATCTGCAGACCTGCTCGTCAAGGTCACCCGTCACGACCACTCTCGCAACTCAGGACCTGAGGACGAACTGGAGTTGGTGGCACATTCCGGTTCCGACGTGCTGCGGGCTCACGCATCCGCTGCAGATAAGTTTTCAGCATTCGATGTGGCTTTCGACAAGCTGCTCGAACAGCTTCGTCGGCTTTCTGACAAACGCAAGGTTCACCGCGGTCGCCACTCGGTGCCCGGTGCCGCTGAGTTGACCGCTAGCGACTTCAAAGCGCTGGATGTTCACCCTGCCGATGCCGAGTTGCTGTTGAGGGTGCATGTCGACAAGCAGACCAAAGGCAAGCGCAAGCGTTAGCAGTTCATCTTCAGGTGTTACTCCCTAGGCGTAACCACAGTTTCTGCTTAGGGTTTAGGCAATTCACTGCCCCGTCTAAGATTGACTAGAACCACAATCTCAAGATTTGGAGCTATGTTTTGGCATCGATTATCAACAAGTTGCTGCGTGCCGGCGAGGGTCGCGTTCTCAAGCGCCTCAAGACTTACACCGACGCAGTAAACGCTCTTGAAGATTCGTTCAAGGCTCTGAGCGACGAAGAACTTCGCAACGAAACCGCTGTGCTTCGCGAGCGCTATGCAGCCGGAGAAACCCTCGATGACTTGCTGCCAGAGGCCTTCGCTGCCGTGCGTGAAGCTTCGGTTCGCACCCTCGGTATGCGCCACTTCGACGTTCAGATCATGGGTGGGGCTGCTCTTCACCTCGGCAACATCGCCGAAATGAAAACCGGTGAAGGAAAGACCCTGGTCGCAACCCTTCCGGCTTATCTAAACGCCATCGCTGGTCGCGGGGTTCACGTGGTCACCGTAAACGACTTCCTCGCCAGCTACCAGAGCGAACTGATGGGTCGTGTCTTCCGCGCCCTCGGAATGCGCGTCGGCTGCATCCTCGGTGGCCAGACTCCTGCCGAACGACGTGAGGAATACCTCGCCGACATCACCTACGGAACCAACAATGAGTTTGGTTTTGACTACCTTCGCGACAACATGACCTGGCAGTCCTCTGATTTGGTGCAGCGTGGTCACTTCTATGCGATCGTCGACGAGGTCGACTCCATTCTCATCGATGAGGCTAGAACCCCTCTGATCATCTCCGGACCGGCCGCTGGCGACGCAAACCGCTGGTTCGCAGAGTTTGCCAAGATCGCAGAACGCCTTCAGCCCGTCATCGACTATGAGGTTGACGAGAAGAAGCGCACCATCGGTGTGCTCGAGCCTGGCATCGAAAAGGTCGAAGACTACCTCGGCATCTCAAATCTTTATGAAACTGCGAACACCCCGCTGATCTCGTTCTTGAACAACTCCATTCGTGCCAAGGCTCTCTTCAAGCGCGATAAAGACTACGTCGTCATGGATGGCGAAGTCTTGATCGTCGATGAGCACACCGGTCGCATCCTGCCAGGCCGTCGTTACAACGAAGGAATCCACCAGGCGATCGAGGCCAAGGAGGGTGTCGAGGTCAAGGCCGAAAACCAGACCCTTGCCACTGTGACCCTGCAGAACTATTTCCGTCTCTACTCCAAGCTCGCCGGCATGACCGGTACCGCCGAGACCGAGGCAGCCGAATTCATGGGCACTTATAAGCTCGGTGTGGTTCCGATTCCGACCAACCGTCCTATGGTTCGCATCGACCAGTCCGACCTGATTTATAAGAACGAAGAAATCAAGTTCGCCATGGTGGTCGAAGACATCGCCGAACGCCACAAGAATGGCCAGCCCATCCTGGTTGGAACGACTTCGGTTGAAAAGAGCGAATATCTCAGCAAGCTTTTGGCCAAGCGCGGAGTGCGTCACGAGGTTTTGAACGCCAAGAACCACGCCCGCGAAGCAGCAATCGTGGCTCAAGCCGGTCGACTGGGTGCGGTCACCGTTGCCACCAACATGGCCGGACGAGGCACCGACATCATGCTCGGTGGAAACGCCGAGTTTTTGACCGTGGAACTTCTGGCAAAGCGCGGCCTAAACGCCGAAGAGCAGCCTGAGGAATATCAGGCCGCTTGGAATGACGCCTTTGCAAGCATCAAGGAGCAGGTGGCGCAGGAGGCCGAAAAGGTTCTCGAAGCCGGTGGTCTCTATGTGCTCGGCACCGAACGTCACGAGTCTCGTCGCATCGACAACCAGTTGCGCGGTCGTGCCGGACGCCAGGGCGACAAGGGTGAGTCACGCTTCTACCTGTCGCTTACCGACGACCTAATGCGCCTCTTCAACAGCAACGCCGCCCAGCGAATGATGAACAACCCGGCCGTTCCCGACGAAATGGCAATCGAATCCAAGTGGGTGAGCACGGCAATCGCCAGCGCGCAGTCGCAGGTTGAGGGTCGCAACGCCGAGATTCGCAAGAACGTTCTGAAGTATGACGACGTTTTGAACCGCCAGCGTGAGGCTATCTATGACGACCGTCGCCACATCCTCGCCGGCGACGACATCGCCTCGCGAGTCGACGCTTTCCGTGACGATGCAATCAAGGCAATCGTCGATCAGCACATCGTTGAGCAGTCCGGAAGCTGGGATCTGCAGGCTCTGTGGACCGAACTTGCCAACCTTTACCCAATCGGTTTGACCATCGATGAGGTTCTCGAAGAGGCGGGCAACCGAGCCAAACTATCCAAGGCGTGGTTGGCCGATGAGATCGCGAGCGATGCACAGGTTGCATACCAGGCTCGTGTGAGCCAAATCGGTGAAGAGGCAATGCGTGAACTCGAGCGTCGCGTTGTTCTTTCTGTAGTAGACCGCAAGTGGCGCGATCACCTCTATGAGATGGACTACCTCAAAGAGGGCATCGGGCTGCGTGCAATGGCACAGCGCGACCCGCTGGTTGAATACCAGCGCGAGGGCTACACCATGTTCCAGCAGATGATGGGTGCGATCAAAGAAGAAGTCACCGGCTACCTGTTCAACATCGAAGTGCAGGTTCAACCGGTTGAAGAACCCGAGGTCGAGCTGACCTATTCTTCACCGAGCGAGTCTGGAGAGGCCGAGGTTGCAGCACCTCAGCCTCCTGCACCAGCAGCGCGCCCTCAGCAACCGAATTCGAACGGCGGTCAGCAAAACCCGCCGGCGAACGGCCAAGGAAGTTCTTTCTTCAAGCGCCCAAACAGCTAAAGGATTGAAACCGCCGTTGCCAGCCAGCGGCGGTTTCGACTTTCCAGGCGAATCGCGACGGCTCGGGTGCGAATGCTCGAGTTGAGCAACACCACAGACTGGATCACGCCTGGTCGGTGGCTCTCCTGATGCAAGTTGCTCACCACGAAGGTTGGTCGCGAAACTTCACGCTTGCTTTCTGAACGGGCTCGAGCCGCGCGGGCCGCGCGATCGCGCAACTTGAGGTAAATGTTTTCGCTCAACATGTTGCTTAGCTGTTCGATCCCTCTGACCCCAGCCAAGACCTCCACCACAGCAGGTGCCAAGAATCGCAACTGCTCTGTTGCATCTGGAAGATTTTCGAAGTCTTCTTCTAGTTCTTCAAACACATCGTTTTTCATTTCTCTGTCCCCCTTTTTTTAGTTTGTTTGGTGTGAGAGTTCTCAAAAACTATTCGCAAAACGCGCCTTGAAACGAGGCTGTGGATAACTTTTTCAAGGTGTCGCACCCGCCAATACTTGGTTCATGTCACTCGAGACCCTGATTGCCGACCTAGAAGCGCAGTTGCTCTTCGCCTCCGCTCGCAAAGAGCGAGGCGGGTCTTTGGCAAACTTCGGCACGACATCGCGGCTCGAGATAACCCAGCGCCGTCGCAAAATCTTGCTGCAACCGGGGTTCGTTGCCAAGAACTTCGTGGTGGGCATGCCCGTTGATTCAAGTCTGGCTTTTGGGCAAGCTCGCTCGACCGGTCGAGAGTTGATAGGTCCGACGCTCTGGTTAGCTCCGCTCGCTGCCGTGAGCGCTGTGCGCAGGGTGCCCACGTTGAAAGTTGGCATTATTTCCAACGCTCCGACAGCCGCTGATAACCAATCCGCGGACTCGCTCGCTAACTATCTTCGAGCATGGGTGGGGGAGCAGATTCTCATCGGGCTCGCTCGCTCGTCAGGCTCGGAGGCCGCCGCCAACTTCGGCGAGGAGGTTGAACTTTGTGATGTCTCACGGCACGCGCTGCTGGTTGCGGGGGCTGAGGGCGAGACGCTCATCCCGGTTAGCGCACTGGATTGGCTGGCCCTGGGCGCTCGCGACTGAGTTGTGGATAGACCCAACGCCGAAATCGAGCCCGCCTTAGAGTCGCTTGCGAAAGGTGTATCGCATGACAGATCTTCGAGCGCGAATAAAACCAAAACGAAAAATGCTCAAAATCGCCCTCGGGGTCGGGTTGTTTGCCGGGCTGCTTTTGATTGCTTTCGACCTAACCGGGATGGCTGCCACCGAGTTTGTCGTGGCCACCAAGCAACTTTTGCCTGGCGACAAGTTGGGCGCTGACAATACCAAGTTGGTCGGCGCAGAACTAGGAGCGTCAGCAACCGCCTATCTCGATGCTTCTGCGGTTGCCTCTCGATCTGACGGCATGTTCGCAGTGCGACCGATTGGTGCTGGCGAGCTGGTGCCCAATACTGCAATCACTTCGGTGGGCAGCCTCGAACTGGCATCGATAGCGGTCACATTCGAAAATCCGCTCGCCGCCAACCTTATGCCCGGCTCTCGTTGTGATCTCTATGCCACTCGCTTGTTGTCAGGGGCTCAGATCAGCGAACCCCAACTGATCGCCTCCGGTACCTGGATTCGAAACATTCGCGATGAAGAGTCAGTTGGTCGCAACATCCAGGTCGTCGAACTAGGGATCAACCGTCTCTTTTTGTCGGAGGTCTTGGCTTCTATGGCACGTTCAGACTTTCTCACTCTGGTGGCTTCGCCCGATGCGGGTTGATATGGCTTACACAGGGGTACTCGGTCCACCCTCGCAATACCCGCTCCAAGCCGAGGCCGAACATAGTCAACCCCAAGCCGAGGCCGAACGCGATCAACTTCAAGCCGAACCAGACCACGGCGTCACCGCCCTAGCCCAAGTCGCAATGCCTCAAGTCATCACGGTTTGGGGTCCATCGGGAGCACCCGGCCGCAGCACCGTGGCTATAAATCTCGGGGATGCGCTGCACAGACTCGGCCGCCGCGTTTTGCTCATCGATTGCGACGTCTTCAATCCGTCGCTGGCACTAATGCTCGGCGCTCACCAGAGCGGTCACACTTTGGCGACGCTATTCGCTGCACTAGCTCGCAACCCAGCGGTTGACCTCGGTGACTATCTAGTTCGGATTCGCCGCGATCGTTTCGCTCTCATCGCGGGGCTGAGCAACCCAGCGCGCTGGGCCGAGTTGTCACTCGAACTGTTTCCGAGGGTTCTCGCCGCCGCCCACGTTTTCGACTTTGTGGTTTTCGATGTCGCCGGAGACATCGCGTCAACCACTTCTTCGGGCAGCGCTCGCGCTGGACCAGACCTCATCACGCGTTTCTTGGTTCGCGAAGGGTGGCATCTGGTCGTGGTCGGCGACTCGAACATCCTAGGAATCGACCGATTGGCGCGCGTTGCGAGTCAAGTTAGGCGCTTGCGACCCAACGCTTCGATCGATTTCGTATTGAATCGGCGTCCTCGAACTTCTGGCATCACCGACACACACAGAGAGTTGTTTCACCGGCTGACCAAGGAATCCATCACGGCTACTTTGCCATACGACCGCAAAACGATCTCGGCCGCTCTCGAACGGGGATGCACCGCCTCGGCCATTCGGCAACGTGGCGAGTTCTCGAATGCCATGCTCGCCTTCGCCTCGAGGCTAGTCACGCCCTAAACTCGAATCGTGTCGACACTAAGCGAACTCGTCAAAAAGCACGGGCCAACCACCTCGCAAGATCTCGAGTGGTTTCACCTGCTGCTCGCCGACTGGCAGATCGTCGCCGACATGCTCTTTGCCGACCTAGTGCTCTGGGTGCCAAACCCAGCCGGTGAGTTCGTTGCCGCTGCCCATGCTCGCCCGTCGAGTGCTGCCACAATCTTCTATCGCGACATCTCCGGAGAAGCGCCCCGCAAGCAGTGGGAGACGCTCATCCGCGATGCGTTCACAAGCGGAAGCAGCGTAAACCTAAAGGGACCAGACAGCTTCGAGGGTATTCAGGTCCGCCTTGCTGCGGTGCCGATTCGCCGCCCCGTGAGCACTAAATCACAAGAAATTACCCCGGATCCGGTTGCCGTTCTAACCGTTCACAACAACGTGAGTGAAGGTCGTGAACCTTCGAAGCTGCAGATCAACTATCGAGACTGTGGTCAAGCGCTGCTCGAAATGATTGCCGATGGCTCCTACCCAGACTTCTCAAATCCAACCGGGCCAAAGCGAGGCGCACCCCGCGTCAACGACGGTCTCATCCGGCTTGATGTCGATGGCGAAGTGCTATTCGCCTCGCCAAACGCGCTGTCGGCGTTCAACCGACTGGGCGTAAGCGGTGAACTCGTCGGGCGCTCACTCAGCGAATCGGTCACCTCGACCCTCAAAACCAAAATGCGCGTGGATGAGTCGCTCTCGCTCGTCGTAACCGGTCGAGCCCCTTGGCGCGCCGACCTCGACTCGAAGAACTTGACGCTCTCGGTGCGAGCCATTCCGCTACGCCGAAACGGGGAGCGCTACGGCGCCATCGTCCTCTGCCGCGATGTAACCGAGTTGCGCCGTCAAGAGCGTGAACTGATTACCAAGGATGCGACCATCCGTGAAATCCACCACCGCGTCAAGAACAACTTGCAGACGGTTGCCTCGCTGTTGCGCATCCAGTCTCGCCGTACCGAAAGCGCCGAAGCAAAGGAGTCACTGGAGCAAGCGATGCGTCGAGTTTCTGCCATCGCACTCGTGCACGACACGCTGTCGACCGGACTAAACCAGGATGTGAACTTCGACGAGGTGTTCGACCGAGTGATGATGCTGGCCTCCGAGGTCGCCTCGAGCCATGGCACCTCGGTGCGTAACCTGATCGACGGCAAGTTCGGCATGCTCAAGAGCGAGATCGCGACGCCGCTTGCAGTTGCGCTGACCGAAATTGTGACCAACGCGGTCGAGCACGGTCTCGCCGAACGCAGCGGCGTGGTTCACATCAACGCGGAGCGCAAGGCGAAACAGCTCGGCATAACCATCTCGGATAACGGCAAGGGGCTGGTTGACGGAAAGGTCGGCCAAGGCCTCGGCACTCAGATCATTCGCACACTCATCGAGGGCGAGCTTCGCGGCAGCATCCGCTGGTTCTCGCCAACCGAGGGCGGCACCCGAGTCGTCATCGACATTCCCCTTTAGGTTTACCTCCCGTGAGTAAAAAAGAGCCAGACCTTTCGGTCTGGCTCTTCGAATTCTTGTGCTTTAGCCGGCGCGACGAGCTCGTGCGTACTTGCGCTTTAGCGACTTGCGCTCATCCTCGCTCAGTCCACCCCAGACACCGCTGTCTTGGTTTTCCTTGATTGCATATTCGAGGCAGTTGCTTGAAACCGAGCACTCACGACAAACGGCCTTAGCCTGTTCGATCTGTTCTGCAGCGGGTCCGGTGTTTCCTACTGGAAAGAAAAGTTCCGGGTCTTCGGTGAGGCAACGAGCCTCGTTCAGCCACTGCATGTCCATGCGTAGTCCTTCAGTTGTAGTAGAAACGAAAAATAAAGCTTGGCTTCGATGCCACTTGGGTGGTTCGCCGTTCATCCGCACTTGGTGGGTGTTTTACGCTTGAAGAGCGCTTTTTGGCTAACTTTTCCTAATGAAATGTTTTCACAGACGAGGCGCTTTGGCAATACCCAATATTCGAAGGATGAGCCATTTTGAGCACTAAATCACTGCCTTGGCAGCTTTTTGCCGCCGCAAGCGTGCTGTTTATTGAATCGCTGGTTTTGTTCGGCGGAGCAGCTTATTTTGGTTATGGCGCTATCACTGGGCAGGCTCGACTCTTGGCGACTTTGGTTGCGCTGATCGCCTTCACTATCTTCGCTGGTCTCTGGTTTGTGAGTCTCGGTGTCGGGCTCATCAAGGGGCAGCGCTCGTCCCGAACTGCCTCAATGTTTGCTCAAATGGTTCCGATTTCGATTGGTTTCGGCTCAACCACAGGAGTGGGCGCGAATGCCCTGCTCGCCGTCGGGCTGTTTATCCCGGCCGTGCTCGTGATTGTTCTGCTGTTGTCGAAGCCTGTCGGTGATCTAATGAATCGCACTCTCTAGATCGAGAGCAGTCTTCTCAGCATCTGCACGTGACCGGTTGCCTTCACGTTATAGAGGGCGAGCTCGACCTTGCCGCTCTCGTCGATAACGATTGTTGAGCGCATCACGCCTTTGTAGATTCGGCCATAAAGGTTTTTGGTGCCGAAGGATCCCCATGCTTTGTGTGCGACCAGTTCGCTGTCACTGAGCAATTCGAAGTCGAGCTCTTGGCTCTCCTTGAATCGCTTCAACTTCGAGGTTGAGTCTGGCGAGATTCCAATCAACTCGTACCCAGCACCGTTTAGGTCAGATAGGTTGTCGTTAAAGTCACACGCTTCCTTGGTGCATCCGGGCGTGGATGCGGCGGGGAAGAAGTAGATGATCGCTTTTTTGCCTGCTAGAGAGCCGCTTGAAACCGTCAAATCATCCTGGTTCGGCAACGAGAAGCCGGGGGCATGATCACCCTGGGCTAGGCGAAACTCTTCCATCTGACTCCTTGATTACCTGGCTACACCGCCTCGGTTATCCAAACTCTATCGGTTTTGGGCACGCGAGCGCAGGTATGTTCGCCGATGGCGATGGTTCAAACAGGGTTTTGTTTCAGGCGGTGGTTGCTGGTAATGTTAACGCTCGTTGCTGATGCAACATGCGCCTCTAGCTCAATCGGCAGAGCAACTGACTCTTAATCAGTGGGTTCCGGGTTCAAGTCCCGGGGGGCGCACGAAAACCCAGTTTCTTCTCACGAGAGCTGGGTTTTTCCTTTTGCCCGTTAGGCTATTGCGGTGCTCGCGTTCATCCCCGGATTACTGGTCGGCTTCTCGCTCATCATGGCAATCGGCGCTCAAAACGCGTTCGTTATTCGCCAGGGTCTCGCGCGGCAACACGTCTTTCTGATTGTCACCATCTGCGCGATTGCAGACGCGGTGCTGATCGCAGCTGGTATCGCCGGCCTCGGTGCAATCATTTCGGGTTTGCCATGGCTACTGGAGGGCATCCGCTGGTTCGGCGTCGCCTACCTAACTTGGTTTGGCATCTCGTCGTTACGCTCGGTTTTCAAAACTCAGAAGCTCGAATCGGCGGATGAACTTCCAGCTGTTTCTGTGAAGAAGATCGTGCTCACTACTCTCGGCTTTACGTTGCTCAACCCCCACGTTTATCTCGACACCGTGATTCTGGTCGGAAGCGTTGCCAACCAGTTTGCTGCCGAGCGTTGGATTTTTGGTTTCGGCGCTATGACAGCAAGCGTCATCTGGTTCTACAGCCTCGGCTTCGGTGCCAAGGCCGCATCGGGCCTGATGAACAAACCAATTTTCTGGAAGATTCTCGATGCACTGATCGCCGTTGTGATGTTCTCGGTTGCAGCGTTCTTGGCTTTCGCCAAGCTTTAGGGCGGCTAAACAGATAGTTGGTTCTTTAGACGCTCGTGAGGTGTATGGTGAGCATACATTTCAATGGCGAAAGGAATCAAAGTGAAACACGCACCAAGCAAGTGGCTCAGAGCTCTGGGCGCAACGATAATTTCCACTGGTTTAGTCTTTGGGGTAGCCACAGCCGCCCAAAGCTATGCAAAGATCGACACCGTCTGGGGCGGCTATGTCGTGTGTATTTCTAAGGCTGACAGTTCGGTAAAAATCCCACTCAAGGGAGAGTGCCCTAGTGGGTACACCACGAAAATATTTGGAGCCCGTGGCCAAACTGGTCGCACTGGTGGCGTCGGTGCCACTGGCCCAGCAGGTCCTGCTGGAGTTCAGGGAATTCAAGGGATTCAAGGCGAAACCGGCCCTCAGGGTGAGCAGGGCCTTCAAGGCCTTCAAGGCGAGCAGGGCATCCCGGGTCTTCAAGGCCCTCAGGGCGAGCAGGGTATCCAGGGTGCGACTGGTGAAGCTGGTCTCATGGGGCCAATGGGTGCAGCCGGCCAGGATGCAACGGCCGAGTCTGTGGTTTTGACTCCCGACGATTTCGCCAACGGGTGGATCGGCACCGTCGAGACGAAAAACATCGCCGGTTACAACCACAAAGTCATGGTGCTACCTGGCGGAAACAATTTCACGATGATTGCGCCGCTAGTGATGCACTCTTCATGGAGAAACGCGGTGAGCTTTAACCTCGAAGTTATCTATGTAACCAGTTCGGCGGACAATTCGACCTGGACTTTGGAACATGGAATTGTTGGCTACAGTGTCGGCGAGAACATGCTTCCTGACACGAGTACTGAATTCACAGTTACTCCTTCAGGTGCATCAGGTATTCAGAAGGCAGTAACCACCACCTACGTATTCAAGGGGTCGGCTTCGACTTCAGACTTTTTCGAGTTGTCGATTGGCCGTTGGGGTACTGCAGAAAACCTGAATGGCGATATCTGGGTTCTTGCCGTGAAGGTAAGTCCGAACTTCTAAATCAGCAATGCGCGGTTCTGGGATCAGTCCGGTCCCAGAACTTCGCACTTAAGCGATTGGTCGGTTCTTCGGCTATAAGTCCAATTCCAGCCGGATGCGGATCGTGTCGTCAACGGTAAGAGCCTCAGGTTTGCGCACGGCGTCTTTGAGTGGCACCAGGTAGCCACCATCCTTAGGGAAAAGCGAAGTCGTATACGTGGTCTTTCCGATGGTGACCTTCGCTGGAATGACGCCCCAGCCATAACTGTAAAATGGGGCCGGCCCGCGCCACTCAAACACCACCGAATCGAAAATCAACTTCACGGTTCGACGCTATCACCTAGGCTGAAACCATGTCTAAAGCACTGTTTGTCATCGATGTTCAAAACTGTTTCTTCAAGGGCGACTGGCCGATTCCTAACGCAGAAGAGTTTCTAGCCAAGGTCTCAAACAAGGTCGAGGCAACGCGTGCAGCGGGCGACGTGAGCATCATTTGGGTGCAGAACGATGGCGAAGAACCGTGGGACGATGCTCCCGGTCGTTTCGGCTGGCAGCTTGTTCTTGAGCCACAAGACGGCGAGCGAGTTGTTCGCAAGTCGGTG
>JBEEJJ010000005.1:0-24100 GCA_041169265.1 Actinomycetota bacterium
AGTGGTGAGTTCGTTGACCAATTCGGTCAGTCGAGGGTCGTCGTGGTGTGCCAAAGCAGCAACCTCGAATCCCCCGTCAAACTTCCGCACCCAAACACGACGGCGGCCGACCGAAAGCGACACGGCGAGGCCTGCCATCGCAACCAGAGCGAAGAACAGAATCCAAAGTTCGGCGGGGTTGTAGGCCACGTCTAGCGAGGCGTAACGCTTGAGACCGTTGAACTCGACGGTGCCGAGACCACCGGGGAGTTGGGCGGTTTCGCCGACCGTCAACTTGACCGCCTTGGTGCCCGACTTGCCACCCGCAACCTGGTTGAGTCCGTGGGTGTTAAGGCTGAACACGTTCTTGGGCGAACCGTCATTGAGACCGAGGTCACCGACGTAGAGGTTCATGCTCAGCAGCGGGTCGATCGGGTCGGGATAGATCGAGGTGAACGCACCGGTCTTCAACTGCTCCTTGGTCGGGTAGAAGAACGCGAGCACGCCGAACTGGTCGGGCTTCGCATCGGGCAACTTGACCACACCGAGCGACGTGTAGTTGGCGTCTTGGGGCAAGAAGATCACCGGTCCGCTGAACGAGATTTGCCCATCCGCGTCTTTGAAGGTCAGCACCGGTGCATAGCCGTTTCCGGTCAGATAGACATTTGCACCTGGAAGTTCGAGCGGTTCATTAACACGGATGACCGACTGCGACTTTTGACCATCGACACCGCTCTTGCTGGTCACCGTCGCCCTGAAGTCGAGCGGGGTGCCGATGTTGGTTCTGTTCTTTAGGTCGAAGAAGACCTCGAACTTATCGAGCGACATCGAGAACGGGGTGAGCTGGTTTTCGTCGAAGAAGACTCCGGGCGAGAACGAGTCATAGCTGGCCAGGTTGTTTACGAAAACTTCGCCCTCAACCAAAACTCGCTGGCCGTTATAAGAAAGCGCGCCACCGATGCCGGCTGCAATCAGAACGCCGATCAGAGCAGTGTGAAAGACGAGGTTGCCGGTTTCGCGAAGGTAGCCGCGTTCGGCGCTGATCGAGTCCTTGCGACGAACCAGACGATAGCCGCGCTCGCTAAGCGCAGCCTCGGCTCGGTCTAGCACTGCCTTGAGCGAAGCATCCGTTGTGGTCTTTTTATAGCCCGGGAATCGAGTCAGACGGGTCGGCACTTCGCCTGGCTCCGAGCGCATGGCGCGATAGTGCACCTTGCTTCGTGGAATCACGCAGCCAATCAATGATGTGAATAACAAAATGTAGATTGCCGAGAACCAAACCGAAGAATAGACGTCGAAAAGTTGAAACCAGTCGAGAACTTTTGCGAGCTCGGGGTTGCTCTTGTAAAACTGCGTGACGCCGTTTGGATCGGCGCTGCGCTGAGGATAAACCGAACCGGGTATCGCTGCCGCGGCCAGCAACAAGAGCAAAATCAGTGCCGTGCGCATGCTGGTGAGTTGACGCCAAATCCAGCGCACCCAGCCGAGCAGACCTAGCTCGGGCGAGTTAGGTGCATCCTGCTGTTCAAAGGTTTCAGAGGGCTGGGACAAAGTTTCCGAACACCTCCTGAATCGCAGTGACCACACTCGCCCAGAGCCCGGTGACCATGAGCGCACCAAGCAGAATCAGCAGGGCGCTGCCAGCGAGATTAAAACCGCGGATGTGGCGCTTGACGACATCAACCGAACGAGTCGCCCAGCCGAAGCCGACCGCAAGCAGCACAAAAGGCAGGCCGATGCCGACCGAATAGAACAGGCTAAGCAGAGCGCCGCGAAGCACGGTTCCTTGGTCGAGTGAAAGCGTGAGCACTGCCGACAGGGTTGGTCCGATGCAAGGAGTCCAGCCGAGACCGAAGGCGATGCCTAAAAGCGGTGCGCCGATCAAACCCGTTCTCGGCGTGAAGTTGAGCTTGAGTGAGCCCTGAAGCTTGCTGAAACCGCCGACCATCAGCACACCGAGCAAGATGATGACAACCCCGAGGATTCGCTGAACGATTTGGGCCACATCCGCATATAAAACGCTGCCGAGGCTGCCGAAGATGCTTCCGAGCGAAACGAAAACCAGTGAGAAACCGGCCACAAAGAGAACTGAGCCGAGCACCACCCGCGAACGCGGAGCGGCCGAACCAGACACAAAACCGAGGTAGCCAGGCACCAGCGGAAGCACGCAAGGCGAGAGAAACGAGACCAGTCCGGCGAGCAACGCAAGCGGGGCCGCTAGCCACATCGAACCGTCAAAAATCACGCCGACCATCAGTCGACTTCTTTCAGAGCGGTCTTGATTAGCGTGCGAAGGATGCTCGGCTCGAAGCGACCGAGGATGCGCGCCGAAACACGACCCTTCGCGTCAAGCACGAGTGTGGTTGGCACGGCTTGAGGCGTCACGATTCCGGTGTAGGCGAGCATCACGTCACCGCTTGCCGCGTCAACCACCGAAGGAAAATCGAGTTTGAAGTTGCGATCGAAGGCCAGGATGGTCGGCGCAGTGTCTCGCACGTTCACCCCGAGCACCTGAACGCCCTGGTCGGCAAACTCGGTCTTGATCGCCTGCAGATCTTTGGCCTCGGCACGGCAAGGTGCACAGCCGGCATACCAGAAGTTCAAAACGACGACCTGCCCGACAAGGTCGGTGCTCGAGATGACGCCGCCGCTCTCGGTGACGCTGGCCCACTCTTGACTCGACTTGCGCGTTGCCGGGTCGAGATATTCGGTCACCGTGCCATCGCCCGCGATGTAGTTTTTGTTGTCACCCTGACGGAATTGGTCGGCAAGCGGGTCATTCGCGCATCCGCCGAGCACCAGGGATGCGGCGAGCGCGACACCCAGCGCGGCGGCAACCCGTCGCACACTCAAGCCCGCGAAACGTGACCGCATCAGACCGCACCTCGATCGGTGGCGAGCATTTCGGCAGCCGGAGTGCGATAAGAAGCCTCGCTCCACTTGCCCTTCTTGTCTAGTTCGATAGTCGTGATGCTCGACAGGGCGCAACGACGCTTCGACGGGTTGTGAGCAAACTTTTCACCAGCTATTTCGAGGTGAGCGACCCAAATCGGCAACTGGTGGGTGACCACCGCGATCTCTTGCCCTTCGAACTTCTTGGCGTATTCCCCTAGAGCCTCGAACATGCGGTCGCGAATCGCAACATACGGCTCACCCCAGCTCGGTTCGGCCGGGTTGCGAAGGTGAAGCAGCAGGTGCGGGCGAAGTAGGAGACCGCCAACCGTCAGCCGCTTGCCTTCGAAGATGTTGTAGGGCTCGATCAGGCGCTCGTCGGCCACCGGCTCGAGCTTAAAAACCTGTTTCAGCGACTCGGCCGATTCGCGGGTGCGAAGCAGTGGCGAGGTGAAAATAGCCGCGATTTTCGCTCCGGAGCGCTTGAGTTCTGCGGCAGCCGCATCCGCCATTTTTTGACCGGATTCGCTCAATGCAAACTGCGGCAAACGACCATAGAGCACGCCATCCGGGTTGTGCACTTCGCCGTGGCGAACGAGATGGATGCGGGTGGCGGGCATGCCTCCATTCTACCTTCGCTAAACTTGACCCCAGAGGCGGCCAGCGCTCCCCGAGCGCCAGTTAGACCGCAATGAAAGCAAGGATGAAATGCGCGAACGCACAATCGTCAAAGACCTCGCCGCACGCGAGGACGGTCCGGTTCTGCTCGGTGGTTGGGTCGAAAAGCTGCGCGATCAGAAGCGCATTCAGTTCATCATCTTGCGCGACGAATCTGGCGACGTTCAGGTCACCTATCCGCGACCAGTGGTCGACGACCAGCCGGTCGAAGATGACGCGCTAGCCGCGACCGTTTCGTCTCTCACCAACGGCTCGTTCGTTTGGGTTACCGGTCGCCTGGTGCACGACGAGCGCGTGAAGCTCGGCGGTCTCGAGGTGCAACTCGACGACCTCGAAATCGTGACCTTGGCCGACCCGGTCAGCCCGATCGCCGAAGACACCTCGATCGACAAGCGCCTCGACTGGCGTTTTCTTGACCTTCGCCGCAGCGAGATGAACCTGGTTTTTCAGATCCAAACAACCATCGAGCACGCCTGGCGTGAATTCTGGACCGAAAATGGTTTCGTCGAGATTCACTCGCCGAAGTTGATGGCTTCGCCTTCGGAGTCGAACGCCGAACTCTTCAAGCTCGAATACTTCGAGGGCCACGCCTACCTGGCTCAAAGCCCTCAGTTCTATAAGCAGATGGCGATGATGGCCGGATTCGGTCGCATCTTCGAAATCGGTCCGGTCTTCCGTGCCGACCCATCGTTCACCTCACGCCACGCCACCGAGTTCACCTCGGTCGACATCGAGGTCTCGTGGATCGACAGCCACGAAGACATCATGGCGATTCAAGAACAACTCTTGGTGCGCGCACTTTCGGCCGTCAAAGAAAAGCACGGCGACGACATCAAGCGACTTTTCGACGTGGATGTTGTGGTTCCGAGTGTGCCGTTCCCGCGCATCCCGCTCGCCGAGGCCGTCGAAATCGTCAAGGCTCGTGGGCACGAAATCGCTCGCGGCGGAGACATGGACCCTGAGGGCGAGCGCCAGATTGCAGCTCACGTTGCCGAGACCCTGGGCCACGAGTTCGTGTTCTTGACCGACTACCCTGCCACGGTTCGTCCGTTCTATCACATGCGTCACGCCGACGACCAGACGCTCACCAAGTCTTATGACCTCATTTGGAGAGGCACCGAAATCACGACCGGTGCACAACGTGAACACCGCGTGGATGTGCTCATCGAGCAAATCAAACAGAAGGGTCTCGAGCCTGAGGGTTTGAGTAGTTACACCGACTTCTTCCGCTACGGAGCGCCGGCGCACGGTGGTTTTGGAATGGGTCTGCTACGCGTGATCATGTTGCTGCTTCACCAGCCAAACATTCGCGAGGTCGGCTACCTGTTCCGCGGACCAAACCGCCTCGAGCCCTAGTCGAGGGTTAGTTTCAGGCTCTCAAAACGAGTCGGAACATAGGGATAGTCTGCCAATCCGTGATCGATGATCGAGTCTGGCTCGACCACCCAGGTGTCAAAGTTGGCGAGCCACTCTTCGAGCAGAATCTTGGTTTGCAACTGGGCAAGGTGCAGACCGATGCAGGAGTGGCGACCATAACCGAAGCCAACGTGCGGGTTCGCCCCGCGATCCACGCGAATCTCGGCCGGACATTCGATAACCGATTCGTCGTGGTTTGCCGACACGAAACTCAACCAAACGTAGTGCGGGTTTTGCGCATCCTCGGTTTGTTGTTTGTCGACTCGGTGCATCATCGGAAGCGGGCTTAAAAACCTGACCATCTCGAAGATGAAGTCGGGCAACTTTTCGGGTTCACTTCGCAGGGATGCACGCAACTTGTCATTCTTCGACAGGTAGTCGAGCGACCCGCAGACAAGTTTGACCACGGTGTCGCGACCTCCGGCGAGCACGAGGTTTGCGATGCCGTATTTTTCGAGTCGGGTTAGCGCAACGCCATCTATCTCGGCGCGATTGACCACGCCGAAAATGTCATCGGTCGGATTTTCGTCGAGGTCGTCGAAGGTCTTCTTGAGGTAGCGGTCGAGGTGGTCACCGTGACGAATCCCATCTTCGTCGGTGATCCAGGTGTCTGGCCCCCAGGAATACCATTCGTCAACATCTTGCGGTCGACCGAACACCACTCCTAGGCAGCGAACGATCATCGGCAGAGCTAGGTCTTCGACGACCTCGATTTGACCGACGCCTTTGGCTTCGGCAACCAGCTCGCGAATCAGTTGACGAAACTCGTCGGCGTGAGTGGCTAGCGAATTCTTGAGAAACCAGGGTGCAATGAGATTGCGAATCGCTCCGTGCTCTGGTGGGTCAACCTCGAGTGGAAGCTGTTTGTAGTCTCGCACATCCTGGTCTCCCTGCAGATCGCTGGAATAGCGCTCGTAGTCTCGGGCGGCGGCTCGCACGGCGGCGTTGCCGGTGATAAGTTCCATCTCCATTAGAGCCTCCAGGGAGCTAGGTCTTCGAGGGCGGCGCGCAACCGCTCTGGGTCGATTCGCCAGTAGTTGTGAACCTTGCCGTTAATCAGTAGCACCGGGATTTCCTCGGCATACTTGGCAGCCAACGCTTCGTCGACGAGGATGTCGTGCTCAACCAGATTCACCTGAACATGTCTCGCCACTCCGGTGTGTTCGGCACGGAACTCCCCGACCACAGCGTTGACGACCACGCGCGCGTCATCGCAGAGGTGACAGCCGGCCTTGCCGATCAGGGTCAAATCGATAGTTTGAGACACAGCAACATCCTAGGGCGGTCGCACCGCTCTAAACTTGTCAGGTGCCCGAAACCCCGAAGGAAACAAAAAAGGTCGCTGCGTTTTTCGACCTCGACAACACGCTGCTGCGTGGCTCGTCGTCGTTCCTTTTTGGCAAGGCCGCGTTTGACCGAAACTTTCTCGGTCGACGAGACATCTGGAGATTCGCCTGGCAACAGTTCCGCTTTATCAAGCGCGGCGAAAAGGCCGGCATGATGAAGCACATCGAAGATCGAGCGCTCGGTTTGGTTGCTGGCCACCGCGCTGACGAGATGCAGCAGATGGTCATCGACGTTTACGAGGATTACATCGCACCCAAGCTTTGGCCAGAAACCGTGCGAATCGCACAGGATCATATCGCGAAGGGTCGCGAGGTTTGGATTGTTACCGCATCCCCGATTGAGATGGCGCAACACGTAGCCAAACAGCTCGGACTAACCGGCGGCCTCGGCACCATCGTGCACCGCGATGAAAACGGCATTCTGACCGGTCAACTCGATGGTCGCCCGCTGCACGGAGCGCTGAAGGCCGAGGCGATCAGGGCTCTTGCCAAAGAGCGCGGCATCAGCCTTAAAAAGTCATACGCCTATTCCGACTCATTCAACGACTTGCCGATGCTCGGTCGTGTCGGTCACCCGGTTGCGGTGAACCCGGACAAGCAGCTGTTGAAATACGCAGAGCTGACCGGCTGGAAGATTTTGGATTTCAAGAAGCGCGAGATTCGTCAGGCCGCCAAGGCCAAGCGCAAGGCAGAACGCGAGCAGTAGCCTCATCCCAGACTTAAAAACAAAGAACCCGTCAGCGCTTGCTGACGGGGTTTTTTGTTGCGTGGCTCGGGTGCACCGAGCATCGGCACAGGTCTACTTCTTGTTGCGACGCTGGTGGCGAGTCTTGCGCAGAAGCTTGCGGTGCTTCTTCTTCGACATACGCTTGCGGCGCTTCTTAATTACTGAACCCACAGAAAAACCTCACATTTTGGGGATGTTACCGGCAGCCGCCGGCGAACAGACTTTTCCCATTCTAGCCCAGTCGAGGCGGTGCACAAGACGCGGTTTGCACATCCGCTTACAATCGAGACATGACCGAACAGCAGCCTTATGCCTTGATTCAGAGGTTTGACTCGTTCGAACTTCGCCACTACCCAGAGCACGTTTTGGTCGAGGTGGTTACACGCGGGCCTTTCGCACAGGCCGGCAACATGGGTTTTCAACCGCTGGTGAGCTACATCAGCGGCCGTAATCTCGATCGCAAGAAGTTTGAGATGACCGCGCCGGTGCTTCAAACCCCGAATGCGTCCGATGACGAACATCGCGTAGCCTTCGTTCTTCCGGCCGGGGTCAAAGCCTCGGATGTGCCAGCTCCCGTCGATGGATATGTAACAACTCGCGTCGTGCCGGCACACCGGGTGGCCGCCGTTCGCTTCGGCGGAGGTTGGAACGAGGAGCGATTCAAGTTGGAGGGTGCCAAGCTCAAGGCGGCCGTGTTGGCCCAGGGGCTCGCAATCGATGGCGCCGTTTATTATGCACGTTTCGACCCACCCTGGAAGCCGGGCTTTATGAGACACAACGAAGCTTTAATTGATTTGAACTAATCGATCCGACTAGAACCGAAAACAAAAAGGAACCAGATGAACCTGCCACCAATCGCAAAGAAGATGCTCGCCGAATTCCTAGGCGTAATGATCTTCCTGACCGCAATCACGGCCGTAGTAGTCACCCCCGGTGCGGCCCCGATGCACACGTTCGCACTCGCCGCAACCTTGGTCTGCGCGATTCTGGTCGCCGCACCATACAGCGGTGCTCACCTTAACCCAGCCGTATCGCTGTTCTTCTTGGCCCGTCGCGAACTTTCGACGAGTGACTTTTTTGCTTACGTTGTCGCCCAACTTGCGGGTGCAGTGGCCGGAACCTTCATCGGTACCCTGATTCGCGATCAAATTTTTGTTATTCCGAGCCTCACCAGCAATGTGATGGAAGTTGGCACCGGGCCGAGTGCGGTTGCGATCTTCATGGGCGAAGCCGTTGCCACCGGTGGTCTGTTGATCATCATCGGACAGCTTTCGATCAAGAAGCAGGGCAACCTCATCCCTTGGTCTGTCGGTCTGTGGGTTGCAAGCGCCGCTCTCTACACGGTGACCGGAGCCCAGGCTAACCCTGCCGTCACGTTTGGTCGACTTTTCGCCAACTACGGTCTCTCGATCGAAACCGCTTCGGTTGTGTTCTTGGCCGAAATGGTCGGCTTGTTGGCAGCTACCGTGCTGATCTTTGTGTTTAGCGACACCAAAAAGGTTGCCCGCAAAGCTGCCGCCAAGAAATAGATGCATCAGGCGATTAGTTCACCCTCGGTTAAGAAACGTTTGACAAGATAAACACATGGCTAAAGCATCCGTTCTTTTTGTCTGCGTGCACAACGCAGGACGTTCTCAGATGGCCGCTGGCTATCTTCAGCACCTAGCCGGTGACCGTGTCGAGGTTCGCTCTGCAGGTTCGATGCCGGGCAACCAGGTGAACCCATCCGCTGTTGCTGCGATGGCCGAAGAGGGCATCGATATTTCGTCTGCGACTCCGAAGGTTTTGACCGTCGAAGCCGTTCAGGCCAGCGACTACGTGATCACCATGGGATGCGGCGACGCCTGCCCGATCTTTCCAGGCAAGAAGTACCTTGACTGGCAACTCGATGACCCAGCGGGCCAGGGCGTGGATGCGGTTCGCCCGATTCGCGACGAGATTCGCGGACTGATCGAAGGCCTGATTGCCGAGATCGACGCACTGCCGGCTAACTAGTCTCGGCTCGGCTTCTGGCTTAATGCGGCCGGAAACCAAGGCTCCGACGGTGCTGCGTTAGCGCTGTTTGCGGCGAAGTCCGATGCCGACCTTACGCACCCAGCCTCGCGGGGCAGTCTTTATGACAAAGACCAACATCTTGTATTGCCAGCCCGGCACGCTCACGGCCTTGCCACGCGTTGCATCGGCCCACGACTTGGCCACCAGATTGTCGGAGTCTAGCCACATGAACTCGGGCAGCGCATTCATCTTCATGTTGGCGCGCTGGTGGAACTCGGTTCGGGTGAAGCCGGGGCAGAGTGCCGAAACCTTCACGCCGGTGCCGACCAGCTCGGCGTGCAGCGACTCGGTGAGCACGGTGAGGTAGGCCTTCATCGCACTGTAAGCACCGCCCGCGATGAATCCGGCGACCGAAGCCACGTTGATTATCACTCCGGAGTTGCGAAGTTTCATCTGCGGCAAAACTCGGTGAGTAAGTCGCATCGGGGTGCGCACCAGGATGTTCAACACCTGCTGCTCGGCCTCAAGCTCGCTCTTAGTGAACGACTGGTTCAAGCCGTATCCCGCGTTGTTCACCAGCACATCGACCTCGTGCTCGTCGATGTAGCGCTCCACGAGTTCGCATCCCATTTCGGTGGTGAGATCGGCCGAAAGGATGTGGGTGCTAATGCCGTGCTTTTGCTCTAGCGCTTTGGCGTTGGCGTTCAATCGCTCGGTGTCTCTGGCCACCATCACCAGGTTGTATCCCTCGGCGGCGAGTTTGCGACAGAAACTATCGCCGATGCCGGCGGTCGCTCCGGTTACCAGCGCCCAACGCGACACGACTAGTTGCCCGCCGCGATCTCTTTGGCCCGCGCGAGAGCTGCCGCGGTGGCTTTAGTGAAGAGTTGCTCGAGTTGCGCATCCTCGAAAACCGCGATGGCGCGCATCGTGGTGCCGTTCGGGCTGGTCACCTGGCGGCGAAGTTCTTCTGGTGTTTTGCCGGAGGCAGCGAGCAACTCGGATGCGCCGAGGAAGGTCTCTTCAACCATCATGCGGGCGTCTTCTGGGCTGAATCCCATGGCGATCGCGGTTGCGGTGAACTCTTGAATGAAGTAGAACACGTATGCCGGTCCAGACCCGCTGATGGTGCTGAGTTGGTCGATCTGGTCTTCGCCAACCACGAGCACGCGGCCGATGGTTTCGAAGAGTTCGGTGGCTTGCTCGAGCTGTGCGCCGGTGGCCCGAGTGCCGGCGGCCAGTCCGGTTACCGCGCGCGAGACGATTGCCGGTGTGTTCGGCATCGAACGAATTACCGCAACCGAGTCGGGCAGTGCGCTCTGCATTGCGGTGGTGGTGATTCCGGCGGCAACACTGATCACGAGGGCCGAAGGCTTGAGGGTTGAGGCGATTTCGCCGAGAACTTCGAGCACATAGCCGGGCTTGACCGCAACCAGAATCACATCGGCGGATGCGGTGGCCTGAGCGTTGGCTTGAGCACTCGCCTCGAGTGCGAATGCGGTCACGCCGAACTCATCGGTCAGGCGCTCGGCACTGGCAACTGATTTGGTGCTGATTGCGATTTGTGCCGCATCCACGCCAGAGCGCAGCAAACCGGCCAGGATGGCGGTGCCCATCGACCCGGCACCAAGAATCGCAATTCGTTGATTGTTCACAGGTCAAGTTTAGGCGTGGCCCTTGATGTCTGGCGGGGTTGGTAGTTTTGTTCTAAACACTTAGGAGCAACATGGCAACCCGCGCGAAAAGCGAATACACCTGCAGCGAATGCGGTTGGGCGAGCGCTAAATGGGTCGGCCAATGTGGCGAGTGTCAGCAATGGAACACCCTGGTCGAAGGGTCTGCCGGTGGCGCTCGCGGGTTAGGCGTGGTCAAGTCAATCAAGCCAACCAACATCGTCGGGTCGGCCGCCGCTCGGCCCATCACCGAAGTTTCGAGTCAAAACGTTGCCTCACGTTCCACGCGGGTTGCCGAGTTCGACCGAGTTCTCGGTGGCGGCCTCGTGCCTGGCGCGGTGGTGTTGCTCTCTGGCGAGCCGGGTGTTGGCAAATCAACGCTCTTGCTCGAGGTCGCAGCAAAGACGGCGCAATCCGGGCTACGTGTGCTTTATGTTTCTGGTGAAGAGTCGGTTGGCCAGATTCGACTTCGAGCCGAACGCACCGGTGCGCTCACCGAAAACCTCTACCTGGCGTCTGAGACCGACCTCGCGTCGGTGCTTGGCCAGATCGATGCCATCACCCCTGACTTGGTTGTGGTCGACTCTGTGCAAACCATCTCGGCTGCCGAGCTCGATGGCGCTGCCGGCATGCCAGCCCAGATCCGCGAGGTTGCCGCCAACCTGATTCGAGTTGCTAAGGAGCGCGACTTGCCGATCGTTCTGGTCGGCCACGTCACCAAAGACGGCAGCATCGCCGGGCCTCGCGTGCTCGAACATCTCGTCGACGTGGTTTGTCATTTCGAAGGTGACCGTCAAACCTCGCTCCGCTTCGTCCGATCGCTTAAAAACCGGTTCGGCCCAACCGATGAGGTGGGCTGCTTCGAGATGACCGGCGAGGGCATCCGCGAGGTTTCCGACCCGAGCGGTTTGTTTCTATCGCGACCCGAGGTGCCGGTCAGCGGCACCTGCGTAACCGTAACGGTCGAGGGTCGTCGTGCCCTGATTGCCGAAGTGCAAGCCCTAGTGGTCAAGTCGTCTTCGCCTCAACCACGTCGCGTGGTGAACGGTGTCGATTCTTCGCGCGTTGCCATGTTGCTTGCCGTGCTAGAGCGCCGAGCTGGCCTGCGGGTCGGCGAGATGGATGTTTATGTTTCTACCGTCGGCGGGGTTCGCATCACAGAGCCGGCTGCCGACCTAGCTATCGCGGTGGCCATCGCATCCGCGGTTCACGACAAGCCGATCGCCCACGACCTGGTTGCCTATGGCGAAATCAGCCTCGCCGGCGAAATTCGTAAGGTTTCTAACTCCAAGCAGCGTGCCAGCGAGGCGGCTCGCCTTGGCTTCACTCGGCAGGTTGACTCCGAGGTTGGAGGGCTCAAGCAAGCGCTCGCCCTCGCGCTCAACTGGTAGGAGTCGGGGTCAAGGCGGCAGGCCGTCCTGATTACTCGAGCAAACTGCTCCTAGTTGAGCAAGAACTGGTTCTTGTCGGAGAGCACGCCGTTGACCTCGGCGACCAGGGTGTACGCACCAGGGTTCACGGGTTCCTGGCCCACGCCGCATCCCGTGCTCGACGAACGCACGCGCAACCAGGCGACCGGAGGGCTGGCTTGAGGAGCGCCAGGTTCGAGGGTTAGAACCTGAGAGTCAAGACCGGTTCGGTCGCAGTTGTGTGAGTCCCAGATCAAGTCGTTTCCACTCTTGATCTCGAAGAACTGAACTGCAGGACCAGCATCGAAGGTGCACGAAACCGTGCCAATGTTGGTGATTTTGAACCAAAGGTAGGGGTTTTGGCCCGTTGCGAAAGCTTCGATGTCGCCGCCTTCGGCGTTTCCAACGTTGGCCACCACCTGAACATCGCCCGAGGCGCAAGGCTGCCCCTCGGTGACCGTCTGGGATGGGCTGGCCGAAGGTGTTGGGTTGAGCATCGAGCCGACCCAACCGAAAACGGCGCTGACGCCGGCAATGATTCCCCAGAGCAGGAGTCCAACGATTACCAAAACGACGATGCGTCGCCGACGGTAAATCTGCGGGGAGAGGTTTCGCGAGTTTCTGCGTGGTGCTGCCATGTGACAAGGCTACCGAGAGCGAGCGTTAGAGCCGCTTAAGCATTCGGGTGTTGCCGAGCGTGTTTGCCTTCACGCGGGCGAGGTCAAGAAACTCTGCCACACCATCGTCGTGCGAACGAGCCATGGCTTCGAAGGTGGCCTCGTCGACAGGAACGTCCGAGATCGGCTCGAAGCCGTGCTTTGCAAAAAAGTCGATTTCGAAAGTCAAACAGAACACACGCTCGACGCCCAGTGCCTTGGCCTCGGCCAGCAGAGCATCGACCAGTGCGTGCCCGATGCCCTGACCGCGAGTGTCTGGATCGACGATCATCGAGCGAATTTCTGCGAGGTCTTGCCACATGACGTGCAGCGCCCCCGCGCCAACTACCCGGTCGGCACTGTCGACCGCGACCATGAACTCGGGAACTCGTTCGAACAGGTCGACCATCTCAAGAGTGAGCAAGACATTTGTGTCACTGAGCTCTTCACGCATGGCGTGGATGCGGCGAACGTCGGCGGTTGTTGCGCGACGAATGCTGATCTGAGGCGATGCGGTGGTCATCCCTAAATGGTAGCGGTTTCGCGCACCTTCGAATCGAAAGTGAACTTGCCGTCGACGAAGTCGACCACAACGTGGCTCGAAGTTGGCAGCTTGCCGGCGATCATGAGCTCGCTGAGCTGGTCTTCGACCTCGCGCTGAACGGCACGACGCAACGGACGTGCACCGAGGGCTGGGTCATAGCCCAGTTCGATGAGACGCAACTTGGCGTCTTGGCGAATCTCGATGGTCATGTCGCGGTCTTCGAGTCGGCGAGCGAGCTTCTTGATGAAGAGGTCGACGATCTGCAACAGTTCGGACTGCTTGAGCTGAGGGAACACGATTGTGTCGTCGACGCGGTTCAAGAACTCTGGCTTGAACTGCTTCTTCAACTCCTCGTTGACCTTGCCCTTCATGCGGTCGTAGTCGTTTCCGTCGTCGCCTTCGAGAGCGAATCCCATGGTTCCACGAGCGATGTCACGGGTTCCAAGGTTGGTGGTCATGATGATCACGGTGTTCTTGAAGTCGACCACGCGACCCTGACCATCGGTGAGGCGACCCTCTTCGAGAATCTGCAGCAGCGAGTTGAAGATGTCTGGGTGTGCCTTTTCGATTTCGTCGAACAGCACCACCGAGAACGGCTTGCGGCGCACCTTTTCGGTGAGCTGGCCACCCTCTTCGAAGCCGACGAAGCCCGGAGGGGCACCGAACAGGCGGCTGACGGTGTGCTTTTCACCGTATTCCGACATGTCGAGCGAAATCAACGCGCTCTCGTCGTCGAACAGGAACTCGGCGAGCGCCTTGGCTAGCTCGGTCTTTCCGACACCGGTCGGACCGGCGAAGATGAACGAACCGGATGGGCGGTTCGGGTCTTTGAGACCGGCACGCTGGCGGCGAATCGACTTGGAAATCGCGCGAATCGCTTCGTCTTGACCGATGACGCGCTGGTGCAGCTCGTCTTCCATGTAGATGAGCTTGGCGCTCTCTTCTTCGCTGATCTTGAAAACCGGGATGCCGGTCGCTTGCGACAGAACCTCAGCGATAAGACCCTCGTCGACCACTCCCTGAGCGGCTACGTTGCCATTGCGGAACGACTTTTCGAGCTTGACGCGCTCGATGTTGAGCTTCTTCTCTTCATCGCGCTTCGAGGCAGCAAGTTCGAAGTCTTGGTCTTCGATGGCCTTCTCTTTGTCGACGCGAACGGCGACGATGCGCTCTTCGAGTGCACGCAATTCGGGAGGCGAAGACAGAATCGACAGGCGCAGACGAGCGCCGGCTTCGTCGATCAGGTCGATTGCCTTGTCTGGCAAGAAGCGGTCGGTCACATAGCGGTCGGAGAGCGTGACTGCCGAAACCACTGCCTGGTCTGTGATGGTGACCTTGTGGTGCGCTTCGTAACGGTCGCGCAGACCCTTGAGAATGTTGATGGCCATCGGCAACGTTGGTTCGTTGACGTTTACCGACTGAAAGCGGCGAGCCAACGCCGCATCCTTTTCGAAGTGTTTGCGGTATTCGTCGAGCGTGGTTGCACCGATGGTCTGCAGTTCACCGCGAGCCAAAAGTGGCTTCAAGATGGATGCTGCGTCGATGGCTCCCTCGGCGGCACCTGCACCAACCAGGGTGTGGATTTCGTCGATGAAGGTGATGATGTCGCCACGAGTGCGAATCTCTTTGGTGACCTTCTTGAGGCGCTCTTCGAAGTCACCGCGGTAGCGCGAGCCAGCGATGAGCGAACCCATGTCGAGGGTGTAGAGCTGCTTGCCCTTGAGCGTTTCTGGCACGTTGCCGTTTACGATCGCCTGAGCCAACCCTTCGACCACGGCGGTCTTGCCAACGCCTGGTTCGCCGATGAGCACCGGGTTGTTCTTGGAGCGGCGAGAAAGAATCTGCATAACGCGCTCGATCTCACGCTCGCGACCGATCACGGGGTCGAGCTTGCCCTCGGCTGCGGCCTGAGTCAGGTTGCGACCAAACTGGTCGAGAATCTGGGAGCCCTTTTGAGGTGCGTTGGTTTCGCCACCGACCTGAACCGCTTCTTTGCCCTGGAAACCCGAGAGCAACTGGATGACCTGCTGGCGCACACGGTTGGTGTCGGCTCCGAGCTTGGTGAGCACCTGAGCGGCGACGCCTTCGCCTTCGCGAATCAGACCAAGCAGAAGGTGCTCGGTGCCGATGTAGGAGTGACCGAGCTGCAGAGCCTCACGAAGCGAGAGCTCGAGCACCTTTTTGGCGCGTGGAGTGAAAGGAATGTGGCCGGTTGGAGCTTGCTGACCCTGACCGATGATCTCTTGAACCTGTTCGCGCACTGCGTCGAGGCTGATGCCGAGTGCTTCTAGCGACTTAGCCGCCACGCCTTCACCCTCGTGAATCAGGCCGAGCAGCAGGTGCTCGGTGCCGATGTAGTTGTGGTTGAGCATCTTCGCCTCTTCTTGGGCGAGCACCACTACACGACGGGCCTTGTCGGTGAATTTCTCGAACATGTCTTACTCCTAGCGAAGGCTAGTGCGTAGCCTTCATACAAGGATGTTAACCGCCCCCACCGACGTATTTCGGGGCTGTTCGCTAGGGGAATAAAGAACTTATTTTGCCGAGGACGCTTTGCCCGCGGCCTTGGCACGCTTGACGGGGTCTGCCGGCGACTCAAGCTTGGCGCGCTCTTCGGCCTCGATCTGCGAGTAGACCTCACGCTCCTTCGAATCGGCACGCAAAATCGACCGCATGATCACATAGAAGACGCCGCCGACCAGAATCGGCGGAATCAGCGAGAGCGATACGTCGACGAAAATCTCCCAAGGGGTCATCCGTGCCTACTTCACAAGAGGGAACATGATGGTCTCGCGAATTCCGAGACCGGTGAGCGACATTAACAAGCGGTCGATGCCCATTCCCATCCCACCCGATGGTGGCATTCCAAATTCGAGAGCCTTCAAGAAATCTTCGTCGAGCTTCATCGCCTCGGGGTCACCCGCTGCTGCCAGCTTGACCTGCTCGACAAAGCGCTCGCGCTGAATCACCGGGTCAACGAGCTCGGAATAGCCGGTGGCCTGCTCGTAGCCACGGATGTAGAGGTCCCACTTCTCGACGCGGCCGCTCTGACTGCGGTGGTTGCGCACCAACGGCGAGGTGTCGACCGGAAAGTCCATCACGAAGGTCGGGTTGACGAGGTCACCCTTGACGAAGTGCTCCCACAGTTCTTCGACATATTTGCCGTGCTGTGGATGATCTATCTCTAGCCCCTCTTTGTCGGCGAGTTTCTTCAACTCGGCGATTGGGGTGTCTGGGGTGATCTCGATGCCGGCGGCAGCAGAGAGAGACTCAAACATCGAGATGCGCGCCCACTCGCCGCCTAGGTCGTTCACCGAGCCGTCTTCGAGCACCACCTGGTGAGTGCCGAAAACGTCCATTGCGGCGTTCTGAATCAGCTTCTGGGTGAGGTGAGCCATGGTGTTGTAGTCGCCGTAGGCCTCATAGGCCTCGAGCATCGCAAACTCTGGGCTGTGGGTGCGGTCGGCACCTTCGTTTCTGAAGTTGCGGTTGATTTCGAATACTCGGTCGATGCCACCGACGACGGCACGCTTCAAAAACAGTTCCGGAGCGATGCGCAAATAAAGCTCGGTGTCGAACGCGTTCGAGTGAGTCTTGAACGGACGAGCCGATGCGCCACCGTGAATGGTCTGCAGCATCGGGGTTTCGACTTCGAGGTATGCCGCCTCGGCAAAGGTCTTGCGCATCGAGGCCATCACCTGAGCGCGAATCTTTACGACCTCGCGAGCGCGGTCGCGCACGATCAGGTCGAGATAACGGTGACGCACGCGGAACTCTTCACCGAGTTCGTTGTGCAGGTTGGGCAGCGGACGAATGGTCTTGGCGGCCATCTTCCACTCGCTGACCAGGATGCTCAGCTCACCGCGCTTCGAAGTGATCACCTCGCCGGCAACAAACAGGTGATCGCCGAGGTCGACGAGTTCTTTATAGAGTTCGAGCTGCTCCTCACCCACCTTGTCGAGCGAAAGCATCGCCTGGATGCGCTCGCCGGAACCAGCCTGCAGGGTTGCGAAACAAAGCTTGCCGGTGTTGCGCTGAAACATAACGCGTCCGGTTAGGGCAACGGCGTCGCCGGTGGCTACATCGACTTCGAGGTCGGGATAGGCCGCACGAACCTGCTCGATGGTGTGGGTGATCGGAAGCGAAACCGGGTATGCGTCGCCGAGTGCGTTTAGTCGCTCGCGCTTTTCGAGGCGAATGGCGATCTGCTCGGGCAGATCTTGTTCGTCTTCGTGCTCGATTGGCGATTCGCTCATGCGTCTTGCTCCCGAATTTCGATGATTTGGTTGTCGATCAAACGAACCCCGCCAACTTCGGCCGCGACAATCGCAAGAGCCTCGCCCTTGAACTTGTCGGTGACCGGTTTGAACAGCTGCGGATCGACTACCGCTAGATACTCAAGTTTAGCCTTGGGCTCGCCGGCAAACAGCGAGAGACCTGCCTCGATGCAAAACGATGCCGGCAGCCCGTGTTTGGCGGCAAAATCGACCGCGCGCAGGGCCTTGGATATCACGACCGCGGTTTCGCGCTCGAACGGTGTCAGATAACGGTTGCGGCTAGACATCGCGAGCCCGGACGGCTCGCGCACGGTAGGCGCAACGACGAGTTCAACATCCTTGTATTTGGCACCGATCAGCTTGCGAACCATGAACACCTGCTGGGCATCCTTTTGACCAAAAATGACCACATCTGGCTCAACCAGTTGCAGCAGGCGACCGACCACGGTAAGCACGCCGTCGAAATGACCAGGACGAGCAGCGCCCTCGAACGTAGAACCGATGATGCCGGCACGCTCGGTGGGCTTGCCCGGTTTGCCGTCGGGCGGATAGACCTCGGCGGCCGATGGAGCGAAAACGGCGTCGCAATCGCGAGCGCTCAGCAACTCGCAGTCGGCGTCAAGCGTGCGCGGGTAGCGGTCGAAGTCCTCTGAGGCTCCGAACTGGAGCGGGTTCACGAAGATACTGACCACCACGAAGTCGGCGTGCTCGCGCGCGATGTCGACCAGGCGCAGGTGTCCCTCGTGTAGGGCACCCATGGTTGGCACGAAGGCGATGCGTTTGCCCTCGAGGCGGGCCTGAGTCACGGCTGCCTCCAGGTCGGCGGCAGTCTTAAGAACTCGCAGCTCGTGTTCGGTCATTCGGCGTCGTCCCCCATCAAAAGGTTCGGGTCGATTGGCTGGTGCCCGTCATCTAGGGCTCGCTCGACAGCGCTTCGCACGCTCGGGGCAATGATTCCGCGAGCGTTTGAGATCCCGGCCTCTTCGAGCAAGCCAATCGCTTGGTTGACCACCATCGCCGAGAAGTTTGTGGCAACCTCGAAGGCTTCGGCATAGGCCGAACGCTGTTCTTCGGTGATGAACACCGGTTCGGCACCCATCTCGATCACCAGGGCTTCGGCGATCGGCAGCGCAACCTTCGGTGCGGCAATCGCGCAGAACGATTCGCGCAGTCTGGCCTGATCGACGGTCGTGCCGGTGAATCGCATGGCCGGGTGAATCGCCAGTGGAATCACACCTTGCTGGGCCGCGGTGCCGAGGATGCCGTATCCGTGTTTCGCGCTGGTATGAGCCACGAGTTGCCCCTGCCTCCAGAGGTGTGCCTCGCTAAATCCGCCGATGGTTGGCAACAACTCTTCATCGGGGATGGCCAACACAACCAATTCGCTACGCTCTAGAACTTCACCGGGGGCCAAAACGTCGACGCTCGGAAGCTGAGCCTCGATGCGGTCGAGGTTTTTCTGGCTGACGGCCGTGATGCCTACCAGAAGGTGTCCTGCACCGGCGAGCGCCTGCGCGATGGCAACGCCAACCGCACCGCCTCCGATAACGCCAACGGTCAGTCTTCCGGTCGCGGCGGTCATGCGGCGGTCGCTTCGGTGTCGGTTGCGGTCGAGTCTGGCGGAACGCGACAGGCGCGCTCGATGATGATGCCGGCAATCACCATGGTGAGCGAGCCTGCTATGCCAAATGCACTTCTCCAGGCGGCACTCTCGGAAATCTGTGGAGAAGTCAGCACCGCGACGAGAACGCCGCCGTGCCAGCCGAGAAAGATCGAACCCGAAATGGCGACTGCCTTCGAAAGTAGTGCTACTCGCAACGCATAGAACGGGTCCACGCGCTTGACCAAAACCGGCTTTGCCCCGGCCGGAAGTGCGAGATTTTTCTTGATTGCCGTTTGGTAGCGCACGACTGGAATCGCAAGAATCACGAGCACAACCGAGATTACGGGGAGCGTGACCAACAGGTTTGTTGGCGAACTTGGCAGCGGTTGGCCGATGCGAACGAGAATCAGACTTACGGCATAGCCGATGAGTCCGGCAGCCACGGCATAGGCGATTAGCGATGAGACCTTGGTGAGCTTCACTTGACCACCCAAACCTGGTCGCGTTGTTCGGCGGCGAGAGACGCCACGCTTCCGTGGCCGGGGAGCACCGCATCCGGGTTCATCAACGACCACGGCACGGTAACGAAAGCTCGCTCGAATGCTCGCGGATGCGGCAAAGTCAGTCGTTTGCCGTCTTTGATCAGCGAGCCGTAGGTGATGATGTCGATGTCGAGCGTTCGCGAACCCCAGCGCTCGAGCCGCACCCGTCCGTGTGCACGCTCGATGCCGCGAACCACGTCGAGCAAGGCACCTGGCTTTAGCTCCGTCTCGATTTCGACCACTCCGTTGAGGTAGTTCGGGCGGGTTTTGTCGACACCGGATGCGGTGACAGCAAACGACTCGACGAGTGGCGACTTTTTGAGCACCTTGATTCCGTCGGTCTCTTTGAGAGCGCGGATGGCCGAGCGAATGGTGGCCTTTCGGTCGCCCAGATTTCCGCCGAGCGCAAGCACAGAACGCACCGCGGCCATCAGTCGCGCTTGGCCTTGACGGTCACCGAAACATCCTCGAAGTCATAGACGATCGGAGCGTTCGGTTTGTGCACGGTGATCTTGGCCGAGCGCACCAAACCGGTGGCATCGCCTCCGCCCAGGTTCATGACCATGTCAAGCAAGCGCTGGGCCAAGGTTTCGAGCAGATCGACTGGCTCGGACTTGGCGTTTTCGACCAGAGCCTTGGCTAGGTCGGCGTAGTTGACGGTGTGGGCAAGGTCGTCGTTGAGCGCTGCCTTGGTTGCATCAAGCGTGACGGTGCAGTCGATGTAAAAGTCTTGACCGTTCTGGCGTTCGAAGTCGAACACGCCGTGATATGCAAAGACACGAAGTCCGGTCAGTTTGATCTTGTGTCTCATGGTTTAACTCTGCTCTGCATCACGCAGGGCTGCAACAACCCTGATGGTGTCTGTCGTGGCCAGCACGTTGTGCACGCGAATCCCCCAAAGCCTGCGCTGCAGCAGAAGCGCAGTCAAAACCGCCGTCGCCACGTCGCGTCGCTCGTTGCTCACCTGCGCCGGCTCTTCGGGGTCGATCGCGCCCGCAATAAACCTCTTGCGACTAGCTCCAACCAGGATGGGCAAGCCCAGCGCCTCGAGTTCGTCAAGCCGCGCCACGAGCTGCCAGTTCTGCTTCATGTCTTTGGCAAATCCGAGACCGGGGTCAATCACGATCTTGTCTCGTGCCACTCCCGCGGCAATCGCCGCATCCACTCGCTCGGAAAGCTCACGAGCCACGTCGACCGCGATGTCGTGATAGAAGTTCTGCGTGTCCATGATGTTGCTGAAGCCGCGCCAGTGCGAGATTACGAGCGTCGCGCCCGTCTCGGCAGCCACCGCAAACATCGCGGGGTCGGCCAAACCGCCCGACACGTCGTTGATGATCTCGGCCCCTGCCTCAACGGCGGCCCGAGCTGTCGACGAGTTCATCGTGTCGATCGAAATAGCCGTGTCGAGTTCGTGCTTGATTGCTCGAATGACTGGGATGACCCGCGCCTGCTCCACGCTCGGCTCAACTCGCTCGGCTCCGGGCCGGGTGGACTCGCCGCCAACGTCGATGATGTCGGCTCCCGCCATCTCAAGCAGTCGGGCGTGGTCGAGGGCGGACTGTTCGGTGATGAATTCTCCGCCGTCACTAAACGAGTCTGGGGTTACGTTGAGCACTCCCATGACCCGCGGGCGTTCAAACTTCATTTGGAGATGAGCCCCATGACTTCGGCTCGCGCGGCCGGTTCGGAATAGCATCCGCGGGCCGCCATGGTGATGGTGTTTGCTTCGGGTTGACGTGCTCCGCGCGAAACCACACAGTGGTGGCGGGCCTCGACGACCACAACGACACCTCGGGTGCTCAAACCGCGCTCTAGTGCATTGGCGATTTGGGCGGTCAGGTTCTCTTGAAGCTGCGGACGAGAGGCGACCGTTTCGACCAGTTTCGGCAGGCGGCCGAGCCCGATCACGCGATCGCTGGGCAGGTATGCGATGTGCGCGACTCCCGTGAACGGAAGCAAGTGGTGCTCACACATCGAAACAAAGTCGATGTCTTTGAGAATCACAACTTCGTTGTGCTCGGCCTCAAAGGTCTCGGCCAACACCTGGGTTTCGTCGACGCCCACGCCCTTAAAAAACTCGGCATAAGCCTCGGCCACCTTGGTAGGTGTTGCGGCAAGCTCCGAACGGGTTGGGTCTTCGCCGATGGCTGTCAAAAGTTCAGCCACCGCAGACTTGATGCGCTCGGTGTCGACCACTAACTACTCTTTTTCGGACGAAGGCTTGGTCGCCTTGGGCTTCGGCGCAGTCGTTCCCGCCTTGGTCGCTCGAGGCTTGCTCGAACGAGGCTTGGTCGCCTTAGGCGCAGCATCAGCTGCAATCGCAGCTTCTTTAGAGGTGGTCGAACCCTTTTCAGGAATCGCAATCGGACCAACCTTTGAAACCGGACGGCTCTTCTTAGACAGCCAGAGGGTGCGCTGAGGCAACTTCTTGATGTCTTTGAAGATCACAGCAATCTGCTCTTGGTTAAGGGTTTCCTCTTCCATCAGAGCCTTAGCCAACGCGTCGAGCACCTTTCGGTTCAAATTGATTGCTTGGTAAGCCTCATCATGCGCACCATCGAGGATGCTGCGAATTTCGGCATCGATTTGCTGAGCGGTTGCTTCGCTGTATTCGCGAACCTGACCCATGTCGCGGCCGACGAACACTTCGCCGCCCTTGCCATAAGACACCGAACCAACCGAAGCCGAGAAACCGTATTGGGTAACCATCTGGCGAGCGATGCTGGTGGCCTTTTCGAAGTCGTTCGAGGCACCAGTCGTTGGGTCGTGGAAGACAACCTCTTCGGCCACGCGGCCACCCATCGCATAGGCGATCTGGTCGAGCAACTGGTTGCGCGAAACCGAGTAGCGGTCTTCCATCGGAAGAACCATGGTGTAACCGAGTGCTCGTCCGCGAGGAAGAATTGTGACCTTGGTGACCGGGTCGCTGTTGTTCAGGGATGCGGCGACAAGCGCGTGACCGGCCTCGTGGTAGGCGGTGTTCAAACGCTCCTGGTCTTTCATCAGGCGGCTCTTCTTTTGCGGGCCACCGATCACGCGGTCAATCGCCTCGTCGAGGGTTTCGTTGGTGATCTGCTTCTCGTTCTGACGAGCGGTGAGCAGAGCGGCCTCGTTCAAAACGTTGGCGAGGTCTGCACCGGTGAATCCAGGCGTGCGACGCGCAACGGTAGCGAGGTCAACGTCTTCGGCCACCGGCTTGCCTTTGGCGTGAACACGAAGAATCTGCTCGCGGCCCTTGAGGTCTGGTGCACCAACACCAATCTGTCGGTCAAAACGACCGGGACGAAGCAGGGCCGGGTCGAGAATGTCGGGACGGTTTGTAGCCGCGATAAGAATCACATTGGTCTTCGAGTCGAAGCCATCCATCTCAACCAGAAGCTGGTTTAGGGTCTGCTCGCGCTCGTCGTTTCCGCCGCCGATGCCGGCACCGCGGTGGCGACCCACGGCGTCGATTTCGTCGACGAAGATGATGGCAGGCGCGCTTTGCTTGGCCTGATCGAACAGGTCGCGAACGCGCGATGCACCAACACCGACGAACATTTCGACGAAGTCAGAACCCGAGATCGAGAAGAACGGAACACCAGCCTCGCCAGCAACCGCCTTGGCGACCAGGGTCTTACCGGTTCCCGGAGGTCCATAGAGAAGCACGCCGCGAGGAATCTTCGCGCCGACCTTCTGGAACTTCTCGGGCTCCTTCAAAAATTCTTTGATTTCTTGTAGTTCTTCGATGGCTTCGTCGACACCGGCAACGTCGGCGAAGGTGACCTTCGAGTTCTCTTTGTTGACCAACTTGGCGCGCGACTTTCCGAAGTTCATTACACGGCTGTTTCCACCTTGAGCGCTACCCATCAAGAACCAGAAGATCGCACCAATAATCACGAACGGCAGGAGGCTGCCGAGAAGTGAGATGTACCAAGGGGTGTTCGGAACCTCGTCGTTAAAGCCGTCTTTTAGCTCAGCCTTGGTGATCGTGTCGACCACCTGAGTGCCGCGGGCATAAACGTAATAGAACTGCACCTTGTCGCCGTAGGTCGCGTCCGCGGTTTTCAGGGTCACGTCGACTCGCTGCTCGCCGTCATAGATCTTGACGGCCGAGGCCTTGCCATCGGCAATCATGGCGAGACCGGTCGAGGTGTCGACGGCCTTGAAGCCACCTCCGCTGGTTAGCGAGGTGCCGAGGAAAACCACTAGAAAAGCGGCGAAGATCCAGAAGATTGGACCCTTGAAGATGCTCTTAAGTTTCATAGTCGAGGACTTGCCTCATCCTTTCGCGTTCAAAGTTGAACAACTCTAAGGCTACCTTCTGACAAAGGGCCAAAACAGGGATGTTCGCTCAGAGAGTGAGCCCAAACGCCTAGCTGTA
>JBEEJJ010000006.1:0-23723 GCA_041169265.1 Actinomycetota bacterium
ATGGACAGGGTCGACATTCAACTTCGAATGAGGCCCGCAAAGCCTCAACTTGCTCTGGGGGCTGAGCCCGAGCACGCTTCTTCTAAAGAACTCGCAAATGTTGTTTACAACGCTCAAAATAGGGCTAAGCAAAGGTTGCAGAACACGCCTTGGTCACGAAATGCACAAGTTTCTGGATCTCACTTGCGACGAAATCTGGCGCACATGCCTGGGGCTGAGCGATTGAAGTCCGCGCTAACCAGAGGTGCAATCTCGATGAGGGGCTTCGACAAGTGTCTTCGCATTGCATGGACACTCGCGGATCTTGGTGAGAGAGCCCGACCTTCCAGCGATGATTTTGCCAAAGCTATTTGGCTTCGCGGAGTCGAACCTTCACTTTCACGATGAGGCTGTAGTGAGTGAACTTTCGAACATCAGCTCTGAAGTTAGGGCTGCTATCACGTGGAGCATCGCTTGCGAGCCAGGAGACGAACTGGCTGGCTACCTTCGAGATGCATTGGGTGTATCTCAGGCGCTCGAATTGATTCGAAGTCAGAATTTGAAACGAGTACTCGGTGTGCTGTATGAGTCTGGCAACCTCGACTCAGGCCAATCAAGATTTGGAGATTTAGAGAGAGTAGTTAGTGCGTCTTTCGAACGTTACTTACCGAGAATCTCGACTACGGCGGTCTCCTCGGCGCTGGCCGCACTGCAAGCCAACAGAGGTTGGGTTGTCTTGCCCCAAGATGAAGACTGGCCATCCGGTCTCGACGACCTAGGGTGGGCGACACCACCGTTGATCTGGGGGCTTGGCGACCGATCTCAACTGCCTAACTTGTCACGAAGTGTCTCAATCGTGGGTTCGAGAGGCGCTACAACATATGGCGAGTGGGCAACGGTTGAACTAGTGGGAGAGCTGGTTGCCAATGGCTATGCGATCGTTTCTGGCGGCGCTTATGGAATCGATGGAATCGCTCACAAAGCGACGATTCAAGTTCGAGGTTCAACCTTCGCAGTTATGGCTGGAGGGGTCAACAGGTTTTATCCGGCCGGGAACGAGCTTCTACTTTCCAAGGTCAGAGAGCACGGAGCCGTGCTTGCGGAACTTCCACCGGGTGCAATGCCGACAAAGTGGCGGTTCCTTCAACGAAATCGACTGGTCGCCGCTCTAAGCAGAGTCACAGTGGTCGTCGAGGCTGGCAAGCGGTCCGGATCCATCAGCACAGCAAATCACGCCCTAGCAATCGGAAGGCCTGTAGGTGCCGTTCCTGGGCCGATTACTACAACGGCATCATTCGGCACGAACCGCTTGATCGCCGACGGATTTGCAACCCTAGTGACAAACGCGTCAGAAGTGTGCCTTCTTGCCGGAGACTCTAACGAGCTTCAACTCGAAACCCAATGGCAAGACCTCGGTGATCTTGAAAAACGAGCACTGGACGCCATAGGAAAAAAACCCATGGAGGCGGAAGACATTGCCATCGCGGCAGGCTTGAGCACCTCTGAAGCATCAATCGCACTTTCAAACCTCTTGTTGTTGGGGCAGGTCAAGCAAGCGAACGGGCGGTGGTGTCGAGTGTCAACCAAGGAAAGTTGATGCAGTCCAAACTACGCTCGAACTATGCAGTTCGCCCAGATAATAGACGCCTACAGAGAGCACCTACAGGCAGCGCGCGGATATTCCGCAAATACTGTCAAGGGCTACCTGAACGACGTTTCAGATTTTCTGGATTTTGCTTCAAAACAGGGGCTTACTTCGGTCACCGACCTACAACTGGGGTTGCTTCGAGACTGGCTCTTTGACCTAACCGAACGAAACCTGGCGATGTCATCGGTAGCCAGAAAGAGTGCCTCTCTGCGGTCCTTCACGGCCTGGATGAATAAACAAGGAATTATCGCGGTCGACCCAGGCTTACGTTTGCGAAGCCCCAAAGCGTCAAAGTCCTTGCCCAAGGTTATTTCCCGCAGCTCTTTGGAGCAGGTCTTCGCTTGGTTGTCAACAGCTGCCGACTCTGGCGATGCAATTGCTCGCAGGAATCTGCTGATTTTCGAGCTGCTCTACGCCACAGGCGCGAGAGTCAGCGAACTCGCTTCACTCGACCTGGGCGACGTCGATCAAAGTCGAAATCTTCTGCGCCTGACCGGTAAGGGAAACAAGCAGCGCGTGGTGCCCTATGGTCAGCCAGCCATGGATGCTTTGCAAAGTTGGCTTGAAAACGGGCGACCGGCTCTAGAGTCAGCCAAATCTGGTCACGCACTGTTGCTCAATCAGGGGGGTGGACGAATCGGGGTTAGGCAAATCTACGAACTTGTGGCGAGACTCTTGGCTGAGACCACAAGTGGCGCTCTCGGGCCGCACGCGCTCAGACACAGCGCGGCAACGCACCTACTCGATGGCGGTGCAGATCTTCGCGCCGTGCAAGAAATGCTGGGGCATGCGAGTCTAGGCACCACGCAGATTTATACCCACGTAAGTATTGAGCGCCTCAAGTCTGGCTATCAAAACGCTCATCCGAGGGCTTAGCACGGCTTGGCTTCAAATCTCCAGTGAACCGTTGCGGCGATAGATAGTAGTCGCCGAACTTGACTCCCCAATGAAGACACTTGGCGCAGTGAATACCGCTTGAAGTAGGGCAGAAGTAGGCAAAACCTTCGCCGGCAGACAGCACCGATCCTGTTTTGTGAAAGTCACTCAGGCAAGCCGGCTCGAACTCCAACGTCAATCTTTCTTCAGTTTTCAGCGTTATGACTGGACGGCCGAATGTCTGGCCCGAATATGCAATGACGGCAGCGGTTGGGGCTCTGATGACGTCATCAGCTTCTGCCACTAAGTCGACTCCGCGGTGGCCCGCGCCCCAATCCGAGTTTGGTTGCACAAACACGCGCTCTGTTGCGGTTTTTCTTAGGGGTTTTAGCCAAGGCCTAACTTCAAGAACTTCAGATTTCAACTGGGCTAAGTCCGTGTGAATGTGCCCTTTGGTGCTTGGTTTATTCGATATCAGCGACGCGACTGCGCTCTGAGCGTTGTTGACCGCGTAGCACAGGCTGAATGCAAGAAAAGCTAGAGCGATCAAGGTGTGGCGCACGAACTTGGGCATGGTCGAATGTTGCCTGCACATTCAATACGGTGGTTGGGCATCCTAGAAAATGTGGAAAACTCGACTGGTTTAGCCAACAAACCGCTGGTATGCTTTTACACAGCGGCGTGCACCGCGAAAGCCCACAAAAATGTGCCTTCTCGAAGCGCGTCGACTTCGCGTGTCGAACAAGATCTAGAACAACTCGGTCCAAAGCAATTTGGCTGATTCAGATCCGACACCAGGTGTGAACGGCAACCGCCGGTCACAGACTAACTGAGTGGCGCAGTAATGCGCCGAAAAGGAGATACTGCCATGGCAGTAGTAACAGTGCGCCAGCTGCTTGACAGTGGCGTTCACTTCGGGCACCAGACCCGCCGTTGGAACCCAAAGATGAAGCGATTCATCCTGACCGACCGCTCGGGCATCTACATCATCGACCTACAGAAGTCGCTCGGCCTTATCGACAAGGCATATGATTTCGTCAAGGACACCGTCGCTAACGGCGGAAGCATCCTGTTCGTAGGAACCAAGAAGCAGGCTCAGGAAGCCATCGCTGAGCAGGCTCAGCGCGTCGGCATGCCTTACATCAACCAGCGTTGGCTGGGTGGTCTGCTGACTAACTTCACGACCGTTCAGAAGCGTCTAACCCGCCTCAAGGAACTCGAGACCATGGACTTCGCAGACCCAGCCAAGAGCGGTCTCACCAAGAAGGAACTTCTCATCCTCAGCCGCGAAAAGGTAAAGCTCGAGAAGTCGCTCGGTGGTATCCGCAACGTTTCGAAGACCCCGAGCGCTATCTGGGTAGTCGACACCAACAAGGAACACCTAGCCATCACTGAAGCCAAGAAGCTGGGCATCCCAGTTATCGGCATCCTAGACACCAACTGTGACCCAGACGAGGTCACCATCGGTATTCCTGGAAACGACGACGCAATCCGCTCGGTTGCACTGCTCACCCGTGTCATCGCGGATGCAGTTGCCGAAGGTTTGATCGCACGTCACTCGAAGACCGAAGAAGCCGCAGAGCCTCTGGCTGAGTGGGAGCGCGAACTGCTAGAGCAGAACGCTGCCGCAGCCGAAGCAGCACCTGCAGTCGAAGAGACTCCAGCCGAAGCTCCTGCAGCTGAGGCAGAAGTAGCAAAGGAAGCGAACTAATGGCTAACTACACCGCAGCAGACGTAAAGACCCTTCGTGAGCGCTCCGGCGCGGGCATGATGGACTGCAAGGGCGCACTCGACGAAGCCAACGGCGACCTCGACAAGGCCATGGAAGTCCTTCGCCTAAAGGGGCTCAAGGGCGTCACCAAGCGTGAAGGACGCACCACCAGCAATGGTCTTGTAGTTGCTCGCGTTTCGGGCGGCACCGGCTACCTGATCGAACTCGCTTGTGAGACCGACTTCGTTGCTAAGGCACCTAAGTTCGTCGCACTTGCTGACTCGGTCGCGGATGCAGTGGCTGCAGCCGGCTCGACCGATCTCGCATCGGCGCTCAAGTCCGACCTCGGCGGCAAGACCGTTGAAGAGGCAATCAACGACGAAGCTGCAATCATGGGTGAAAAGGTTGAACTTCGCCGCGTTGCATCGGTCAGCGATGCAGCCGTCGACGCTTACCTGCACCGCACCAGCAAGGACCTACCTCCACAGGTCGGCGTTCTAGTTGCATACTCGGGCAGCGATGCGGAGACCGCACACGATGTTGCAGTGCACATCGCGGCGTTCTCGCCAAGCGTTCTGACTCGCGAAGAGGTTCCTGCTTCGACCGTTGAGACCGAGCGTCGCATCGCCGAAGAAACCGCTCGTAACGAAGGCAAGCCAGAGGTTGCACTTGCGAAGATTGTTGAAGGCCGCGTAAACGGCTTCTTCAAGGAGAACGTGCTTCTTGAGCAGGACTTCGCCAAGGACAACAAGCAGACTGTGGCAAAGGTTCTCGACGCAGCAGGCGTGAAGGTTTCTGCCTTCGTTCGCTTCCGCGTCGGCGCATAGCCAAAATCATCGCGAAAGGCTCGGTCATTGACCGAGCCTTTTTCGTTGCCCGCCTAGGATAGAGAGTGAACGGAGGATTTCATGTCACACAAGCGTCGCGTTCTTCTAAAGCTCTCCGGTGAAGCCTTTGGCGGGGGAAGCCTGGGCGTCAATCCAGACGTAGTTGGCGAAATCGCCAGAGACATTGCTGAGGGCTCTAAACACGCCGAGATCGCCGTAGTTGTCGGTGGTGGAAACTTCTTCAGGGGAGCTGAACTTTCACAGCGAGGCATGGATCGCGCCCGTGCTGACTACATGGGTATGCTCGGAACCGTCATGAATGCCCTTGCGCTTCAAGACTTTCTTGAGCAGGCAGGTGTTGACACTCGTGTTCAGTCGGCAATCACTATGGCACAGGTCACCGAGCCTTACATTCCGCTTCGCGCCATCCGTCACCTAGAAAAAGGTCGCGTAGTGATCTTTGGTGCCGGTGCGGGCCTTCCATACTTCTCAACCGATACGGTTGCAGCTCAGCGTGCGCTTGAAATTCACGCCGATGAAGTGCTGGTTGCCAAGAATGGCGTGGATGGCGTCTATTCCGCCGACCCAAAGAAAGATCCAAACGCTCAACTATTGAGCGAAATCACCTACCAGGATGCTCTGGTCAAAGGTTTGAAGGTCGTCGATGCCACCGCATTCAGCCTCTGCATGGACAACAAGATGCCGATGCGTGTCTTTGGAATGCAAGGTGCCGGCAACGTCACCGACGCAATCAAGGGCAAAAAGATCGGCACCCTGGTTACGGCTTAAAGACTTTATTCAAGGAGACAAAAGATGATTCAAGACATTCTGCTAGAGGCAACCGACAAGATGGAAAAGGCCGTTGAAGCGGCCAAAGACGACTTCGGCACGATTCGCACCGGTCGGGCTAACCCCGCAATGTTTCAGAAGATCACCGTCGACTACTACGGTTCGGGAACGCCACTCGGCAACCTTGCCAGCATCCAGGTTCTAGAAGCTCGCAGCCTAGCAATCACGCCTTACGACAAGAGCGCTCTTCTTGCCATCGAGAAGGCAATCCGCGATGTCCCTAACCTTGGTGCACAACCCAACAATGATGGCAACATCATCCGCGTCACGTTGCCAGACCTCACCGAAGACCGTCGCAAGGAATACGTGAAGCTCGCTCGTTCGAAGGCCGAGGATCACCGAGTTTCGATTCGCAACATCCGCCGCAAAGGAAACGACGATCTAGCCGCTCTCAAGAAGGACGGCGGGGCTGGCGAAGATGAAATTTCGAGAGCCGAAAAAGAACTCGACGCAATCACTAAGACTCATGTAGACGCGATTGACAACGCCCTCAAGCACAAAGAGTCGGAGTTGCTCGAGGTCTAATGAGTCAAGGTTCAAGCGCATCGGGGGAGCGCAACTTCGCCAAATCCGTGATTTACGGAATCGTTTTTGGCGGTTCATTTCTTGTCTCAATCTTGGTAATCAAAGAACTCCTAATCGTCTTACTCGCAGTAGCAATCGCGGCTGGCGCATGGGAAATTTCGACAGCGCTTCGAAAAGCTGGGTGGTATGTTCCGAGACTCCCGGTAACGATTGGTTCGCTGATCATCATGCCGGCCACCTACTTCGGCGGCGCGGCACTGCAGTGGGCGACAACGGCCGCCATGATTCTCGTTTTGACTATTTGGCGAGCGATTCATCTGCTCTGGGAACGACGAGAGGCCATAACACAGTCGTTCCAGAAGTCATTGCGAGATTTCAGCGCAGCTGCGTTCGTGGTCATTTACCTCCCGCTGACGGCATCTTTCACGATGCTTTTGCTCGCTCGTCCCGGCTTCGAGGGCGCTGCCTGGGTGATTCAGTTTGTCGTGCCAACAGCGCTAATCGACACTTCGGGTTATCTCATCGGTCGCAAGTTCGGCAAGCGTCGCATCGCCCCCGGGGTGAGCCCGAAAAAGTCGCTCGAAGGACTAATCGCCAGCATCGTCGCGGGAGTTACCTCGTCGGTGTTGCTTATGGTGTTTGTCTTGCACCACGAGTGGTATTGGGGCGTACTAACCGCCGCTGCGGTCTTGGTCACCGCGGTTTTCGGCGACTTGGCCGAGTCGCTCATCAAGCGCGATCTGGGCGTCAAAGACATGTCCTCGTGGTTACCCGGTCACGGTGGTGTGATGGATCGCCTCGATTCGATGCTGCCTTCAGCGCTCGTGATGTATGTCATCGCCACGATCTGCTTTCCGATTTGATTCGGCTGAGAGAATAGTTCAGTGAGCTTCCCGTTCCCCAAGACCAAACCCAACAAACTCGGCTACAAGCCCGAGGATGTGGACGCTTTCATCGAGCGTGCCCGGGTCGAATTCAATGAACGTCACGACGGTCATGAGCTAGGCATCCGCGAGCACGAATTCGAACTGGTTAAGGGCGGCTACTCGGTTAGCGCTGTGGATGCAGCGCTCGACCGCCTCGAAGACTCGTTCGCCAAGCGCTACTACCAAGCTCAAGTTGCGGCGCTGGGACATGAGGGATTACTCGAACGGGCAAACCACATCCGCGTTCTTTTGGTGGGACGCATGGAGCGTCCGGCAGGCAAAAAATTCTCGAGCACTGGTTTCATTCTTCGCGGATACAGCAAGAAACAGGTTGACGAGTTTCTGAACCTTGTCTCAACCCACATCGAGACGCGCTCTAACTTGTCGTTGGATGCCGTTAGAAAAGTATTGTTTACAGCGAAACGGGGTGGCTATGCAGAAAATCAAGTGGACGCGTTCATTGACAAGGTCATCGAACTTCTTCAGATTGAGCAAGTCCTCTAGGCGATCTGGGCAAATCCTCGCCGCTTTTTTCGTACTAGCTGGATTGCTAGCCGGCTCGTTTGAGCTGGCATCAGCGAGTGCAGAACCCAGAGACGCCGCTCACAGTCCGGTTATTGTTGAGCGAACCCGAGCTGCAACGGCTCTGGCCAAACTGGCAGTCAAGGGTCGTGCTCCAAAGACCGGCTACGCGCGTGAGCTTTTTTCCGATGGATGGGGTGACATTGGTTCCTGCGACCTACGAAACTTCATCCTGGCCCGAGACCTCGTAGACGTGAAATGGCGTGCGGGTGAGGCCTGCATGGTTGAGACTGGCGTGCTTAAAGACCCTTACACGACAAAAGTGATCAACTTCAAACGAGGCGTAGGCACATCCATCAAGGTTCAAATCGACCACGTGGTTGCCGTGAGCGATGCCTGGCAAAAAGGCGCTCAGCAGTGGAACTACTCCAAGCGCAATAAGTTCTACAACGACCCGCTAAACCTTCTTGCCGTTGACGGTCCGACCAACTCATCAAAGGGTGACGGGGATGCGGCCACCTGGCTTCCTCCGAACAAGGCCTATCGCTGTGCATACGTTGCCCGCCAGATCGCCGTCAAGACCAAGTATCAGGTCTGGGTGACTTCAGCCGAAAAGTCTGCCATGGCAAACATTTTGAACACCTGTCCTGGCTACTACCTGCCAACCAAGTGACCCAAAAATAGCCCCTTTGGTAAACTTTAGGTTCGATAACAAACGGCAGGCGAGGTGAGGTTTTGGCTAGACATGTTGCCTACAAACCTTCGGTAACTCGCAGGGTGCTTCAACCCGTCGCTAACGCGGCGGCAAAGCCGCTGGGCTGGCACCCAATCAAGAAGATGCTGACCGAAAAGTCTAAAAAGGCTTTCTCAGGCTTCTTTTGGACCGCTGGTTTAGTCGCGGTTTCGATCGTTGATCCCTATTCCGGAGCGCTGGCCAACACCATGGAGCAGGCTTACATGTTGCAGTTGGCCGAAGGAAACGACGCCGAGCAAATCTATGGATACGAAAGCACTCAAACGATTTCGTATGTTCGAGGCGGATTCAAGGTTGTCACAGGCAAAGACGCTTCGGCGCTGTTCGTTGAGCTAGCTGCCGTGCCAGATTCTGGAACGGTCAAGGCTTATGCCTACACGCAGGTCACTGCCAACGGATGGCAACGCGATCAGTATTCGTGCCTAGTCAAGTTATGGGAGCGCGAGTCGAACTGGCGATATAACGCAAAGAACCGTTCGTCAGGCGCATACGGTATTCCGCAGGCCCTTCCCGGCATCAAGATGGCTACAGCAGGCGCAGACTGGCTCACGAACCCCGAAACTCAGATTCGCTGGGGCATTGGCTACATCAAGGGCCGATACGGATCACCTTGCGGTGCGTTGGCGCACTCTGACAAGTTGGGCTGGTACTAGTGCCTCGATCCAATCGTCCTCGACGTTCCAAAGCGCAGAAACATGAAGAGCCGGAAGTCAGTCGTTCCGTGCTCTACGGAGCAAAACGCACCGAACTAAAGCGAGGGGTCGAATACACCGTCCAAACCCACTCCGGAAGTGCTGCTGAGGATTCAAAAACCTGGACCTGCCCGTTTTGCCACATCCTGATCACGCGAGGCACACCGCACGTTGTCGCCTGGGATGAGCGTGGCTCAGATGGACGTCGGCACTTCCACTCGGAATGCTGGAGAAAGTTTCAAGGACCGATTCTGTGACCGAAATCGACATCAGGGCAGGTGTGGAACTTCCCGCCAACCGCGAAGAAATCGAGCTGCAAACCGCGGATGGGCTCACTCTCGTTGGCGAGTTGGCAACTCCGCTTGACTGCCCCCCGGTAGCAACCTTGGTCACACTGCATCCGCTGCCTACCCACGGCGGCTTCATGGATAGTCATGTGATTCGCAAGGCAGCAAACCGTTTGCCTGCTCTGGTTGACTTTGCAGTGCTTAGGTTCAACACGCGCGGAACCGAATCGCCCCGAGGCAAAAGCCAGGGTGAATTTGATGGCGGCAAGGATGAGCGGCTCGATGTAGAGGCTGCACTCGAGTTTGTAGCAAGTCGAGGCCTGCCAAATGTTTGGCTGCTTGGCTGGTCTTTCGGTACCGAACTCGCGCTGAAATATGGGTCAGACAAGAACATCGGCGGCGTGATTCTGCTTTCGCCACCTCTTCACCGAACGAGCGTTGAAGAGCTCAGCCGATGGGCCGGGTCGTCGAAACGAGTGGTGGCGATCGTTCCCGAGTTTGATGACTACCTGACTCCCGAACCTGCCCGAGAGAGGTTTGCGGTCATTCCGCATGCCGAGGTAATCGCAATCGAGGGCGCTAAGCACCTTTGGGTAGGGGAGAACGCCACGAAGTCGGTTCTCGACGAAGTCGTACGCGTCATTTCGCCCACGAAAGTGCCGCTGCCAACAACCTTCAACACCGAAAAGGTAGCAAATGCGGCAAATGCTGCAAACGCCTCAAACCCAGCAAACATCGAGGATGTCGCAGACTAGACCATTTGATTTTGGTTGAGTCGGGAACTTATGACCGCTCTTGGCGCGGTATCCACACCTGGCGAATGATCAGCATGATCGAAGCTGCAACTGGAATTGCCACGAGAGCTCCGAGAATGCCGAGCAAAGCTCCGCCGGCCAATGCTGCCACAACCACAACCGCACCCGGCACTTTCACTGCCTGAGTCATGATTCGAGGCGAGATTACATAGGCTTCGATTTGCATGTAGATCAGGTAATAAATGGCTGCCGTAATCGCTGCGGTTGGGCTGGTGGTGAGTGCCACGATTACTACGATTGCTGCTCCTGAGATGCTTCCAACCAGGGGAATCAGAGCGAGGCAGAAGGTGATGCAAGCGAGAACCAGCGAGAACTCCACCCCAACTATTGACATCATGATGAAGCCAAGCGTCGCGTTGATCAGGGCGATGCTCACTTGGCCCATCACGTAGCGACCAACCGAGTTTGCGATCTCTTCTGCCAGAACGGTGAACTTGCCTCGCTTGGATGCCGGGGCAAGCGAATAGATCCATTCCTTAAATTTCGCAAGTGACGACATGAAGTAGATAGAGAGCGTCACCACGATGAGCGCGCCAAAGAAGCCGTTGAAGACGGATAGTCCAACTTGCACCACACCACCGAGTAGCGTCGGCCAGTTTTTGCTGTCAGACAAGAAGCTCGATGCGGAGTCGATGGCTTTGCTGATCGCACCGCCGAATTGAGAGTCGAGCGTGGCGACTATCTCTACCGATTTGACCGAGGTCAATAACTCTGGAGCACTCTCGATGAAGTGTGCCGTTTGGGCCGTAACCGCCGGCAATAGGGACCACAGGATGATGCCAAGGAAGGCAACTAAGAAAATGACTACGCCAAAGATCGAAAGGCTGCGCTTGAGCGAGAACCTGCGCTCAAGAAAACGAACAACAGGGTCGAGGCCTAGAGCGATGAAGATTGCGAGGGCTACATAGGTCACAACGTTGGCCAGCGTCACCAAGGCATTGCCAAGGGCTAGAGCGGTTAAAACCCCGAGGCCACCGAGCAATCCGAACTGAAAGCCATTGGTTAGACCGATGCTTCGAGTTTCCGATTCCGGTGACTTTTTGGTGGTCATTCTTCTGGTTGCTCTTTCGCTAGGTTCTCTTGAGCCACATCGATGACTGCGCGCAGGTTGGTTAGATACTGCGCTAGAGCATCGCGCTCTACCTTCAGCCTAGAGAGTTTGCGTCTCATGGTCTGGATTTGTTTAGCCGCTTCGAGTTTGGCTTCAGCGAGGATGCTTCGCGCCTCAGCCTCGGCTGCTACCAAGATTGCCTCGGCCTTCGCGCGGGCTTCGTCCTTGGTTCGCTTGTTTACCGAACGCGCTGCACCTTCGAGGGTCTCAGCCTCGAGGCGAGCGGCATTCGCTCTGGTTCGTGCCTGTGCGAGCATCCGGTTGGCTTCATCGAGGTAGCGCTGGGTGAGAGAAACTGCTTCCTGGTGCTTGGCCAAGTATTCGGTTTCGGCCTCGGCACGGCGCGCCGAGATCTCGAGGTCGAGGTCGATTCGTGCCTGTTCGCTAACCATGCGCCAAGCAGCTTCCTTGTCGATGTGCTGGTTGCGTTCGCGAGCGGCGATGAGTGCTTTCTCGGACTGTTCGCGGTCAAACTTCGATCTGGCCGAGTCGATCTCGCGCTTTGCGGTTGCTCGCATCTTGGCGACTTCTGTGGCGATCGCGCCTCTGGTGGCTCCCGCCTCTTGAGTAGCATCTTGAATCATCCGAGCAGCCTCTGAGCGGGCTTGGTTTACGAGTTCGTCGTAGTCGGCGCGTGCGGTGGCGTTGAGGCGCTCAGCGCGTCGTTGAGCCTCTGACACGAGTGCGTCGTAATAGCCTTTGGCCTCATTACGAGTCTCGGCAACTTCGCCCTCGAGTTCCTTGAGGATGCGGGCACGTTCGGCTTCAGCATCCGCGATGATTCGGTTGGCCTGATCTTCGGAAGTGCTCAGGATGAGGGCTGCACGGGCTCCCACACTGGCGTATGAAGGGGCAGCGGTTTCCGCCAGTTGAGCTTCGAGGCGAGATGCCGCCTCGTTTGCTGCACGCAGCTCGCTAACCAGCTGCGCATTTTGAGTCGAAGTTTGGAGCAGTTGCTTGCGAAGGTCGCGCACGAGATCATCCACTGTGTCGCGATCATAACCGCGCATCACGATGGGGAATTCGGCTTCATCTGCTGCCAAAACGCTCGCTCCTAGACCCTTGGGTAGACTTGGAAATGGTACCCAAGCCCTAAGTCTAACGATTGGAAAGCAGTGAAGCTGATAGCCGCGATAGCACTGTTTGTGTTGTCGTTATCGCTTGCGGTGGTGGGTGTAGCCCAAAGAACTATCTGGGCTCCTGCCCCCACAAAAACCCTTTCGGTAGAGTTCGATTCCGGCTACCCATACGTTGTCATTCCAGAGGCGACCCTAGCCACATATGCGGGGAACCCAACGATTCAGGTTTCCGGCCCTAAAAAGGCATTTATCGCCACCGGACGAGAATCTGACATCCGTGCTTGGCTCGGGCGCACTTCCAACTCGGAACTTTCGGTCGAGACTAAGTCGAAAAAGACCACTCTCGCGGTGAAGTCGAACTTCGGTAACTCGGACTTTGCTAATCCGCGTCAGAGTGACCTCTGGAGAAGCGAAGTCACAGCAGTTAAGTCGGCGTCACTTCAAGTCGACAAAGCCGAAAACGCAGGGGTGTTGGTAGCTGCCGATGGTTTCACGGCGGCACCTGGCAAGATTTCGATCGTTTGGCCGGTAGTTCACGATCTCGCTCTTTCGAACACCCTGCTCTGGCTTTCCGCGCTGTTGCTCGCTGCAGCTGCGGCTCTCAACGCTTGGCACCTTTCCGATCTGCGCAAGCGCGGCGGTCCGCGTCGACGCCTGCCTCGTGCCCCACAAGGCCCCAAGACTCGCCGGCACAAGTCTCAACTGATTCTTCCCGGCAAGGGTCGACGCGTTGCACGCAAAACGGTGGCCTCGCTTGTCGGGCTTGCCGTGGTCGGTTCACTCGCCGGCTGTAGCGGCACAACCGTGCAGCCCACTCCGACTCCGACGCCAACCGGTGACGTGATCGTGGCCGATCCGCCCGTGGTTCTGAAGAACCAGTTGGAACGCATCCTGGCAAATGTTGCCGATATTGCCGAGGCGGCCGACGCGGCTAAAGACAAGCAACTTTTGGAGCCAAGATTTGGTGGACCGGCCCTAGATTTGCGTGGCACGCACTACGTCTTGATGAAAAAGTCAGACAAGATCGATGCTTTGCCTGCCATTTCGGCCCAACCGTTGACCTGGTCGCTCCCCGCATCAACCACCCAGTGGCCGCGCACCATCATGGCGGTAACAGATACTCCCGGAAGCGCACTTCCGCAGATGGTTGTAATGCAGCAAGAGAGCCCTCGGGCCAAATACATCGTCTACTACTTCATGAATCTGGTTCCAGGTGCCGAGATCCCCGCGGTGCCGGTGCCAGAAGTTGGAGCGATTCCGGTTTCTTCAGATTCGGCTTACCTTCGAGTGCCGCCACGTGACATTCCGGTGACCTACGGAGACGTTATCGACAAGGGTTCTGCCAGCCTTTCGGCCGGTGTTTACAACGTCAAAAAAGACAAGTACTACGCTGACGTATCTGCGTTGCAGAAGACCCAGGTAGAGAAGCTAACTAACGCGACCATCAAGTTCAAGCACACGCTTGGCACGGCTCGTGTGCTTTCGCTTGCAACCTCGAGCGGAGGGGCGCTGGTCGCGGTCTACATGAAAGACACCTACACGATCAAGCCAAAGCGCGCTGGTTCGGGTGTGACTGTGTCTGGCAGTGAAAAGTTATTGCTCGGCAGCAACGGGTCTGTCAGAGGTGTGGTGAGCACTTATGGCAACATGATGCTCTTCTTCGTTCCTGCGTTGACTGACGACGACCGCGCCATCCTGCTTGGAGTCAGCCAAGGTTTGCTTTCTGTGAGAGGACTCTAATGTCATTCGGTGGTGGCATCGATCTTTCGAAGCTAAAACGCACGGATGCGGCGACCGCAACTCCCGTGACGCAAGCGACGGGTTCACCATCCTCAACCGCGGGTGCGCCTCTTGGCGAGTCGGCGGGCTCAGCTGTCGCGGGTGTGCAGGTTTCGAGCCTGGTTATTGCGGCGACCGAAGCAAATCTGCGTGACGTGCTCGCGCTGTCGGCTCAGGTTCCGGTGATCATCGAGTTTCACGCCGATTCGGTTCGTGAACTCGAGATCTCGAAGCGATTGCGAGCACTATGCGAGGCCGATGCTGGTCGCTGGGTGCTCGTTCGCGTTGACGCCCAGTTCGAGCAAAGAATCGGTCAAGCTTTCGGAGTGAAAGGCGCTCCTACCCTTGTCGCAGTGATTCAAGGGCAGCCAGCGCCACTCTTTGAGGGTGACCAGGACGACGCCGCCATTCGCCAGGTCATCGACCGGGTTCTTCAGGTCGCATCCGAAAACGGAGTTGCCGGAGTTGCTCGCGTGAGCAGCGATGCCGAGGTAGTCGAGGCTCTTCCACCACTTCATCAAAAGGCGTTTGATGCCATCAACGAGGGAAACTTCGACGAGGCGATTGCCGCCTATGAGAAGGCCTTGAGGGAAAATCCTCGTGATGATCTGGCGCAGTCAGGCCTGGCACAAGTCAAACTGCTCAAACGCACCATCGAGCCGGCCGATGTTGCGGCCTCAGATACCCCGCCAGCCGAACTTGGCGCGCTGCTGCTTTGGGCCGACCATAAACTTTCCGAGGGCAACGTGCAACTTGCGTTTGGTGCGCTGCTAGACGCCTTTGAGGTGCGCAGAGACGAGCGGGAGCTCATCCGCGTGCATTTGCTCGAACTGTTTGCAGTTGTAGATCCGGCCAATCCCGACCTGGCCGCTGCTAGACGCCGCCTGGCGACTCTGCTCTATTAGTTCTTAGGCTTCAGCCAGAGCGCACCTAGCGGCGGAACCGTGATTTCCGCCGAGTGTGGCTGACCGTGCGAACCTTCGAGGTTTGCGTGAATCGCACCAAAGTTTCCGACCCCAGAGCCGCCGAACTCGGCCGCATCCGTGTTTAGCAACTCGACCCACTCACCAGAACGGGGGAGTCCGAGTCTGAAATTGTGATGTGGTTGACCAGCAAAGTTGATGACGCAGGCGATTGGCTCACCTTTTCGGTCATAACGCAGGAAGCTGAGCGTGTTGGCATCGCCGTTTCCGCCATCGATCCAGACGAATCCGGCACGATCGTGGTCAAGTTCCCAGAACGCGGGGTTCTCGACATACAGGCGGTTCAGCGTTGCAACCAGGGACTTTAGAGCCTGGTGAATCGGCTGTTCGAGAATCCACCAGTCGAGTCCGCGCTCCTGGTTCCATTCGGACGGTTGGCCGAACTCGCTACCCATAAACAACAGTTGCTTACCGGGATGCGACCACATGAAGGTTAGGTAGGCGCGAACGTTCGCGAGCTGCTGCCATCGGTCACCCGGCATTTTCGCAAGTAGCGAGCCCTTGCCGTGCACGACCTCGTCGTGACTTATCGGAAGCACGAACTTCTCGTCGTAGGCATAGAGCATCGAGAAGGTGAGTTCGCCGTGGTGGTGCTTGCGATACATCGGGTCTTTTTCGATGTAACGCAGGGTGTCGTTCATCCAACCCATGTTCCACTTGAAGCCGTAGCCCAAGCCACCGCCATCGGTCGGAGCCGAAACTCCACCCCAAGAGGTCGACTCCTCGGCGATCATCATGATGCCTGGGTTGCGACGGTATGCAGTGGCATTGGTCTCTTGCATGAAGCGAATCGCGTCGAGGTTCTCGCGACCACCGAATTCGTTCGGCAGCCAGTCGTTGCCCTCACGCGAGTAATCGAGATAAAGCATCGAAGCCACGGCGTCGACACGGAGTCCGTCGATGTGAAACTCTTCGAGCCAATAGAGCGCGTTTGCTACCAAGAAGTTGCGCACCTCGGTGCGACCGAAATCGAAAATATAGGTTCCCCAGTCAGGGTGCTCGCCGCGTCGAGGGTCGGCGTGCTCATACAGGGGCTGACCGTCATAGCGAGCTAGCGCCCAGTCATCCTTCGGAAAGTGGGCCGGTACCCAGTCGAGAATCACTCCGATTCCGGCCTGGTGCAGGCGGTCGATCAAAACCTTGAGGTCGTCTGGAGAGCCGAATCGCGCGGTTGGAGCGTAGTATCCGGTGACCTGATAACCCCAGGATGGTGCAAACGGGTGCTCGGCAAGTGGCATGAACTCCACGTGGGTGAAGCCCATCTCCTGAATATAGGGAATCAGTTCGTCGGCGAGTTCGCGATAGTTCATCGAGGTGCGCCAGGAGCCCGCGTGAAGCTCGTAGATACTCATCGGCGAGCTCAGCGCATCCCGGTTGGTTCTGGCTTCGATCCACTTTTTGTCAGACCACTTATGAGTCGATTCGGTGACGATCGAGGCGGTGTCAGGTGGGCACTGAGTCTGGCGAGCCATCGGGTCAATCTTTTTGATCCAATGCCCGGCTTTGGTCAAGATTTCATACTTGTATGCGCTGCCGGCTTCGATTCCCGGAATGAACAGTTCCCACACTCCGGTCGATCCCATCACTCGCATCGAGTGAGCGACGCCGACCCAGTGGTTGAAGTCACCAACGACTCGCACGGCTTGTGCGTTGGGTGCCCATACCTTGAACGAGGTGCCGCGGCTGATACCCATCGGTCCGTCAAACGACATCACGTGCGAGCCGAGAGCCTTCCAAAGTTCTTCGTGGCGGCCTTCACCAATAAGGTGCAGGTCGAGTTCGCCGATGGTAGGCAGGTGGCGGTATGGGTCGTCAACTACCCACTCTGTCGACTGACCGTCTGCGGTATAGGTGGCCTTGATTCGGTAGTCAGGCGAATCCTTTGATGCCACGAAACCGTCCCAGATGCCGTTCCAGACGTGGCTTAGCTCAACCTCTTTGCCGTTTGCGAGTACTGCAGAAACCTTCGTAGCCATGGGCTTCAGGGTTCGAATGACCCAGCCACCATCGTGCGGATGCGCACCAAGCGTGCCGTGCGGGTCGTGATGGCTTCCGTTTGACACTCGATCGCGGTCGTAGTCGCCAATCGCGGGAAGGGTCGGTGTCTTCTTTTTGAATGCCATGCTTACTTCTTTCGAATCACGTGCAGAACGTGGGCTGGTTCGACAAATGAGTCAAGGCGAACGTAGTTGTTTGCCGACCAGTGGTATTTCGCATCGGTGATCAGATCTTGAACCTCGAAGGTGCTGCCGTCAGCGAGCCCGAGCTTGTTCAGGTCGAGGCGAACCGTGGTTTCCCGCACCGCGTGTGGGTCGGTGTTCACGACCACGATCACCGTGTCGGATTTGCCCGATTCGGTGAGTTCTGCAGGTAGGTGCTTCGAGAAGACCAGGAACGCGCCATCGTCGGAGTGGTGGAACTCGATGTTTCGCAACTGCATCACTGCGGGGTGGTCGCGACGAATCTGGTTGAGCCTGGCGATGTAAGGCGCGATGGAACGCTCGACGGTGTCTGGCGCATCCCAGTTTCGAGCTTTGTACTCGTATTTTTCGGAGTCGATGTGCTCTTCGGCACCTGGGCGAGCGACACATTCGATCAGTTCATAGCCGGCATACATGCCCCACGAAGGTGTGCTCATGGCCGCGAGCACGGCACGGATCTTGTGCCCTGACTTGCCGCCAAACTGCAGGTATGGGGTGAGGATGTCCGGAGTGCTTACCCAGAAGTTTGGTCTGAAGTAGGCCGCACTGTGGTGGGCAAGTTCGTTCAGGTAGTCGCGCAGCTCGCCCGGAGTGTTGCGCCAGGTGAAGTAGGTGTAGGACTGTTGAAAACCAACTTTGCCCAGAGTGTGCATCATCGCCGGGCGAGTGAACGCCTCGGCTAAGAAAACGACCTCGGGGAACTCGGCGTTTACTTCGCTAATTAGCCACTCCCAGAAGCCGACCGTCTTGGTGTGGGGGTTGTCGACTCTGAAAATCTTGACGCCGAAAGAGATCCAGTGTTTGACCACTCGAAGGATTTCTTGATAGATGCCAGCCGGGTCGTTATCGAAGTTGATCGGGTAGATGTCTTGATACTTCTTCGGTGGGTTCTCGGCATAGGCGATGCTGCCGTCGGCTCGTGTGGTGAACCACTCGGGGTGTTCCTTCACCCACGGGTGGTCGGGGCTCGCCTGCACCGCAAGGTCCATCGCAATCTCCAGCCCAAGCTCGTTGGCCGCTTTGATGAAGTTCTTGAAGTCCTTATCAGTGCCAAGGTCAGGGTGAACGGCGTCGTGCCCACCATCCGCGCCTCCGATGGCCCACGGCGAACCTGGGTCACCTTCAGCCGCGTTGAGAGTGTTGTTCGGTCCTTTGCGGAAAGACTTGCCGATCGGGTGAATCGGAGGCATGTAGAGCACGTCGAAGCCCATCGCGGCAACGGCTGGCAGGCGCTTGGTAGCGGTCTTGAAGTTGCCCGAGACCCAGGTCTTGGTCTTCGAGTTGTATTTTGCGCCTTCGCTGCGCGGGAAAAATTCGTACCAAGCAGCTGCTCCAGCTAGTTTGCGCTCGCAGTTGATCACGTAGGTTTCGCTCAATGTCACGAGGCTTCTAATCGGATGCGCCGCAACAGCCTTGAGAACACTCGGGTTCTGCACCGAGGCAAATCTCGCGCTCGGGGAGTGGCTCTTGTCGGCCAGTGTCTCAGCGGCCGAAACGAGGTGTGCAGCGTTGGCCTTGGTGCGGTCCTTCTCGCTGGCGGCTCGAGTGAACAGCGCCACGCCTTCGAGCATCATCAGGTCTTGGTCTTGCTTAGCCTCGAGTTTCACCTCGGTGTTGTGGTGCCAGGTCTCGTAGTCATCGGCAAAGGCGCGAATCTGAAACTGCCAACGACCTGTTTCGGCCAGCAGAACCGCCGTGTGCCAGCGGTCGCTACCGGGTGCGCCTGCGTGCATCCTGTGCACAGTGTTCTTGCCGGTCGGCGAGGTGAGCAATAGTTCGACACCTAGGGCGTCGTGACCCTCTCTGAAAACGATTGCAGAGAAGGGAATCAGCTCACCATCGAAGGCCTTAGCCTCCCACCGTCCGCCGTCAACCGTTGGCTGCACGTCGAGAATCGGAAAGCGACCTACCGGTTGTTCGTGGCGATGAGAAATAACGCTAGACATAGTCCAAACTTAGCGGTTTTCGCATGTCTAAGGGGTTGCAAGCTCTTGTGCGCTCGCCGAACGGTGAGGTGGGCGGGCTAGTCGGCGCGCAGCAAAAGCATAGACGTTGGGCCCATTTTGACTCTTGCCTCGGCCTTCAGCTTCTGAGTCTTGGCCGGTGGAACTTCCTTCGAGCTATCCCACAGAACGTGCCAGTCGTGCGCCGTTTCTGGAAGCGTTATCTCGATCTCTGTTTCGGCGCCGTGGATCACCAGCAGGGTGGTGTTAAGCGAACCGTCGGTGTTGATATGGCTAACCAGCCGCATAATGGTGCGCTGCTGCGCATTGTTCCACTGGTCTTCGGTCAAGATCTGGCCTGTTTCCGAGAACCACTTGACCATGTCACTGCCCACCTGAGCCTCGTCAAAGTTGCCGAAGTTGGGTTGGCGTAGTGAACCGTTTTCTCGGCGCATCCTGGACAGATAGGCGAATGTTTGTTTCAGTTCCTGCTGATGTGGGTGAAGGTTCCAGTTGACCCACGAAAGTGTGCTGTCCTGACAATAGGCGTTGTTGTTGCCGAGTTGTGTCTTGCTAACCTCGTCGCCGGCGGTGACCATCGGGATGCCCGCCGAGAGCATCAGCGTTGCCATCATGTTGCGTTCGGCTCGACGGCGCTGGATGTTTATCGCAACGTCGGACACCTCGCCTTCGGCACCGTGGTTGAACGAATAGTTGTTGTTGTTTCCGTCTCGGTTGCCTTCGCCGTTCATTTGGTTGTGCTTGACGTTGTAGGTGACCAAGTCGTGAAGGCAGAAACCATCGTGAGCGGTGATGAAATTGATGCCTCCGAGCGGACCAGAAGGCCCATCCACGATGTCACGTGAGCCAGCCAAACGGGTTGCTAGTTCGGCGACACCGTTGTCGTGGCGACCGGAGTTGCGAGCCGTTGCGATGTCGGTCAGCCAGAACCGGCGAACCGAGTCGCGATAGCGGTCGTTCCATTCGCTGAAACGATCTGGGAACCCGCCGGTTTGCCAGCCGCCGAGGCCAACATCCCAAGGTTCGACGATGAGCTTGGAGTCGGCAAGAATCGGGTCTTCGACCATTCGACGCAACATTTCGTGGTTCGGGTCGAACTGGTTTGACGCGTCTCGCGCGAGAGTTGTGGCCAGGTCGAACCTAAAGCCGTCGACCTGCATCTCCTCTGCCCAATAGCGGAGGGAGTCCATGACTAGGTCGACCACGCGAGGGTTGCTGAAGTCGAGCGAGTTTCCGCATCCGGTGGTGTCGTGATAGTTGCCCTGATCGTCTTGGCGGTAATAAGACGAGTTGTCGAGCCCCCTAAACGAATAGGTCAAGCCTCGCGCGCCACCCTCGGCGGTGTGGTTGTAGACCACGTCGAGAATCACTTCGATGCCAGCTCGGTGAAGCTCGCGAACGGCCGTTTTGAACTCCTCGACGATGGCCTGTGGCCCGGCTTCAATAGCGCCGGTAGATGCATACCGGTGGTGTGGGGTGAAGAAGTTGATGGTGTTGTAGCCCCAGTAGTTGATCAGACCCATATTCATAAGGCGAGGCTCTGAGATGAACATTTGCACTGGCAACAGTTCGACCGCGGTGATGCCGATCTCTTTTAGGTGGGCGATGGTCGAAGGATGCGCCAGAGCCGCGTATGTGCCACGAATGTCGTCGTGCAGCTCAAGGTTGCCTCGGGTGAGCCCGCGCGCATGGGCTTCATAGATCACGGTGTCTTTTAGAGCGGTCTTTGGCTTTTCGACACCCTGCCAGTCGAACGAGCGGTCGATGACTACGTTGTGAAACTCGCGCGCCGATTCACGCACTACGCCTCGTGAATACGGGTCGATCAAGTTGATTGTGTTGTTGAAGCCGTGACGCGGGCCATCAGGGCCGGATGCACGAAGCGCGTAGTGCACGCCTTCGCGAATAGCAGGGCTGGAAGCTTGCCAAATGTCGTCGCCGACCGGCTTGAGAGTTATACGCTGCTCTACCTTGCTCGAGTCGGATGGGTCGAGCACCAAAAACTCGATCGAATCCGCATTCGCCGAATACACCCGAATCACGCCACGATCGCCCTCGATGCTCACGCCCAAGGGCAGCGAGTCGGTTGGGTGTTCGTTCATGAGTTTCCTGTGTGCAGGGGGATAGGCAACCTCAAAAGTTTACCCACGCGAATGTTGCCAACTTGTTTCATTTGACTGGCTAGGCTAAAAAACATGGTTGTCTACCTAGACCACGCAGCCACTTCGCCAATCAGGCCCGAGGTGCTAGAAACCTACACTCGTTACCTCACACTCGTTGGCAACCCATCCTCGGTTCACATCGCCGGGCAAACAGTTCGCCGCGCGCTCGAGGAGGCACGCGAAGAGATAGCAAAGGCAATCAAGTGCAATCGCAACGAGGTGATTTTCACCTCGGGTGGCACCGAAAGCGACAATCTAGCCATCAAGGGGCTCTTCTGGCAGCGGCATAACGTGGATGCAGAACGCAATGTGATTCTGAGTGCTTACACCGAGCACCACGCGGTTATCGACCCGATCGAATGGCTCGAAAAAGAACAGGGCGCTGAGGCGGTTTGGATTCCGGTAGACGAACGGGGAGTCGTCGATCTCGTTTGGCTCAAGAACTATCTAGCCGAAAACGCACCGCGAGTGGCGCTGATCACACTCATGTGGGCGAATAACGAGACCGGAGTCGTCACCCCGATTAGCGAGGTTACCGCGCTCGCGGCGGTTCACGACATCCCAGTGCACTCGGATGCGGTGGCGGCACTCGGTCACGTCCACATCGACTTTGCCGCCTCTGGGCTCGCCGCGATGTCAATTACCGCGCACAAGGTTGGTGGGCCGGTTGGCGTCGGCGCGCTTGTTGTTTCGCGGCAGTCGAAGCTGACCTCGTTGGTTCACGGTGGTGGGCAAGAACGCGCGATGCGCTCGGGCACCATGAATGCCGCGGGTGCCAAGGCGTTTTCGCACGCGGTCAGCCTCGCGGTTTCTCGCATCGACCACCACGTGCCTGAACTCGTTCGCTTGCGTGATCGCCTGGTAGCGGGGGTTCACGAACTCGTCACCGATGCCCGCTTCAGCAGGGGAGACGCGCCAGGGCTTCCAGACAACGCCCACTTCACCTTTCCGGGTTGCTCGGGCGACTCCCTGCTGTTCCTGCTCGACCGAGCCGGCATCTGCGTGTCGAACGGTTCGGCTTGTCAGGCCGGTGTTACGGCCGCATCCCACGTGCTTTTGACTATGGGTCGCGACGAAGCAGAGGCATCTGGCTGCATCCGCGTAACGCTCGGAATCGACACGACCGACGCCGATGTCGATGCGTTTTTGGCTGCTCTTCCAGCCGCTCATGAAGGAGCGCGTCGCGCTGGCTACACCACTTCGTAGACTTGAAGGGTGAAGGTTCTTGCGGCAATGTCAGGTGGCGTCGATAGCGCCGTTGCGGCTGCACGCGCGGTCGAAGACGGCCACGAGGTAGTCGGCGTTCACCTAGCCCTCTCTCGCATGCCAGGCACCTTGCGCACAGGCTCGCGAGGATGCTGCACCATCGAAGACTCGATGGACGCCCAACGAGCGGCAAACGTTCTCGGAATCCCTTATTACGTCTGGGACTTCTCCGAGCGGTTCAAACAAGACGTGGTTGACGACTTCATCGCCGAATACCAGGCCGGGCGCACACCAAACCCCTGTATGCGGTGCAACGAGCGCATCAAGTTTGCAGCGCTGCTCGAGAAGGCTCTTGCACTCGGATTCGACGCTGTGTGCACCGGGCATTACGCCTCGCTGGTGACCGGCGATGACGGAGCTCTCGAACTGCACCGCAGCCCTGCGATGGCAAAAGATCAGTCATATGTTCTCGGAGTTCTCACCTCGGAGCAGCTTGCTCATTCGATGTTCCCTCTCGGGGCCGCTGCTTCCAAGGCGGATGTGCGTGCCGAAGCCGAGCGACGCGGTCTGGCCGTGGCTCAGAAGCCCGATTCCTATGACATCTGTTTCATTCCAGAGGGCGACACGCAGGATTGGCTCGCCGAGAAGGTAGGCAAGGCCGAGGGGCAGATCATCGACCGAGAGGGCAACCAGCTCGGCACCCACGAGGGTGCGCACGGATTCACGGTGGGTCAGCGCAAGGGGCTAAACATCGGTCGTCCGGCGGCGGATGGTCGACCTAGGTATGTTCTCGAGATTCGCCCCAAGACGAACACCGTCGTTGTCGG
>JBEEJJ010000007.1:0-22886 GCA_041169265.1 Actinomycetota bacterium
TGATCCGCTGCCGACCGACCCGCAATGGGCCGGTGGAACCCTTTATGAAGACGTTCGCACCATCGACTCCACCGACCCGATCGAAGTGGTCTGGGCTCGCGTCGAATCGATCGGTGGCGACAACGGTTATTCGACTGCCACTTGGGCGTGGAGACTTCGAGGCCTCGCCGACCGACTGATGGGCGGTGTGGGTCTGCGTCGTGGGCGTCGCGACCCGAATCATCTGATCGAAGGTGAAGCGCTCGACTTCTGGCGAGTCGAGGCAATCGACCGACCAAACCTGCTTCGCCTGCGCGCCGAGATGAAGATGCCTGGCCTGGCCTGGCTCGAGTTCAGACTTCAGAAGACCGCGACTGGCACCCGTCTCACCCAACGTGCCATCTATGCGCCAAAGGGTCTGCTTGGGCACCTTTACTGGGCCAGCGTCTGGCCGATGCACGGCATCGTGTTTCCGTCGATGGCCAAGCAAGCCGCACTCGGCACCAAGCGCAAATAGACTCGAGGGATGAAGAGAAACTCCCTTGCCGCCCTCGCTCTGGTGAGCGTGGCCGCATCCTGGGGTTTTGCCTTCGTCTGGATGAAAGACGCGATCGAGCGTCAACCCTATTTCGACTTTCTCGCACTCAGATTCACAATCGCAACTCTTTTGATGTTCGCTGTGCGTCCGCAACTCATTCGGCACCTCACCGGCAAATTCTTGCTTCGCGGCGTGCTGCTCGGGGTTGCCCTAGGTCTGGGTTACATCACCCAAACCATTGGGCTCGAGCTTTCGACGGCAGCCATCACCGGATTTTTCACAGGACTTTACATCGTCCTAACCCCTCTCTTCGCTTGGTTGCTGCTACGTCAGCGGATTGCCAAGAAGGTGCTCTTCGGTGTCATCCTTGCCACCATCGGTCTGGGCACGATCACCCTCGGCGGACTCGGTTTCGACATCTCAACCATCAGCCTCCTCGCGTGTGCGATTCTCTTTGCGTTGCACATCGTTGGCCTAGGACGATGGAGCCCGGGTCGCGACACCTACGCGCTCACCGTGGTGCAGCTTGCCACGGTTGCTGTGGTGTGCTGGGTCGGTGCATTGTTCAACCCAACAGACCCCGGCTATCAGGCACCTCCAGACGCAGACGTTTGGTATTCGGTGCTGTTCTGCGCCGTGTTCGCAACTGCCATCGCATTCTTTGTTCAAACCTGGGCGCAGTCGATTATGGATGCCTCACGCGTGGCCATCATCCTGACCAGCGAAGTGATTTTCGCGGCCCTGTTCGCCGTGATGCTTGGCCAAGAGGTGCTTTCGATTCGAACGATCCTGGGCGGTTCGCTGATGGTCGTTGCAATGCTCGTGGTTGAGTGGCCAACCAAGCCGGGTTCGGAAGCCGAGTCGAGCTCCAGCGAATCTGGGGACAGCACAAGGGTTGTGCCCGGCTATGACCCGATGGTTCACTGAGAGCTGATCTAGGAGACGACATGGCGATCTTGGCGATTGATGCTGGCACCACCGGCGTCACCGCGCTTGTGATCGACAGGGATGGTCGCACAATCGCTCGCGCATACAGCGAGTTCGAGCAACACTTTCCGCAGCCCGGCTGGGTGGAACACGACCCCGAACAAATCTGGCAGGCAGTGTTGAGTGTCGTTCGCACGGCTATCGGGGAATCTCCCGAACCACCCACCTGCATCGGCATCACTAACCAGCGAGAAACCGTTGTGCTTTGGGATCGCCTGACTTTGAAATCGCCAGTGAATGCCATCGTGTGGCAAGACCGTCGCACCGCCGAGCTATTGGGTAACGAGAAATTTACCGATGCCGCCGAACGTGTGCAGCTATTAACCGGGCTTCCGCTCGATCCGTATTTCTCAGCGTCCAAGTTGCTCTGGATCAAGCGCAACCACCCTGAGATTTGGCGCGGGGTCGAGGCCGGGTCCATGGCAGTTGGCACTGTCGAGTCTTATCTGGTCGCCCGCCTGACCGGTGCGCGCGAACACATCACCGACGCGTCAAATGCCTCGCGCACCCAACTTTTCAACCTAGAAACCGGCGACTGGGACGACTGGTTGCTCGAACTCTTTGAGGTGCCTCGCGTTGCCTTGCCAAGAGTGGTTGCCAACTACGGAAAACTCGCCAAAACATACGGGCCTGCGTTCTTAGGACTCGAACTCGACATCACGGGCATAGCCGGTGACCAGCAGGCTGCGCTTTTTGGTCAGGGTTGCATCTCACCGGGCGATGCTAAGTGCACCTATGGCACTGGAGCGTTCATGCTCATGAACACTGGCGACCGGATCGCCGCCAGCACCAATCGGCTTCTCTCGACGGTTGCATGGCAGCATCCGGATGGTCGTCTCGAGTATGCCCTCGAGGGCTCGGTGTTTGTGGCAGGAGCTGCGGTGCAGTGGTTGCGTGACGGTCTGGGGATCATCGCGAGCGCATCCGAGGTTGAAGAGTTAGCGGCATCGGTTGCAGACAGCGGCGGTGTCACGTTCGTTCCCGCACTCACCGGACTTGGCGCTCCGTTCTGGCTTCCGGACGTTCGCGGCAGCCTTCAGGGCATCACGCGAGGCACCACTAAGGCTCACATCGCCAGGGCAACGCTCGAGGGCATCGCCTTTCAGATCTACTGGGTCTTCAAGTCGATGAACGCGGATGCGGGTGTGGCCGCCGCGCGCATCCGAGTCGATGGCGGGGCCGCTGCCAACAACCTGCTCATGCAGATTCAGGCCGACCAGTTGCAGTGCAAGATCGAACGCCCGGCAAACCTCGAATCGACGGCACTCGGGGCGGCACTCTTTGCAGGTCTAGGTGCCGGCATCTGGGGCTCGATTGACGAACTTGCTGGCCTGAACCCGGTTCGGTCAACGTTTACGCCTGGCGTGTTTGATCAAGGTGCGGCGGATGCGTGGCGCGAAGCTCTGACCAGACTAGACGACTGACGGGCGTGTCTTCAGGGTTGACAGCGAGTGCGCGTTCTAGGCTGTCAAAACTATGTCGAAAACCGAGCGCAAACTTCCGCGAGAACTGGATCAGCCGCATCCAGACCGTTTGAACGTTTGCGACCCAAACTTTGACGAAATCATGAACCGTCACCGAATCTCGATCGCAATCGGACAGGCCGGTTACACCGACCCAGTCACCGGTCTATTCGTCTTCAACGCCAAGACTCTCGCCGACCAAGGCAAGTGCTGCGCTATGGCGTGCCGTCACTGCCCGTTCAAGCGCTAAACGCAGCTACTCCTGGCGCTTCGCCTTCTCTTCTGACTTCGCCTTCTTTTCGAGACGCTTCTCTTTAAGATTCTTGGCAGGAGCAGTCTTCGGACTATTTTTCTTGGGAGATTTCTGGGCCATGTCGGCCTCCTAGGTTGGACACACTTGGCCCATAGGCCAACCCTATGCTGACTTTGGGAATAGGCAACCACCGCGGCCCGTTTATTGAGAAAAGGTTTTGCGAGAACATTGACCAAGCAAAAGGAGCCCGTCGATGAAGCGCTTCTTCTCTGCGTTCATGGCTTTAGCGATTGCGGCCGCATCCCTGACGATCGCTGCCCCAGCGACCGCCGCTGAACCCGAATGCACCATCATGGGCACCAGTCGAGCCGACAAACTTACGGGTACAGCCGCAAACGATGTGATCTGCGCTGGAGCAGGAAATGACGTAATTTATGCGCTCGGTGGTGACGACATCATCAAAGCCGGCTCTGGAAACGACCAGGTTTTTGCCGGCGTCGGTAACGACACCGTTCTCGGTGAAGCTGGCAACGACGTGATCAACGGAAGTGACGGCGCAGACCGGCTCGAAGGCGGCGCAGGCAAAGACAATCTTTCAGGATTAGGCGGGCAAGACGTTCTTCTCGGAGGAGCCAGCTCCGATTCGATTTCCGGCGGCAACGCATCCGACATCATCGACGGTGGTGCAAGCTCAGACTCCATTCGAACAGGTGCCGGAAGCGATGTATGCAGTGCCGATACAACCGACACTCGACTCGACGCTTGCAAGATCGACAGCACGGGGCCAGAGTTCGCGGCCATGACCATGGAGGTCAGGGAGTTCAAGGCGGGCAACGTGGCGGTGTTCACTCTCAACGCATCAGATGCGTCTGGTGTCGTGGGAATCTATGGATTCATCGGAGGTGCACCTGGCTGGGTGACAGAATGGTGCGGCTTCGGAATCGAAGCAGAGTTGGTCTCTGGCACAGCCAAGTCGGGCACCTTCGAAATACGGTGCGAGATTCCCGAGGATGCGGTTGACGCCGAGTATGCGCTCTACCTCAAGGCTTCGGACATGATGGGCAACGCAAGCGCCGGGCCAACGATCGCCTTCACGGTTAGTGGAGGCTCAAGCGATAACAAAACTCCTGAAGTGACCGGCGTTAAACTCCCCGAAACCGTGAAGAACGGCGAGACCTTCCAGGTTTCTGTCATGGCCAAGGATGACTCTGGAGTTCAAGGAATCTACGCGTGGTTCATGCTCGAAGGTGGCGGATTCAGCGACGGCAAGTTCATATATGCGTCGGGATCCGAACCACGAGCGGTCGAGACAAACACCGAAACCGTCTTTGTTCAGGACTACGTTTTCGACCCCGCCGCTCCGGAAGGCACCTACTCGCTTTGGCTCAGCGTGCGCGACGTCGTTGGCAACCGTGAGTTCTACGACAGCGGCCGAAAGATCACCGTAACCAAATAGGCATCGGTGTGCGCGGTCTGGTCCTAGGCTAGACTTTTCTAGGTGTTCAGGGGTATTCCTGCACCGCAAGGGCCTCTAGCTCAGTTGGTTAGAGCAACGGACTTTTAATCCGTGGGTCGTGGGTTCGATCCCCACGGGGCCTACAAACACAAATCCTCACTCTCTATGGGTGGGGATTTTGTTTTGAAGACGCCAGTCGCCGCTTCAGAATGCGCAAAAAACCGACCAGCGTCAGTTCAAAAAGGCGCTTATTCGATTGTGCATAATTTGCCAGTATTGCTGCTCGTCTGTCGGCGTTGGTTGCCAATCGGGATCGGGCCAATCTCTTTGAACCTGGCTAAAGTCCCGACCAGAAATGAATTCAAAATCAATATTGCAAGGATTGAGCGTTTTTGCAGTCTTGATCTGGGCATCCCATAGGCCGTCTAGAGCGTCGTTGATGTTTACCGATGAAACCTTTATCGAATGTTGCTGCTCAAGGATTTGTGCAACTGACCTGAAATCGGGAAAACCCAATTCAGTCATCGTGCGTTTGTCGTTGATTGCATGAACAGCGCCAAATAGCCCAAGCACTTTTTCGCCGCGTCCAACAGCATCTGCGATGACGGTGGCCCTGTGTTCATTCACGTGACCCCGGTGAAAAACCCCCTGCATGGAGTCTTCGGTGCGGATACCGGTCCACTTCGTCCAGTCATAAATGTATGACGGATGCAGCACTCGCATTCCTGCGTTGTTAGCGCGATTGAATTCCCAGACTGCCTTGTGAATTGACTGATATTCGACAAAGGGCCAGCCAACGTTGTACTCGAACAACAGATCTCGCGCTATCTGATCGTCGAATTCAGGTGATGACACAAGCGCGTCTGATTTGGCCTGATTCTCAGTTGCAAAAAACTCCAAGGCTATATTTCTGACGCCAATGCGCCAAAGATCCGGAACGAGCTTGGCGATGAAATCTAGATTTTCCGCGATACCGTGTCGCTCGCCAAGCAAAACGACTTGGTTTGTTTTGAATTGCTCAAGAACGGTTGCTAGAGAAGAATGAAGCGGCACGCCTGTAGTTTAAGCCTCAACACCTCAAAGCACAGGGTGTTCGTAGGTCCTTGATTAGTTGGGGCCGGCAATGCGCACCCCGGCACCAGGGATTTTGTTTTGGCTAGGCTTGGCGCGAGAAAGGCAAAAATGGCAAGATTCATCATTTCTTTCAACGACGGCGACATGAAGGTCGCCGACGGTGAGTGGCAGCAGGTGGCAGATGATTCACACGCAGTCGTCCGTGAGGCAAAGGCGGCCGGCGTCTGGATTTTCGGCGGTGGCTTTCACACCTACGACCCCGTCGTTGTCACCGAAGACGGAGTGGTAACACCCGGTCCCATCACCAAGAGCGACGTAGTTTTGGGTGGCTTTTCCGTTCTCGAAGTCAAGGATGCGGCAGAGGCCTACCGCTGGGCCGCGAAGATTGCCAAGGGTTGCCGCTGCCCGCAGGAAGTTCGAAAGTTCATCGACGACCCCGAGTCGGTCAACTAACCAGCTGCTTAGATTTAGCGAACGCCGAGCAAGTCGATTACAAACACCAAGGTGCGTCCGGATAGACGGTGGCCTGCGCCAGCAGCCCCATAGGCGTATTCTGGCGGGCAGATTAGCGTGCGACGACCGCCGACCTTCATGCCCGGAATGCCTTCTTGCCAGCCCTTGATCAGGCGGTTTAACGGGAACTCGATCGGTTCGCCACGACCCCAAGACGAGTCGAATTCTTCTCCGGTTTCGTAGTCGACACCGAGGTAGTGAACCTTGACGGTGCCACCAACGGGAGCTTCGACTCCAGTGCCTTCGTGCACCTCTTTGATGGTCAACTCGGATGGGGCCGGCTCAAGCATCGGCTCTAGTTCTGGTCGTTCAAGATTTGTCATGGTGAAACACTATCTCAGCGGTCGGCCGGGTCGCGCTAAAGGGCTCGACTGTACGGCTCGGAAATAATGACAAACCGCTCGGGGTTTGAATAGCAACGCGAGCACGAAGGAGTCACTCATGGACTACCAAGGAAAAACGGCTCTAATTACCGGTGCCAGCTCGGGCATTGGGGTGGCCTACGCCGAAGAATTCGCAAGACGGGGCTCGAATCTAGTGCTGGTCGCCCGCCGCGCAGATTTGCTCGATCAGATAGCCGCCAAAATTTCAGCATTCGCCAAGGTCAAGGTCACCGTGATTGCGATGGACCTAGCCACACTTGAGGCGGGTCAGCAGCTCGCTGACAAAGTTGCCGAGCTGAAAATCGATGTCGATTTTCTAGTGAATAACGCAGGCTTCGGCACCAACGCTCGAATCGTGGACGAAGACCGCGAAGTGATTCAAAAAGAAATGGTTCTCAACATGCTCACACTCGTTGATCTGACCGCCATTTTTATCAAACCGATGGTGAAGCGTAACTCGGGTGCGATTGTGAACATCGCCAGCACGGCCTCCTACCAACCGGTGCCGGGCATGGCCGTCTATGCCGCAACCAAGTCATTCGTGCGCTCGTTTACAACTGCCGTTTGGGGTGAAGTGAACGACACAAACGTTCGTGTGTTAACTGTGAGCCCCGGTGCGACAAAGACCGAGTTCTTCGATATTGCCGGCGCAAAGCCATCGACCGTGATGGCCCCGGTTGAAAATGTGGTCAAGACCACATTCAATGCGCTCGATTCGAAGGGTTCCAAACCAGAGGTCATCGATGGTGGCACTAACTCAGGCATGGCCATGGTGTCAACGATGTTGCCACGAGCGCTGGTCACCAAGGTTGCGGCAAGCATGTTCTTGCCGAAAACAAAGTAGCTCCTCGCTAAGCCCTGACCAATTTCGTCAGCGAAAAACCCGAGTACTTCCAAGCGAAATAGATGAGCGGAAGCTGCAGCGGCAACCTGATCCAGGCGGCGGCGATGAGCGCAGCATCCCCTGTTGAAATCACGTCGAAGGCGAACCAAATGTTGGCTGGCCACACACCTAGCAGCACAATGACCGCGAGAAGCGCTGCCCACTTTTGCTTGAACATCAGCCCGACGGCTGAGATCAGCTCAAGAACGCCACTCAGATAAATCAGGAATGTTGCCCACGGGAGCCAAGGTGGCATGAGCCACGTGAACGCATCGGGATTCACCAGGTGCAGCACTCCGCTCGCCAGAAACAGAACGGTGAGAATGCCGAGAGCAATTTTCATGCTTTAGAGGTCTAACCCCTCGGGGTAGCGCGAACCACCCTTGAAGTTTCCATAAATCGGACGAGCTCCCTCGGTTACGGCATCGACGAGCAGGTCGCCGCCAACGAAGGCTCCGCGCCAAGACGCTCCTAGTCCACCGAAGACCTCTTCGCGGTCGCCTCGAGAGCGCGGCTTGTTGACACCGAACTTGAAAGCCGAGATCTCCTCACGCACGCGCTTGGCAAAGGCCATGTCGTCGGTGGCTACCGAAGACACCAGGTTTCCGTTCGAAACGTTCATCGCGGCGATGAATTCCGCCTCCGTGTCGACCAGAACGATTGAATCGATTGGACCGAACGGCTCGGAGTGGTGCAAAGACCAAGCACGAGGCGGCTCGAGCACGGATACCGGAGCAAAGTATGCCGAGATGTCCTGCCCGGCCAAGAATCGACCGTGGGCAAGGTCTCCTTCGAAAAGAGGTATTCCACCGGTGTCGATGGCTTCTTTGAACTGGCTGCGGAGTTCGTCCGCCTTGGTTTTGTGAATGACCGGGCCGAACTCGAGATCGGGCAGGTCATCGGCATCGTCTTCGACGGCGAGCGGGTGACCGAATCGCAGCCCCTTGAGAATTGGAATGTACATCTCGAGGAAAGCCGGAAACAGTCGGCGCTGAATCACATAGCGCGGATATGCGGTGCAGCGCTGCTTGGCATATTCGAAACCCTTGCGCAGGTGAGGGGCGAGGTTATCCCAATCGCTGAAATCCCAGATGCCCCAGGCGTTGAGTCCTTCTTGTTCGAGGATGTGGCGCTTATCGAAGTTGGCTAGACGCTCGAGTGTTGCGCGGCCGTTGGAGCGACCGCCCACGAAGGCGAAGGCACCGAGCTCGGGAGATGACACGAGAGCATCGCTCAGGTCGGCACCGACGCCGCTAAGTAAGGTAACCGGGAGTCCGGCCTTGGCCATCACCGCGTGGGCGAGAGTGAGCGCGTGGAAACCGCCCTGAGACGGAGTCTTGGCGACCACTGCGTTTCCCGCGAGCATCTGCACCAGCTCAGCGTGAACGAGCACGCTCAGAGGGTAGTTCCAAGAAGCGATGTTCGAAACTGGGCCGGAGAGCGGGTGACGCCCCTCCATCTGACGATCGATCTCGCCGAGATACCACTCGACGCCATCGATGCACCGATCGACGTCGGCACAGGCTAACTTCCAAGGCTTGCCAATCTCCCACGCCAGGAGCATCGCGATGGTGTCGCGAGCGATGCGGAGTCCGGCGAGCGCTGCGCTAACCCGAACCTTTCGCTCGTCGAGGTCGACCTTGCCCCATGCCGCGTGCTGGCGCGCTGCATCCGAGACGGCATCGATTGCCGTTTGGTGATCGACCTTAGGCGGGCCGGCTATTGCCGACTGGTCGACCGGGTTTACATGGTCTGATGGAGTTCCGACACTCAGCCACTTGCCCATGGCCAAGTTGTTGATGCGATTCTCGTCGAAGGCTTCGGGTGCAAGAGCTCTCGCTGCGGCATAAACCGAAGACCACTCGGCACCTTTTTTTACATGTAGCGTCATTTTGGGGCGTTTCTCCAATTCAATTTGGATTGCCAACCAACCAATAACCCGCTGGTTCCCATTTTTGGGGTTATCGGGACAACAGCCTCAAGCGCTAAGTCATTCCGAGAATACGGTTTTTATTCGTCACGAACGAATAACTACTTCGACCGCCTCTGAAGCAGATAGACAACGATGATCACGATCGAGACGTAGAGCGACTGTGACACCGCCACCACTCGCTCCCACACTCCAACATCCGTGGCATTCGGGTCGGTCCAGGTGCTCAAGAACCACAGGGCCAGAGCCGCCTGAAGAACAGTCGCAATGATCGACGCGGCAGGTCGAAGGATCCACGGCGCATCCTTGCGGAATCTCATCGCAAAAAGTGGCCAGCCAGCCGAGAGCACGAACGAGGTAATCGCAAAGATGCGGTGCATGGTTGAGTAACCGATTAGCGGTGTCGGAAAGATAGTCAGCCCGTATGTGCAAATGGCCGAAATGAACAGCGCTACACGACCGGGCATAGCCAGCGTGCGGGCATAGATGGATGCGATGAGAGTCAGAGTGCCACCGAGCACGAAGAAACTCGACATGATCAGTTTGACTGGAGACTCATTCGCCGCGAGGTCGCTAATGGTTTGCCTGACCGGGTCGTAGCCGGTCCAGAGAGCCCCAGCGATAACCCAACCGAGCACCGACTGCACGGGGCCAATGAGGGCTGCTATGAACGCTGGTCTTCCAATTGGTTTCATGCCTAGACACTACTCCGAATCAAGCGCGACGGAATCAGCGCGATGCAAATCGCAACCGCATCGATAACCTCCTGCAAAAGCGCATTCTGGGTCACCGAAACCCAGCCAAAAGCCCCTGCAAACATTGCCAGAATCGACAGAGCCATGCCGATGCCGGCTGCCTGCAAAGCTCTATTTCTGGCACCTTGGGCGATCTGAATGGCATCAGACAGACGCGAGATTGAATCCTCGATGATTACAACATCTGCTGTTTCGCTGGCTGCGGATGCGCCTCTCGCCCCCATCGCAACGCCGACGTCCGCGGCTGCCAGCGCTGGTGCGTCGTTGATTCCGTCTCCAACAAACAAGACTCGTCCGGGACTTTTCGCCTGTTCGGCACTGACGACCAGCAACTTATCTTTCGGGCGAGACTCGGCAAAAACCTGGTCAACGCCGACAGCTTTGCCCACGGCATCCGCGGCGGGCTTTCGATCCCCGCTTACGAGCAAGATTCTTTTCAAACCAAGTTTTCTCAAAGTCTTGACCGTTTCGGCAGCATCCGTGCGGATTGGATCTTCAAGGTCTAAAACGCCGATCACTTCGCCGTCTTCGTCTACACAGATTTGAATACCGGTGGTTACCTCCACCCAGGCTGGCGCTGGCTCAACCAGCCTGCCGATTCTTATTGCCTTGCCTAGAACGCTCCCAACCACACCTTCACCCAGAATTTCCTCGACGTTCGATGCCGGCGGAAGTGCGAGTGCACGAAAGTTTGCCGCAGCAACTACGGTTTTTGCCAGAACATGTGAGCTCGATTGCTCAATGGATGCTGCCACTCGCAGCACATCATCAGCAGAGTGGTTTGGGGCGGTCTGAACCCGAGTCAAAGCTGGTCCGCCAAGGGTCAACGTACCCGTTTTGTCGACAAGAAGCACCTGACATCGAGCAAGAGCTTCGAGCGCCCCGCCGTCTTTGATAATGGCGCCTCGCGACGCAGCTCGTGAAATGCCACCGATGATGGCGATTGGGGTTGCAAGGATGAGAGGGCAAGGAGTCGCGGCAACTAGAACGGCGATCGCGGCCGAAGTTTCACCGGTGAGAAACCAAGTCAAGCCTGCAAGACCGAGGGAGAAAGGCACGAACCAGGCTGCCCAACGGTTCGCGATTCGAACCCCCGGCGCTGCACTGGCCTGTGCCTTTTGAACCAATCTCACTAGCGCAGCATATGTTGAAGATTCCGACGTCGTTGTCGCTCTCAGAACTACGGGTGCTCCGAGGTTGACCACTCCGGAAGGAACCTCTTGTCCGGCTAGCCGGCGGTTCGGAATCGGTTCACCCGTCAATGCTGACTCGTCGAAGTTGGACTCGCTCTCGAGGATTCCATCGAGGGCAACCACCTCACCTGAGCGAACGAGGAATCGATCGCCAATTTTTGCCATCTTGATTTCGGCCTCGGAAGTCGCTCCGCTGCCGTCGACGAGCGAAATGGTTCTCGGCGTTCGCTGAACTAGAGACTCAAGTTCAGACCTGGCGCGACCCGATGCCCAACTCTCGAGAGCACGCCCGCTGGCCAGCATCAAGGAGATGATGCTCGCGGCGAGCCACTCCTGAGTAAGCGACGTGACGACGATAGAAATCAAGGCCAGAACGTCAGATCCCAGACCGCCCTGGCGAATGGCGTCTCGAACTAGCCAAATCGAAAGAACGAGACCGATCAACGCACCGAAGTAAAAAGGGATGTCGCTAGAGAGAATGAGCCCCAGTAAGAGCGCCAGAAGACTGGCCAAAAGCACTGCGAGCGTGGCCCTAGATACTTTCATAAGCCACTACTGGATTTGGAATGTTACCCATTTTGTTCAGCTAGGTAGCGATCCACCGCAGTGACGAGAATCTGCCGATCCGCATCCGTAATGTTGCCGTATTGAATCGTGACCGTGTTTTCGTGCTCGGGGTCTAGGTTCGTCGCAGTGAAGAGCTTGCCGTCGGCGACAGTCATCTTGTAGTTCGAAGTTCCATACTCGCCAAAATCTTCAAACGTGGTGAAGGTCGAATCGGTCGGATCAAAAGTTACCTCGATTGCCGCCTCCTGACCGGCTTCTTCGGCCATGCTAAAAGCGAACCAGTCGGCACACGAGTGAATGCTGTCGAGTTCCCAAATCAGCTCGTAGTTGTCAGGTTCTTCGAAGTAGGCAGCCGAATAATCCTGGTAAGCCTCATCCTTGTTGACCGAGACAAGGCGATAATCGTCTCCCGCCTCGACGACTCCTAAGCTCAATGCTGAGTCACAACTGGCCTTTGCAATCTTTTTGTAGGCGGCCTTTGCCTCGGCAGGCGTCATTGGGCTCACAGTTTCGGAGGGCGATGACGTAGGTGTCGGGGTCGGCGAAACTGAGCTACTCGTGCATGCTGAAAGACCAAACGCGGCGGCGAGCGCCAGGCTCGATACTGCCGCGATCAAGCGAATATTCTTCATCTTCTACCTAACTAGTGCACCTACCTCCAAGTTTGCACCCGAATACCAGGAACCGGCACAAAATCGCCCCGCAAATACTCAGCAATGAGGGGCTCAAAGAGCCTGAAAACTGGGCCCTGCGGTATCCTTGAAGGAGTCGCGGTCGGCTCCAACGCAGATGTTCAGACCAAAAAGAACGTAATGAGGAGACCCCTTGAACTTCGTCAAGAAGGCAATCACCAAAACCCTGAAGTCATTCTTCAAACTCGGCATCATCAAGAAATTTGCTAAAGCACTCGAGGTCGCCGCATACAAGATCAACTACTTCGGCGTCTACAAACCGACGGCCAAGTCGATCGACAAGAAATTGGTAGACCAGCTCACTAAGGGTGTCGCACTCGAAGATCGCCTCCTCAGCCACATTCGCGAGGCATACGAGAGCAAGAACCGCATCAACACTCGCGCGATGTTGCAAACCCTGGTCGAGTCCCCCGCCACCAAGACCCTTGGCTCATTGGGTTTCGGCACCTTCCTGGCAATCGACGGTCTTTATGACTCGGCCGCCGGCTACTTTAAGGATGCTGGCGAAGACCTCGCCAAGCAGAAAGCGCCGTTCGAATACTTTGACACTCTGATGAGCACCAACCGCAAGAAGGGCATTGCCCAGGCTCGCGAAATTCTCGACGACAAGGGCTCGAAGCGTCCAAGCGTCTACAAGATGGCGCTCGTCCGTGCACTGATTAAACACGGCGAGTACGCGGGGCTTCGCGACTATGTTGAGGCAATCGTGCTGGCCGAAGGCGCTCGATCGACCCTGAGCGAGAAACTCACAACCGAGCTCGCATGGTGGCACGCTCAACTTCAAGACGACGGCCGGTCGGTCAAGCCAATCAAGGGTGCTATCAACTTCGCGGTCATGGACTACAACATGCTCGACTATTCGAAGACGTCGACCAACCGCGGTGACTATGTGCAGACCCTCGCAGCCATCTCACACCTACTTCGCCACCAAAACGTCGAGTTCGTTGGCGGCAGCCCGCTTGCCAAGTACCTCAGCAAGATTCAAAAATTTGTCAACCCCGAGCGTCGCCTCGGCGAAGGTGCGAAGAAAGTTAAGGTTCAGCCAGTTGAACTTCACCGTGACTTCGCGTCGGGTCGTTCATACCCTGAGAACACCTGGTTGATCAGCAACGGTTGGTTCATGCACCGCCCATACAAGGGTGAAGTCGACTTTCCTTATCCAGAAAACATCAACGCCATCATGGTGTCGTTCCACATTCAAGACCCCGACGTCCTCACCCCCAAGACCGTTGCCGAACTGAAGAAGATAGGTCCGATCGGTTGCCGCGACTGGACCACGGTCTACCGTCTTCGCGACTATGGGGTTCCCGCATTCTTCTCGGGTTGTGTCACCACGACCGTCGGACAGGTTCTCCCCAAGGCGAAGCTTGCCGGCAAGGTGCCTAGGCTCGCAGTCGTCGAAGCCAAGGTTCCTTTCGTGAAATACCTGCTTTGGTGGAAGAAGAGTTTCATTCAGATTGGCGAGCACGTTCGCGAATTCAGTCTGGTCGAAGGCATCGAGGACGCACGCACGATGCTTGCCGAATACGCAGGCTATGGCCACGTCATCACCAAGCGCCTTCACTGCTACCTGCCGGCTCGATCGATGGGTCTGCCAGTTACCTTCACTCCTGGCAAGCGTTCCGACGTTCGCTTCGAGGGTCTTCTCGACCTCGATGAGGCCGCCTTTAACAAGATTCGCCACGGTATCGAGCACAAGCTCGAAGTGATCACCACAGCCATCCTCGCCGGAAAGAGTCGCGAAGAGGTCATGGCAATTTGGAACGAACTGGTTGCGCCCGATGTGAAGTTTGCCGAGGAGTATTCGACCAACCTCGAACCGCTCGGGGCATCGTCCCTCGACCTGCAGGGCATCTACAAGAAGTTCGACTCACACGTGATGCACCTCGGCAAGAACAAGTTTGGGTCGAAGCAGATTCACCTCGCATTCGCTGTCGACCAGAACCTCAAGAACGAGCTTGCCGTTGTGCTCGAGTCGATCGTGCGAAACACTTCGCGACAGATCAATGCCCACGTGCTAACTCGCGGTCTCGGTGAGGATTACTGGGCCAAGTTGCACAAGCTGTTCCCGCAGGTGAACTTCCACTTCCACGACTTCAGTGGCATCGACTACGGAGCTTCGGTCAACTTGATGTCGCACATCACCGTGTCGACCTTCGACCGCCTGTTCCTGCCTCAGGTGCTCAAGGACGTTGCGAAGGTGCTTTACCTCGACGTTGACATCCTGGTTCGCGGCGATGTCGGTGAACTTTATGACCACAACGTTACGAAGCACGTTTTCGCTGGCAAGAAGAGCCGCCTCGATGGATGGTCGAACCTCGTTCACGTGATCACCCGCGTTTCACTTCGTCTGCCAGCCAAGCAGGCCTGGGCCCTTCGACGTCGCGCGCACGCAACCGGAAAGCTGACCGCCGACACATACAACGCCGGTGTGTTGCTGATGAACCTGGCCAGGATGCGCAAGGACAACTTCATCGAAAACCACCTGTACCTTGTGGAGAAGTTGCACCTCAACGACCAAGACGTGATGAACTTCTACTCGAAGGGTCAAGCGCTGCAGATCGGTGATGAGTGGAACTTCGTTCCAACTCAGGACTACGCAAAGCACCCGAAGATCGTTCACTTTGCCGGCCCGGTCAAACCTTGGAAGCCACAAAACTCGCTTTATAAGCGCGAGTTCCAGTCGATCGTCCGAGAATTAAAGCTAGATAAGTAGCAGGAGAACCCATGCACACCACCCCTCGCAAGGCGGTCATTCCAGTAGCCGGCCTCGGAACTCGATTTTTGCCGGCCACCAAGGCGATGCCGAAGGAGATGCTGCCACTGGTTGATAAGCCAGTGATTCAGTATGTGGTCGAGGAGGCGGTGCGCTCTGGCCTGAATGACATTCTGTTCGTTACCGGTCGCGACAAGTATGCGCTCGAAAACCACTTCGATACCTCGGCCGACCTAGAATCACGCCTCGAGGCCAAGGGCGACCAAGAAAAGCTTGACCTCGTTCAGGCCCCAACCGAGCTGGGCAACATCCACTACGTTCGCCAAGGCGGCGCTAAGGGCCTTGGGCATGCTGTTAATGCATCGGCATCATTCACCGGCGATGAACCATTCGCCGTCTTGTTGGGCGATGACGTTGTCGAAGAGACCAGCGACCTGCTGCGAACCATGATCGAAGTGCACGGTAAGACCGGCGCTAACGTGGTTGCGCTCGTCGAGGTTCCTCGCGAAGAGATTCACAAATACGGCTGTATACGCCCCGCTGGAGAAGAGGTCGATGGTGTCATCGAGGTTGCCGACTTCGTTGAGAAGCCAAAGACCGAACTCGCGCCGTCGAATCTCGCGGTTATCGGACGCTACATTCTCAACCCTGGCATTCACGACCTGCTCGCCAAGCAAGAGCCAGGTGCCGGCGGCGAAATCCAACTCACGGATGCACTTGCCAAGGCCGCACGCGAAAAGCTTGCCGGTGGGGTGGTCGGCGTCGTCTTCCGCGGCGAGCGCTACGACGCCGGAGACAAACTCGAGTTTTTGAAGGCTACCGTTTTGCTCGCGACTAAGCGTGACGACCTAGGCCCAGACCTGATGGCCTGGCTAAAAGATTTTGTGGCGAAAGCAAAGTAGTTCAATCGAAAAAGCCCTCGGTCGAGAAACCGAGGGCTTTTTGCTGTCAAAACTACTTGTCTAGGTGAAAGTACGGCACGATCAGATAAATGCCATAAATCAGAGCGCTAACACAGATGCTGAAAGCCCCATAGGACAAGACGCGATAAACAACCTCACGCTGAATGTCTTTGGACTTTCCTTTCCGTGCTCCAGGTACCGAGTGTTGGGCGTTGGTTAGCAAACGAACGCCAATGGCGAAAGCTCCAACAATTGCTGTGCTGAAACCGACAGCGGCAACAAAAACCTGAATGAGCGAATCCCAGTGGATTGTGATGTTCATTACTTCTTGCCACCCTTCTTAGAAGACTTGCTTGCCGCTTTGCTCTTGCGCAATGGCTTGATTACTTCACCAGCAGTCGAAACTTCGTTGTCAATCACGTTGTGGTGTCCGACTTTGTTTCGGTTGGAGATTTGGAAGATTGCAATCACGACGGCGACGGTCAAAATGGCGTCAAGGATGAGACCTGCATCACCCAGTTTCGTAAGAGCTGCAGATGCTGCACCGACTAGTGCAGCTGCCGGGAGCGTCAAAACCCAACCCAGGAACATGTGTCCTGCCTTGCTCCATCGCACGGCACCGCCCTTTCTGCCAAGACCGGAACCGATCACCGAACCTGATGCAACTTGCGTGGTGGACAGCGCAAATCCGAAGTGGCTCGAAGCTAGGATCGTCACTCCGGTAGAAGTCTCCGCTGCGAGTCCCTGAACGGGCCGAATCTCTGATAGTCCCGTACCCATGGTTTTGATGATTCTCCAGCCGCCGGAATACGTACCAATTGCAATCGCCAGAGCGGCCGAAACAATTACCCACCACTGAACCGATCCGCCATCAGCTTGGAATCCGGTAGCGACCAGCACAAGAGTGATTACGCCCATGGTCTTCTGAGCATCGTTAGTTCCGTGAGACAGGGCAACTAGCGAGGATGAGAAAATCTGCCCGATCTTAAAGTTTGATCGACCGGTTCCTATGTTGCTCTTAGCTCTGGCTTCTTGAGAACGTGCGGTCAGAATGTAAGCAACCTTGGTTGCGAGGAAAGCCGTTAACCCTGCCACGACTGGTGCAAATAGCGCGGGGATGAAGACCTTTTCAATCATCTTTGAGAAGTTGACGGCGTTGAAGCCCGAGTAGGTAATCGCTGCACCGATTAGACCCCCAAAGAGCGCATGCGACGAAGACGAAGGCAGCCCGAGAAACCATGTCGTGAGGTTCCAGAGGATAGCTCCCGTCAGACCCGCGAAAACCATTTGGGCGCTGATCGAGACTCCTTCGTTGATCATGTCCACGGAAATAGTCTTGGCAACGGCGGTCGATAGAAATGCTCCGATCAGGTTCATGACAGCAGCGATAGCTACTGCCACACGAGGACGAAGCGCCCCGGTTGCGATAGGGGTAGCCATGGCGTTTGCTGTGTCGTGAAAGCCGTTTGTGAAGTCGAAGAAAAGTGCAAGCCCTACTACTAAGGCAACAATGACTAATGAGTCCACGGGACCCTCTCTCGCTTTATTCGGAGTCCGGTTGGACCCTGAGCCTTCGAAAGGCTAGTTTCCGAAGGTTAACGCACGGTAAACAAAGACTACTTGCCATCACCTGGCAGCCATTGTCCGTTCACCATTCTGTAACAAGGTAAACAACAAAAGCAAAGTCAACTCTTGGCGAACCGGCCCCAGATGGTTGCCGGCACCCATACCGATGACTGGCGATAGGGCAAGCGCCACAATCCACCGTGAATCGCCGTGTCGGTGACGAGAGCGGTGAGCGGGGCGGCAAAGTTGTTGGCAGCCGCATCCTTGTCGGTTAGATCGCGCAACAAAAGCAACGCACACTCTAGACGCGCGAACTCAATCGGGTGTGGTTCGATGCCGAACTCTGGCGCTCCTGCATAGGTGTGGGTCAACAGGTCGCTGGCTCCAAGCACCGATCTCGTGGTGGCAGGCGGAGCGACCTGATAAGAAACAGGGATTCCCCGAAGCCAAGCCCAGTATGCCCTCCAGCGCTGAATGCGCTTGGCAAACAAGTAGGAAGGACCCTGCAGATGAATCGAAGTTTCGAGCAGAACCAGTTGCCCGTCTTCGGCCTCAAAGAACTCGGGATTCGGGGTGCGAAGCCAACCGAGCAGATTTAGAAGCGCATCCCTGGTTTTGGTCGTGAACTTTCGACTCCTGGATCGCTCAATTTGCGAGTGCCCAACCGAGGCGGGGGCGCAAATCGAGTCGGTCGGAGTGGCGGTCCAGGCTAGGGCGATGCGCTCCTTAGGCATGTTTTCACAAAACGTCTGGGTGATGGCATCGGCAGCGACCGAAACCCTGATGTGCTTCACGCCCGGTGAATAGAGGTAGGAGCCCAAGACCAGTCGTTCGGTTCGTTTGGCATTCAAACGAGCCAAGAACGCGACGACGTCTTCGGTTTCGCTCACAATATCTAGTCCTGCCGCATGAGCAAGTTGCTCGTCACTCGGCTCTTCTGGCAATCCGCGAGTTCTGGCGATGGTGACCGGTACCAAGAGTTCGCCACCTGTTTTGCGCACAAAGCGAAAGAGTTCGAGCCAGCGGGCAGAATCACCATGCCGGGCTATGGCGGCAACCTTGCCGTCCCAACTCAGCCACTCTTTGGTTGGCGCGAACTCGGCGAGCGCTCCCATGGCGACCAAAACGGTGTTTGCCGGCGCCCCGCTAGAACGCGTGGCAAGATGTTCCATCGCGACCTCAAGCCCAGGCTCGGCCAAAAAGCGGTCAACCTGAAGCTTAGCGGCGGCCTGGGCCGGCTTTGGTTTGCTTCTTTCCCCTAATCCCCTGATCGAGAAGAACACCACCCTGTCGGGGTCTTGCCACGCCTTGTGAAGTGTGGCGGTCAGAGTAGTCTTTCGGCTCTTTTCTAGCCTCACGTGCGCCTGGAGCTCAGCGAGTCCGGATTCAACGATGTTTCGCATCGACACCTTGGAGTCGAACTCAGCGACCGTACCTAGCGAATAAGGTGTCTGAAACCCTCTGTGCCAAGCACGCGAACTCGAAAGTCGATCGATTGACTCCAAAACGGCCGAGTGGTTTTGGTATGCGGCACGAAGCGTGATTCGAGCCAGCTGGGTTGTGCTCAGCGCAGCATCGTCTTGACCTACATAGGTGAAATCAGCCACGGTGCTTCCAATCTTGGGGCTATTTGCTGATTCGGCGAGCCCTAATGATGCTGGCAACTGCGGCGACCACAATCGACGAAACGATCACACCCAGCGAAACCGCGGTCGGAATCTCAGGCGCCCAGTCGATGTGCTGACCGTTGTTGATGAATGGCAGTTCGTTGACATGCATCGCGTGAAAGAACAACTTGACACCGATGAACGCAAGGATGAACGAGATGCCGTATTTGAGGTAATAGAGCTTGTCGACCAGCGACCCCAATAGGAAGTAGAGCTGGCGCAAACCCATCAAGGCGAACACGTTTGCGGTGAACACGATGAACGGGTCGGTTGTGATTCCGAAGATTGCCGGAATCGAGTCAAACGCAAACATCACGTCGGTAGCAGCCAGAGCGATGAACACGACCAAAATCGGGGTGAACATCTTCTTGCCGCCTTCAACCGTGCGCAGTTTGACGCCGTCGAAATCTTGAGACACCGCTATGCGCTTGCGCAGCCAAATGATCAACTTCGATTCAGACTCTTCGTCGTCTTCTGCCGAGCGGAACGCCTGGTGCCACGCGGTGTAAAGCAGGAACGCACCGAAGATGTAGAAGATGAAACTGAAGTTCTCGATCAAGGCGGCACCCACGGCGATGAAGATGCCTCGCAAAACCAGTGCCATGACGATGCCGACCATCAAAACTTCTTGCTGGATCTTTCGCGGAACGTTGAATCGCGCCATCAGAATCAAGAAGACGAAGAGGTTATCGAGACTGAGGCTGTATTCCGTGAGCCAACCGGCAAAGAACTCGCTTGCTCGGTTTGTGTCTGGGAACAACTGCCAGAGAGATAGCCCGAAGATCACGGCGAGTGAGGCGTAGAAAACCACCCACAAGGTCGACTCTCGGTTGCTTGGGATGTGGGGACGAGCGAAGATAAAAAGCACGTCGCCGAGGATTATCAGCACCAATACAGCCATGCTGACAAGTTCAAAAGTTGCGTAGGCCGAGGTAATCATCTCCCCTAGTCTAAGCGCGCAATCTAGACCCAAGTTAGAGTTGTTTACAGATTTCGCGGATGGAGAAATATGGCTTCGAGAAGGCTTCAAGCACAGCTCGCCGACGGCCGAGACATCTTCTATTTTGACGATGCTTCCTCGACACTCCCCGCCGTTCGCAAGCTTGATTCGCGCCCCTCATCCGAGCGCCCACCGGTTGCACAGATGAGACTTGATTCACTCACGGGCGACTGGATTTCGGTGGCAGCACACCGCCACGCACGAGCATTCTTGCCGCCGGCATCCGAGTGCCCGCTCTGCCCGAGCACAGACGATTTTGCGAGCGAGATTCCCGATCGATTCGACGTAGCAGTTTTCGAAAACAAGAGCCCCTCATTCGGACCCGACTTGGCCCAGGTCGATGACCCAACCTACGCGGTTGAACCTGGTCTAAAACTCGGAGCTGTGCGCGACTCGATCGGTCGTTGCGAGGTTGTTGTTTTCAGCCCAGAGCACGAGGGATCGGTCGCAAGCTTGCCGATCGAGCGCATCGAAACCATCATCGATGCCTGGACCGATCGAACCGATCACCTGCTAGGACTGCCCGGTGTTCGCACCGTGTTTCCGTTCGAAAACCGCGGCCAGGATATTGGTGTGACCTTGCACCACCCCCACGGTCAGATTTATGCCTACCCCTATGTAACGCCCACACACGAGAAGATCCTGAACTCGATCAAGAACTTTGGCAGCGACCTTTTTGCGAAAACGCTCGAGTTTGAGCAGACAGGCGAGCGGGTCATCCTTGCGGGTGAAAACTTCACGGTGTTCGTGCCTTTCGCGGGCCGGTGGCCGATTGAAATCATGATTCTCCCCCACCGTCACGTGACGTCTTTCGTTGGCTTGAACGAGGATGAGCGAAAAGAGCTCGCGTCGGTCTACTCGAGAACGCTCAAGGCCGTTGACGCCCTCTATGACTCGCCCACCCCATACATAGCGGCTTGGCATCAGGCCCCACAGGTTGCCGGCGGCGAAAACATGCGCTTTCACTTCAGGCTGACATCACCTAGACGCGCGGCCGATAAGTTGAAATACCTTGCGGGCTCGGAATCGGCGATGGGAGCGTTCATTGCAGACTTCCCACAGGAGACCACTGCCGCTCGCTTGCGCGAGGTTATGCCTTGACCGAGCAACTAGCGCTGCAGGTTCGCCAACGCTTCACAGATGCCTACGGCTATGAGCCAGAAGGCGTTTGGTCGGCACCCGGTCGCGTCAACCTAATCGGTGAGCACACCGATTACAACGACGGTTTTGTGCTGCCATTCGCAATCAACCGTCGCACCTATGCGGCAGTTTCAAAGCGCGCGGATGACCGCATCCGAGTTTCATCGACGTTCTCGCCTGAACGGGTAGAACTTGCCCTCGCAGAAATATCAGCCGAGACCGTAACCGGCTGGGCAGCCTACCCACTCGGCGTAGTGTGGGCGATTCACGAAAAGGTCGACACTTTGGGCGCAGGTCTCGACATCTTCATCCACTCGGACGTGCCGGTTGGGGCTGGGCTGTCTTCCTCGGCTGCCATCGAATGTGCCGTCGCAGTTGCGGTGAACGAACTTTGGCAATTGGCACTGGACGAGCGAACTCTGGCTCGAATCGGGCAACGAGCCGAGAACGCGATTGTCGGTGCTCCAACGGGGATCATGGATCAGTCCGCATCGATGTTGGGCGAACTCGACCACGCCGTTTTTCTCGACTGCAGGTCGCTCGAAGCGGAGTCGATCGCACTAGGTTTCGCCGCATCGGGGCTCGAAATCTTGATCATCGACACGAGAGTCGAGCACCGTCACGCCGACGGTGGTTATGCCTCGCGCCGAGCAGCTTGCGAACTTGGTGCGCGCGTGATGGGTGTGAGCGCGCTTCGAGATCTGTCGGTCGCCGACATGCAGCTCGCTGCAGATCTGCTGGACGATGAAAACTTCAGACGTGTGCGCCACGTGGTCACCGAGAATCAGCGTGTACTCGAAACGGTGAGCACCCTGCGCGAAAGTGGCCCCAGTGCGATCGGTGAGTTGCTTTTCGCCTCACACGAATCCATGCGCGACGATTTCGAAATCAGCGTGGACGAGCTCGATACCGCTGTCGAAACCGCATTGCGTCACGGTGCCATCGGAGCAAGGATGACCGGTGGTGGTTTTGGTGGTGCGGCAATCGCGTTGACCCCGATCGAGAAGATTTCAGAGGTCACCCTGGCAGTCAAGGCGGAGTTTGCCGCATTGGGCTATGCCGAGCCCAACATCTTTGCAGTGTCAGCAGCGCCAGGTGCGCGGCGCGTGCTCTAGCCGTGTTGGCTTGTTAGTGAACTAAATAAACGGATCCGGAGTCATAACGTATTTGGTCTCGAGGTATTCGTTGATGCCTTCGAAACCACCCTCGCGACCCAAACCGGATTGCTT
>JBEEJJ010000008.1:0-22360 GCA_041169265.1 Actinomycetota bacterium
GTTCGATTTCGGCAAAGAAGGTTACGGCCTCGCCGAGGCTCATCGAAGCTACGTCGGCGATGCTCTTGCCCTCAACCTTGACCGCAAGAACCTCGGCCTTCAGGCGAGTGCCGTTGCACCCTGGGCAGGGAATCTCACGCAAGAAGCCGGCCCACTTGTCGCGAGCATATTCGCTCTCGGTTTCGGTCCATTTGCGCTCGACATAGGGCAAGACACCCTCAAACCCGGTGCGATAACTCAGTTCTCGACCGAAGCGGTTCTTCCAGCGAACCTTCACTTCGAAGTTGTTGCCGAACAGCACGCAATCTTGAATCTCTTCTGGCAGTTCTTGCCATGGCGTATCGAGACTGAAGTTCAGCTCCTTCGCCAGGGAAACAAGCGGGCGGGTCAGGTAGTTCATCAGACCCTTGCCCTGGAAAGACCAAGGAAGTAGCACACCTTGGTTGATGCTCGAGGCCGGGTCACCAAGCACAAGTTCTGGGTCGACCGCCATTTTCGTACCCAAACCGGAGCACTCCGAGCAAGCCCCAAAAGGTGCGTTAAACGAGAAGGTTCGTGGCTCAATCTCGGTCAGCGACAGAGGGTGCTCGTTGGGGCAAGACATCTTTTCGCTAAAGACTCTGCGTCCCGCATCCGAGTTGTCATCGACCAGGTCGATGATGATTCGACCGCCGGCCAACTTGAGCGCGGTCTCAACCGAGTCGGTCAATCGTCCGATGATGTCGCCTTTGGCAACCAGTCGGTCGACAACCACCGAGATGTCATGCTTGAACGTCTTTTTGAGCGGAGCGGCTTCAGCCAACGAGATGACCTCACCATCGACCACCGCGCGGGCATAACCCTGGGCACTCAGGTCACGGAAGAGGTCGACAAACTCGCCCTTTTTCTGGTCGACGATTTGAGCCAAAATCTGAAAACGCGTGCCCTCTTCGAGTTCGAGAATTTGGTCGACGATCTGCTGCGGGGTCTGCTTGACGATGCGCTCTCCACACTGAGCGCAAAATGGCACGCCGATGCGCGCCCAGAGTAGGCGTAGGTAATCGTGAATCTCGGTAATCGTTCCCACGGTGGAACGAGGGTTGCGGTTGGTCGACTTCTGGTCAATCGAAACGGCTGGGCTAAGCCCTTCGATGAAGTCGACATCGGGTCGGTCGACTTGCCCCAAGAATTGACGGGCATAAGCGCTCAGCGATTCGACGTAGCGTCGCTGACCCTCGGCAAAGATCGTGTCGAATGCCAGCGAGGACTTGCCCGAACCGCTTAGGCCGGTGAAAACAACGAGCGAGTCACGGGGAATCTCTACGGATAGGTTCTTGAGGTTATGAACCCTGGCACCGCGAACGGAGAGTTTGTTTTCGTGGTGAGCAGACACCATAAGATTTTAGCCCGAGCGGTCTCGCGACCGGATCAGGCATGCCCCGCTTTCTCCATTTGGCGAAGCTCGTGTTTGAGTTCACTGATTTCGTCTCGGATTCGGGCGGCAAGCTCAAACTGTAACTCGGCTGCAGCATTCTTCATCTGACTGTCGAGGTCGATGATCACAGCCATGATTTCGTCATATGCCATGGATGCGATTCCCTTGCGACTGCGCACGGGAACCACCGATTTTCCGTCTCTGGTCTTGCGTTTCTTGGCTTGCTCGAGCAGCTCGGCTGTGTCTTGCTCTTCGCGAAGGATCTGGTCGGTGATGTCGGCGATCTTTTTGCGCAGTGGTTGCGGATCGACACCTCGTTCTAGGTTGTAGGCCACCTGTTTGGCTCGACGACGGTCGGTTTCTTCGATTGCCTTTTGCATCGCGTCGGTTACGTTGTCGGCATACATGTGCACTTCACCGTTGATGTTTCTCGCCGCGCGACCAATGGTCTGAATCAGCGATGTTGCCGATCGCAGGAAGCCCTGTTTGTCGGCATCCAGAATCGAAACGAGGGATACTTCGGGTAGGTCGAGACCTTCACGCAGCAAGTTGATGCCCACCAAAACGTCAAACACGCCACTTCGGAGCTCTCGCAGGAGTTCGACTCTGCGCAGGGTGTCGACATCGGAGTGCAGGTATCGAACGCGAACTCCAGCCTCGGTTAAAAAGTCGGTCAGCTCTTCCGACATCTTCTTGGTTAGCGTGGTGACGAGAACTCGCTCATCCTTGGCAGCACGAACGCGAATCTCTTCGAGCAGATCGTCGATCTGCCCCTTCGTGGGCTTGACCACGATGGCCGGGTCGATCAGGCCGGTTGGTCGGATGATCTGCTCTACCACTCCGTCGGAGCGCCCCATCTCATACTTACCTGGGGTAGCCGAAAGGTAGACAGTTTGCCCCACTCTCTCTTGAAACTCGTCCCATCTAAGCGGACGGTTGTCAAGGGCCGATGGCAAACGGAAACCGTGCTCGACCAGGGTGCGTTTGCGACTGGAATCCCCCTCATACATCGCTCCGATCTGAGGCACGGTTACGTGGGATTCATCGATGACGGTCAAGAAGTCGTCGGGAAAATAGTCGAGCAGACACGATGGTGAACTTCCAGGTGCTCTGCCGTCGATGTGGCGCGAATAGTTTTCGATGCCAGAACAGAAGCCGAGTTCGCGAATCATTTCTAGGTCGAAAGTGGTGCGCATCTTGATGCGTTGCGCCTCCAGCAATTTGCCCTGCTGCTCGAGTTCTTTCACTCGCCAAACCAGTTCTTCTTCGATTGCCTCGATGGCAGCCGCCATGCGCTCGACAGGCGCGACGTAGTAAGACGCTGGGAACAGAGCCACCGCTTGTTCCTGGCGTTGAATCTCGCCGGTTAGTGGGGACAGCGAATAAAGGGCTTCGATTTCGTCGCCGAAAAACTCGATTCGGGTTGCCAGTTCGTCATATACGGGGATGATTTCGATCGTGTCGCCTTTGACCCTGAAGTTTCCGCGTGAAAAGTCGATGTCGTTTCGCTTGTATTGAATGTCAACGAGCTTGCGAATGAGTGCGTCTCGGTCGATTCGATCACCGACCTGAAGAGCAATCGACTGGTTTAGGTATTCCGCCGGTGCACCGAGGCCGTAAATGCACGACACTGTGCTCACCACAACAACGTCGCGACGCGATAGCAAACTCATGGTCGCCTTGTAGCGCAGTCGTTCGACCTCCTCGTTGATGCTCGAGTCCTTCTCGATAAAGGTGTCGGTTTGAGGAACGTAGGCCTCCGGTTGGTAGTAGTCGTAATAAGAAACGAAGTATTCGACCGCGTTGTTTGGCAGCAGCTCTCTGAACTCGTTCACCAGCTGTGCGGCCAGGGTCTTGTTGTGAGCCAGCACCAGAGTCGGTCGCTGAACCGCCTCAATTAGCCAAGCGGTCGTTGCTGATTTTCCGGTACCCGTGGCTCCGAGCAAAACGATGTCGCGTTCGCCGTTGCTGATGCGCTCAGCCAGCTCCGCAATGGCGGTCGGCTGATCGCCGCTCGGGGTGTATTCGCTGATGACCTGAAAAGGCGCGAAGGATCTGGTGGGTTCCACTTATTGACTAATCGTTTTGTTTCTCGGATGCTTCCCGAACGATTTGAGCCCAGAGGGCATCGGCATCGGCGAGCAGCTCGGGCAGGGTTTGATTCGAGTTCAAAATGACATCCGCGCGGTTCGCACGCTGTGCTGGGGTGGCTTGGCTCTTGATTCGGGCCAGTGCATCGGCTTCGCTCATGCCGCGGTTTGCCACCATCCGTTTGATCTGTTCGCGTTCCGGCGCTTCGACGGTGACCACCTTGTCGAAAGGAAGCGACACATTTGCTTCGACCAAAAGCGGCACGGTATAGATTGCGATGGTCGAGTCTGGCAGTGCTTGGATGCGTTTCAGCGCGAGTTCGCGCACTATCGGGTGGATGATCGACTCAAGTTTTTCCCGCTTGGCAGGATCGTTGAACACGATTGCGGCAAGAGCCGCCCTGTCGAGTTGACCGTCGGTTTGGATCAGGTTCTCGCCGAATTCTTTTGCAACCATCGCGAGCCCTGCAGAATCGGACGAAACGGCCTCGCGTGCGAGCACATCCGCGTCAATCTCGACTGCGCCGTGTTGCACCCAGCGGGCCGCAACGCTGCTTTTGCCAGAGGCTATTCCGCCGGTAAGTCCTACTAGATACACGCCTAAAGCCTACAAACAAAAAGGGGCCGAACCGAAGTTCGACCCCCTTTTCAAGGTTGGTATTACTCGGCGCTCTTCAGCTTGTCGCGAAGTGCTGCGAGCGACTCGTCTGCGGCAAGGGTGCCGGCCTCGGTCGACTCGCTCGAGTATGAGCTGCTGCTCTTGTCGGCGGCGGCTGTTGCAGGAGCGGTGTCTGGCAGCTTGGCGGCGAGCTCGTTCGCTGCTGCAACCTGACGCTTGTGCTCTTCCCAGCGTGCGTGGGCTTCGGCGTATTCCTTTTCCCACTTGGCGCGAGCCTCTTCGAATCCTGGCTTCCATTCGCTGGTAGCTGGGTCGAAGCCCTCTGGGTACTTGTAGTTGCCGGCGTCGTCGTAGTCGGCAGCCATTCCGTAGAGCGCTGGGTTGAAGTCGGTGCCCTCTGGGTCGACTTCCTCGTTAGCCTGCTTGAGCGATAGCGAGATGCGGCGACGCTCGAGGTCGATGTCGATCACCTTGACGAAGACGTCCTGGTTCACGGTGACAACCTGCTCGGCTAGTTCGATGTGCTTGCTCGAAAGCTCGCTGATGTGAACCAGGCCCTCGATGCCGTCTGCAACGCGCACGAACGCACCGAATGGAACCAGCTTGGTGACCTTACCTGGTGCGTACTGACCGATCGCGTGGGTACGAGCGAATACCTGCCATGGGTCTTCTTGAGTGGCCTTGAGCGAAAGCGAAACGCGCTCACGGTCGTTGTCAACCTCGAGCACCTCAACGGTCACCTCTTGGCCGATTTCAACAACCTCGGATGCGTGCTCAATGTGCTTCCACGAGAGCTCGGATACGTGAACGAGACCGTCAACGCCACCGAGGTCGATGAATGCACCGAAGTTTACGATCGACGAAACAACACCGGTGCGGATCTGGCCCTTGGCTAGGTCTGCGAGGAAGGTGCTGCGGTTGGCCGACTGGCTCTCTTCGAGCAGCGCGCGGCGCGAAAGAACAACGTTGTTGCGGTTCTTGTCGAGCTCGAGGATTTTGGCCTCGACCTTCTGGCCAAGGTAAGGGCCGAGGTCGCGAACGCGACGAAGCTCGATGAGCGAAGCTGGGAGGAATCCGCGCAGACCGATGTCTACGATCAGACCACCCTTGACAACCTCGATGATGGTTCCGGTGACGGTTCCATCGGCGTCGCGAATCTTCTCAACGTCGCCCCAAGCGCGCTCGTACTGTGCTCGCTTCTTGGAAAGGATTAGGCGACCTTCTTTGTCTTCCTTCTGAAGCACGAGTGCCTCGATGGAGTCACCAACGGAAACGATCTCAGATGGATCTGCGTCGTGGCGGATAGAAAGTTCGCGGGAAGGGATTACACCTTCGGTCTTGTAACCGACGTCGAGGAGAACCTCGTCACGGTCGATCTTCACAACGATTCCCTCAATGAGGTCTCCGTCGTTGAAGAACTTTAGGGTCTTTTCGACCGCGGCCAGAAAGTCTTCAGCGGTGCCAATGTCATCAATGGCAACCTGCTTGGTGGCCTTTTCGGTCTGATTTGTCATATTTAGTTTGCTCTCGTAGGGACATACTCAGGTCACGGCAAGCCAAGTTCTGATAACGAACATGATTTTCCGCGACAGCGGATAGGGATTTGCGTTTGCACGCCCTAATAGTCTAGCCCCAAGCCGGCCGTTTTGTCGCGGCTTTTCACAGGGATGCTAGTGCCCGGCGGCATCCCAGTTTTGACCGATGCCGAGGTGAACCTCGAGCGGAACGCTCAACTTGACTACGTTGGCCATCCGTTCGGTCACGATCGACTTAAGAGTCTCGAGTTCACCGGCTGCCACCTCGAAAACGAGTTCGTCGTGCACCTGGAGCAGCATGCGACTCTTGAGCCCTGCATCCACCATCGCGTGATCAATCTGAATCATGGCAAGTTTCATGATGTCTGCCGCTGTTCCTTGGATTGGAGCGTTCAACGCCGCGCGTCGTGCATTTTCACGAATCTGGAAGATCGGACTCTTTAGGTCGTCGAATGGACGGCGGCGGCCAAAAGTTGTGACCGTGTATCCATTGAGCTTGGCGTGGTCGACCACAGAGGCCAGGTAGCGTCGCACTCCCCCGAATCGTTCAAAGTAGTCGCTCATGAGCTGCTTCGCTTCGGCGTTGGAAATGCGGAGCTGTTTGGCAAGACCGTATTCGCTCAACCCGTAAACCAAACCGTAGGACATCGCCTTGACCTTGGAACGCATCGCAGCGGTCACATCGCTCGGGGCTACGCCAAAGATGCGAGAACCTACGAAACGGTGCAGGTCTTCACCCGTGTTGAAGGCTTCGATCAGGCCGGGATCTTCGCTGAGGTGCGCCATGATTCGCATTTCAATCTGCGAGTAGTCCGCCGTCAGCAAAGTTTCGTAGCCGGAGCTCACCTCGAAGGCCGCCCGCATGGCTCGTCCGCGTTCTGTCTTTATCGGAATGTTTTGCAGGTTTGGGTTTTCGCTGCTTAGACGCCCAGTGGATGTGCCGGTTTGAACGTAGGTGGTGTGCACCCGCGAATCGCTGCCAATGGATTTGACCAGAACCTCGACCATCTGTCGCATCTTCGTGACTTCGCGGTGTTTTAGCAAAGCTTCGAGGAAAGGGTGCCCGGTCTCTTCGAAAAGTGTGGTGAGCGATTCGGCGTTAGTCGAAAAGCCCGTCTTGACCTTTTTGTTGCCGACCATGCCGAGGTCTTCGAAAAGCACGGTTTGAAGCTGCTTGGGCGACGAGAGGTTTATCTCTTTGCCAATGAGGGCAAAACACTCCTTTTCGGCCGCCGCTATTTCGTCGGCAAGCGACACCAGCATGCCCTCTAGCGCGTCGCGATTTACTTGGATGCCGAGGTGCTCCATCTTCGCGAGTACCTGGCTTGAGGGTGCCTCGACGGTCGTGTAGACCGAATCTTGCTGTTGCTCGACAAGTCTTCCCCATGTCGCCGAATCGAGCAGAACTGCGAGCCAGGCGTCGAGCGACGGGTCGGTGTCGTCGGTGGGAATGAGTTGGTTTGCATCGCCGCGCTTGACCACCAAACCCAGCACCTCTTCGCAGAGTGCATCGATCTTGTAGCCGCGTCGAACTGGGTCGAGAAGATAGCAGACCAACAACGGGTCGGAATCTACGCCGTCGAGTGTCAGACCTGCGTCTAGAAGAGCTTTGGAGTGGTCTTTGGCCCCGAAGACCACCTTGGGTGCCGTGGCATCGGCGAGCCACGCACCCAGTTGATTGGTGTGAGCGTCTTCGATTGGGGCATGCATGCGCTCGGTCTGACTGGCGACGCCAACCGAAACCAGACGACCATCAAGATATTCGAAGTTGACGCCGACTCGTTTGGTGCCAACCCAGTCGAGAAGAGCCGCGAGGCTTATTTGCTTGGAGCTTGGTTGCGCTGGAACATCGAACACGTTCGGTGCAGGAGCTTCGAGCTCGGCGGCAGGTTGGTTAGGGCTGGTGGCAGACGAGACAGAAGAGTCTGTGCCGGCCGAAACCCCGCGCAAACGAAGCACACGTTCGGTTAGGGTGCGGAACTGAAGCTTGCCAAAGACCCGCTTCACCTCATCCGAGTTGACACCGCCAAGGGTTAGGTCGGAGAGTTCAACCGGTAGTTCAAGATCGGTCAACAGGCGGTTGAGTCGACGGTTGCGAACGGCCTCTTCGCGGTGCTCGCGCAGGCTCTCGCCAACCTTGCCCCCGATTTGGTCGGCAGAAGCGAGGATGTTGTCGAGCGAACCGAACTCCTGAAGCCATTTGGCGGCTGTCTTTGGGCCAACGCCAGGGATTCCTGGCAGGTTGTCGGAGGTTTCTCCAACCAAGGCCGCCAAATCGGGATACTGGTGCGCGTGCACCCCGTATTTTTCATAGACAGCAGCATCGTCCATGCGTGCAAGGTTCATTACCCCTTTGACCGGATAAAGAATCGTGGTGCGCTCCGAGATCAACTGGAACGTGTCGCGGTCGCCTGAGACGACAAACACATTGAAGTCGCTGTCGGCGCCTGTTTTGGCCAGGGTTGCCAAGATGTCATCGGCTTCATAGTTCTCTTTGGTCAACGTGCGAATGTTCATCGCCTTTAGAGCCTCTTGAAGCAACTCGGTTTGGCCATTGAACTCAGGGGGTGTCTCACCACGGGTGCCCTTGTAGGCCGGATATTCTTCGGTTCGGAATGACGAACGCGAAAGGTCGAACGCGATCGCAAGGTGGGTTGGTTGTTCGGCTTGAAGAATGTTTAGCATCATCGAAATGAAGCCGTGCACCGCGTTGGTGTGCTGCCCGTCGCTGGTCTTGAACGAATCGGGGCTGAGTGCATAAAAGGCTCGGAACGCTAGCGAGTGTCCGTCGATTAGCAGAAGAGTAGGCTTGGGGCTAGCGTTCATAACGCAAGCCTAATCTGCCCGACCGACCCCAAGTTGGAGTGACCGAAGATGAGTGTCGAACCAAAGCTTTCCGATGATGCCAAAGCTCTTTTTGAAACTCGTGGCGTCGGCGAGTTGGCCGAATCGATGGGTATAAAACTTCTCGAGCTGAGTGCCGACCGAGCAGTCGCGACCATGCCAGTCGATGGCAACCGTCAACCACTCGGGTTGCTGCATGGCGGTGCATACGTTGTGATTGCCGAGTCGCTCGGCTCGATGGCAGCAAATGTCTGGGCCTATCCGAAAAATAAATTTGCCGTCGGCATCGAAGTCAACGCATCTCACTCAGGCTCGGCCAACGAGGGTACTGTCACTGCAACTTGTAAAGCGATTTCACTGGGAAACACTTTGACGGTTCACGAGATCGCCGTGGAAGACGAGCAGGGACGAAGGCTCTCCACGATTCGCATCACGAACCTGCTTCGCGACAGAAAGTAGTCTTATTCGGCTTTTGGCTTCTCGCCTAGTTGTTCGATCACGGTCTTGGCGACCTGGGCCATGGTCAGGCGACGGTCCATCGAAGATTTCTGGATCCAGCGGAATGCCTCGGGTTCGTCTTTTACCAAGTTTTTGGTTATCAATAGCCCCTTGGCCTGGTCTACCAGTTTGCGAGTGGCAAGACGCTCTGAGAGGTCTGCGATTTCGTGCTCCAGTGCGGTCAACTGTGCATAGCGGCTCAAAGCGATCTCGACCGCTGGAAGCAAATCGGTTGGCGAGAACGGCTTGACCACGTAGGCCATAGCTCCAGCTTCGGATGCGCGCTCAACAAGTTCTTTTTGGCTGAATGCTGTAAGAAGCACCACCGGAATCTTGAGTGGTGCGATTTGCTCGGCTGCTTCGATGCCGTCCATGTTTGGCATCTTGATGTCCATCACGACGATGTCTGGCTTGTGGGTCTTGGCTAGTTCGACGGCTTGAAGCCCATCCCCCGCCTCGGCAACCACATCGAAGCCGGCCTCACGCAGGGTTTCCACGATGTCAAGCCGGATGATTGCCTCGTCCTCGGCGACGATGGCGGTTCTGCGTGATTCTTCAGACATGGGTTTACTTTATTGGATGCGAGCCTCGATTGGGGGTCAAATCTTTGGATAGACTTGAACGGTTGTGTTCGGCCGGAATGGCGGAACGGCAGACGCGGAGCACTCAAAATGCTTTGTCCGAAAGGGCGTGTGGGTTCGAATCCCACTTCCGGCACAAACAAAAAAGTGGCGAGGTTACCCTCGCCACTTTTCTTATTTAACGACTATCGGTTGAATGCCGCAGCGAAATCTGCAGCGTCGCCAACCTTGTGCACTCGAAGTGAGTTGGTCGAACCTGGGATGCCCGGTGGGGTTCCGGCGACCACGACGACCTCGTCGCCGATCTGGCAAAGTCCTTCGCGAAGAACGATTTGGTCGACCTGGAACATCATCTCGTCGGTGTGGGTGACCTTCTCAACTAGGTAGGTCTGAGCACCCCACGAGAGTGCGAGTCGGTTGCGAGTTTCGTTGCTCGGCGTGAAGGCCAAGGTCGGAACCGAAGAACGAAGGCGCGAAACCCGTCTGAACGAGTCACCACTTTCGGTGAAGACGCAGACGAACTTCGATCCGAGCAGTTCGGCGATTTCGACCGCGGCAAGAGACACCGCACCGGAGTGCGTGTGTGGGCGAGTGCCGAGTGGCGGAATGCGATCCATTCCGTTTTCTTCGGTGGACTCGACGATGCGAGCCATGGTCGAAACGGTTTCGACCGGGTACTTACCGACCGAGGTCTCCCCCGAAAGCATTACAGCGTCGGCGCCATCGAGGATGGCGTTGGCAACGTCGCTAGCTTCGGCGCGAGTTGGCCGAGCGTTCTCGATCATCGATTCGAGCATCTGGGTCGCAACGATTACCGGCTTTGCCCAGCGACGAGAAAGTTCAACTGCACGCTTCTGCACCAGAGGAACCTGCTCAAGCGGAAGTTCGACACCTAGGTCACCACGGGCGACCATAACGCCGTCGAAGGCGTCAATGATCTCTTCGAGCGCTTCGACAGCCTGTGGCTTCTCGATCTTCGCGATGACCGGGAGGAAGATGCCCTCTTCCTTCATGATCTCGTGAACGCGCACTATGTCACTGGCATTGCGCACGAACGATAGCGCGATGATGTCGACACCGAGGCGCAGACCCCAGCGCAGATCGTCCTCGTCTTTTTCGGAAAGGGCAGGAACGTTCACCGCAACGCCAGGAAGGTTGATTCCCTTGTTGTTGCTGACCGGTCCTGGAACCTCGACAACGGTGGTGACGGTGGTCGGGCTGACCTCGGTGGCACGAAGTGCAACCTTGCCGTCGTCAATCAGAAGCATGTCACCGGCCTTGACGTCACCCGGCAGACCCTTGAAGGTCGTTCCACAGATGTTGACGTCGCCTTGGATGTCTTCGATGGTGATCTTGAAGGTCGCACCCTTTTCGAGCATTACCGGACCATCGGCGAAGCGACCCAGACGAATCTTAGGACCCTGGAGGTCAACAAGCACTCCGACGGCCTTTCCGGTGTCTTCGGCAGCCTTGCGAACGTTGCGGTAGACCTCCTCGTGCACGTCATAAGAACCGTGGCTCAGGTTCATTCTGGCTACATCGACGCCGGCCTCAATAATGGCGCGGATGTTCTCATAGCTCGAGGTTGCTGGCCCTAGGGTCGCAACGATCTTGGCGCGTCTCATCTATTCCTCATTCTTCGCTTCGACTTTTGTCGAAACATTTTTCTCTCAGCTATAAACCGAGATTGGTCTGTCGGTCGGCTTGACCGGCGCTGGTAGTTCGGTCGAACCTTCTAGGTATGCATCTATCGCTGCTGCTGCTGCACGACCTTCGGCGATTGCCCAAACGATAAGGCTCTGGCCTCTTCCAGCGTCTCCCGCTACGAAAACTCCAGGCACGTTGGTCGCCCAGTCGTTTCCGCGAACAATGTTGCCACGCTCATCGATTTCAGGCGCAATCTGTGGTTGCAGCGTGTCGGTCTCCGGGCCGGTAAAGCCAAGAGCGAGAAGAATCAAATCGGCTGGGATGATCTGCTCGGTGCCCGCCTTCGGAACACGCTTTCCGTCGACAAACTCGGTTTCGGCAACCTTGACTCCGGTGACTTTGCCATCTTTGCCAACAAATTCGACGGTTGAAGCTAGGTATTTTCGTTCACCAAATTCTTCGTGTGCCGAAGCAATTTCGAAAAGGGTTGGAAAGGTCGGCCAAGGCTGGTCTGGGCGACGTTCGCTTGGCGGCTGAGCACCAATCGCAAGCGTCGTAACCGAAAGAGCACCCTGTCGAGTTGCGGTTCCCAGGCAGTCAGCGCCGGTGTCTCCACCACCGAGAATCACGACGTGCTTGCCTTCCGCGTGAATCTGGTTTTCTAGCTCATCCCCAGCGACAGCCTTGTTTGCCGGAGTCAGGTAGTCCATTGCAAAGTGAACGCCGTCGAGCTGTCGTCCGGGAATTCGCAGGTCACGCGGCTTGGTCGCTCCGGTTGCAATCAGGATGGCGTCGTAGCGCGACTTGAGTTCGGTCCAAGAGATGTCGGTGCCAATTGCTACACCTGGGCGGAAACGAGTTCCTTCGTCTTCCATCTGGCGTAGGCGGCGATCGAGATGACGCTTCTCCATTTTGAAATCTGGGATGCCGTAGCGCAGAAGTCCGCCGATGCGGTCGTCACGCTCGTAGACGGCAACAGTGTGACCAGCGCGGGTCAACTGCTGGGCTGCGGCTAGACCGGCAGGGCCAGAACCAACGACCGCAACCGTCTTGCCGGTGAGGCGCTCTGGCTGGTGAGGCTGCACGAAGCCGTTGTCAAAAGCGTCATCGATGATCGAGACTTCGATCTCTTTGATGGTTACGGCGGGCTGGTTGATGCCGAGTACGCAGGCGCTTTCGCAAGGTGCTGGACAAAGGCGTCCGGTGAACTCAGGGAAGTTGTTGGTCTTGTGAAGGCGTTCGATGGCCTGCCTGTTGTCGGCTCGCCACGTGAGGTCGTTCCACTCCGGAATCAGGTTGCCGAGTGGGCAGCCCTGGTGACAGAAGGGAATTCCACAGTCCATGCAGCGTGAAGCCTGCTGCTGCAGCACGCCAGATTCGCGACGCTCATAGACCTCTTTCCAGTCGAGAATGCGCACTGGAACAGGACGGCGCTTTGCCGTTTCGCGGTCGGTTACCTTTAGAAATCCGCGTGGATCAGCCATTGGTGACCTCCAGAATCTTCGTCCAAGTTTCTTCGCCGTCTGGATCGGTTCCGCTGTCGGCGGCTGCCTGTCGAATCGACAAGACGTTTGCATAGTCTCGCGGCATAACCACGGTGAAGTCCGAAACGGCCTTCTCGAAGTTTTCAAGCAGGGATGCGGCGAGCAGCGATCCGGTTTCCTGGCTGTGCTCCTGCAGCAACGACTTGAGCTGAGCTGCCTCAGTCGCGTTCAACTCGCGGAGATTGAGCTCACCTGCGGCAAGCACATCCGCATTGATTCGGTCGGCACGAAGCTTGTAGACATAGGCCTGACCCCCGGACATGCCAGCTCCGAGGTTTCGTCCGGTTCGTCCGAGGATGACCGCAACACCTCCGGTCATGTACTCGAGTCCGTGGTCTCCGACGCCCTCGACAACCGCGGTGACACCGGAGTTGCGAACGAGGAAACGCTCGCCGACCATACCGCGCAAGAAGATCTTGCCCGAGGTTGCGCCATAGCCGATTACGTTTCCGGCGATGATGTTCTGCTCGGCAGGGAAAACCGATTCGCGATCCGGACGAACCACGATGGTTCCACCCGAAAGGCCCTTACCCACGTAGTCGTTGGAGTCACCTTCGAGGGTCAACTTGATGCCCTTCGGCACGAATGCCCCGAGCGACTGACCAGCCGATCCGCGAAGGCGGATGTCGATTGTGCCGTCGGCTAGGCCATCCGCACCGTATCGCTTAGTAACTTCATTGCCAAGAATGGTGCCGACAGCCTGCTCGACATTTGTGATTTCGAGTTCGATCTTGACCGGTTGAGCGTCTTCGAGAGCGGCGGATGCAAGCTCAAGAAGTTTGAAGTCGAAGTGTTTGTCGAGCTCGTGGTCTTGGCTGCTTACTTTGCGCTTCGGCGACTCTTCCGGCAGGTTCGGTGCGGCAAGTATCGGGCTGAGGTCAAGGCCGTCAGCCTTCCAGTGGTGAATCGCGCGGTTGACATCGATCAGTTCGCTGTGGCCGATGGCTTCATCGAGGCTGCGGAAGCCAAGTGCGGCAAGGTATTCGCGCACTTCTTGCGCCAAGAACTCGAAGAAGTTGACCACGAACTCTGGCTTGCCGTTGAATCGCTCACGCAAAACTGGGTTCTGAGTGGCAACACCGACAGGGCAAGTGTCGAGGTGGCAAACGCGCATCATGATGCAACCAGAAACGATCAGCGGCGCGGTAGCAAAACCAAACTCTTCGGCTCCGAGGAGAGCCGCAATAATGACGTCTCGGCCGGTCTTCATCTGGCCGTCAACCTGAACCGTCACTCGACCGCGTAGACCGTTGACCATTAGGGTCTGCTGAGCTTCGGCAAGTCCGAGTTCCCAAGGGGTTCCGGCGTGCTTTAGCGAGTTGAGCGGCGAAGCTCCGGTTCCACCGTCGTGACCCGAAACGAGAATCACATCGGCCTTGGCCTTGGCCACACCGGCGGCGACAGTTCCGATGCCAACCTGGCTAACCAACTTCACATGGATGCGGGCCTCGCGGTTCGCGCGCTTCAGGTCGAAGATCAGCTGCTTGAGGTCTTCAATCGAGTAAATGTCGTGGTGAGGCGGTGGCGAAATCAGGCCAACACCGGCGGTCGAGTGTCGGGTCTTTGCGATCCATGGGTAGACCTTGTTCGGCGGCAGCTGACCACCTTCGCCCGGCTTTGCGCCCTGCGCCATCTTGATTTGAATGTCATCGGCGTGCGTCAAATACATGCTGGTCACACCGAATCGACCAGAGGCAACCTGCTTGATGCTCGAACGTCGCGTCGGGTCGAGCAAGCGCTCAACATCCTCGCCGCCTTCCCCAGTGTTCGATTTGGCACCCAGCTGGTTCATCGCGATCGCAAGGGTCTCGTGAGCCTCTGGAGAAATCGAGCCGTAAGACATGGCTCCGGTCGAGAAGCGTTTGACGATCGACGAAATCGGCTCTACTTCGTCGATTGGAACTGCCTTGCGAACACCCTCGCGAAGCATGAACAGACCGCGAAGGGTCATCAGTTGCTCGGATTGCTCGTCGACTTTCTGCGTGTATTCGCGGAAGATGTCGAAACGCTTGTTTCGAGTTGCATGCTGCAACTTGAACACGGTCTCAGGGTTGAAAAGGTGCGGTGCTCCATCGCGACGCCACTGGTATTCACCACCGGTTTCGAGGGCGGTGTGCGGGTTGGTGGCGCGCTCGAGCGGGTAAGCGCTCTTGTGACGCGACGCGATTTCTTCGTGGATGACCTCGATGCCGATTCCACCGAGCTGGCTGGTTGTGCCGGTGAAGTAGGTGTCGACGAACTCTTGACTTAGACCGATGGCCTCAAAGACCTGAGCGCCGGAGTAGGAAGAAACCGTTGAGATACCCATCTTCGACATGATCTTGAGAACGCCCTTGCCGAGTCCCTTGATCAGGTTCTTGTGGGCCTTCTCGACCGTCACGCCAACGATTTGACCGCTTCGAACCATCTGCTCGACCGATTCCATCGCCAGGTAAGGGTTGATGGCGGCCGCTCCGTAGCCGATGAGTGCGGCGACGTGGTGCACCTCGCGAACATCCCCGGCTTCGATGACGAGCCCGAGACGAGTGCGGTTTCCGGTGCGAATCAAGTGGTGGTGAACCGCAGAAGTAAGCAGCAGCGAAGGAATCGGTGCCGATTCGCGGTTGCTGTCTCGGTCACTGAGAATCAAGTAGGTGACGCCGTCTTCAATGGCCGCATCGACCTCTTCAAAGATTTCGCGGATGCGCGCAGCAAGAGCCTCGGCTCCCCCATCGATTCGGTAAAGTCCCTTGATGGTCAGGGCCTTGCCGACTCCCGGGCGAGACTCGATGTGCTTGATCTTGGCCAGTTCGTCGTTCGACAGTACAGGGAAGCTCAGGCTGATCTGCTGGGCGTGCTCGGGAGTCGCGGTGAGCAGGTTGCGCTCTGGTCCGAGTCCGGTACCGAGTGAGGTGACGACCTCTTCGCGGATGCTGTCGAGTGGCGGGTTGGTCACCTGAGCGAACTGCTGAACGAAGTAGTCGAACAGCAGGCGCGGGCGGTCGGAGATCGCAGCAATCGGGGTGTCAGAACCCATGGCACCGATCGGCTCGATGCCGTTCTTGGCCATTGGCGCTAGCAGAATGCGAAGGTCTTCTTCGGTGTATCCGAAGGTTCGCTGGCGACGGTTCACCGATGCGGAGGTGTGAGCGATGTGCTCGCGCTCAGGCAGGTCGGTCAGGTTTATGCGGTTGGCCTCGAGCCACTCGCCCCAAGGCTCGAGCGCTGCAACTTCGCTCTTGATTTCGTCGTCGTCGATCAGACGACCGTTCACGGTGTCGGCGAGGAACATCTTTCCGGGCTGCAGACGTCCCTTGCGCACGATCTTGGCGGGGTCGATCTTGGCAACACCGATTTCGGATGCAAGGATGACCAGGCCATCCTCGGTCACTACGTATCGTCCTGGGCGCAGACCATTGCGGTCTAGAGTCGCGCCGACCAGCGAGCCATCGGTGAAAATGACGGCGGCAGGACCATCCCAAGGCTCCATGAGCATCGAGTGGTAGTCGTAGAAGTTTTTGCGAGATTCATCGAGGTCGGTCTGCTTCTCCCAAGCCTCCGGAATCATCATCATCATGGCGTGGGGCAAGCTGCGGCCGCCCAGATAGAGCAACTCGAGAACCTCGTCGAACGAGGCCGAGTCGGAACCGTCTGGGGTGACAATCGGAAGCAATGGCTTGAGATCGCCGAGTGCCTCGCTCTTCAACTGGGATGAGCGAGCAGCCATCCAGTTTCGGTTTCCCTTGACGGTGTTGATCTCACCGTTGTGAGCAATCATTCGGAACGGATGGGCAAGTGGCCACGACGGGAAGGTGTTGGTCGAGAAGCGAGAGTGAACTAGCGCGAGAGTCGAGGTGAAGTCGACATCGCTCAGGTCGGGATAGAACGGCTCAAGCTGAAGGGTCGTGACCATGCCTTTGTAAACAATCGTGCGCGACGAGAGTGATGGGTGGTACGCACCTAGGTTTCGCTCTGAACGCTTGCGAAGTCGGAAAAGTGCACGCTCTAGGTTTAGCCCGCGCTGGTCTCCGGTTACGAAAACCTGCACGATGAAAGGCATTGCCTCACGTGCTAGGTCACCAAGCACCTCAGGGCGCACAGGAACCCCGCGCCAACCGAGAACCTGAAGCTGCTCTTCCTCGGCCAGGGTGGCAAAAGATGCCTTGAACGATTCGACCTCGTCCTCGGCGACGAAAACGAGACCGGCTGCATAAGCACCTGGCTCGGGCAGCTTGAAATCTACCGATTTGACCAAAAATTTGTGAGGAAGTTGAGTGAGGATTCCAGCCCCGTCACCGGTGCCAGCGTCTGAGCCGACCGCGCCACGGTGCTCAAGGTTGCGCAGTGCATCCAAGGCAGTTTCGACGATGTCGTGACCAGCGGTACCGCGAAGGGTAGCGACCATGGCGAGACCGCAGGCATCGCGGTCGCGGCTCGGGTCGTAAAGACCGAACGCCTCAGGCGCGGTGTTGAACCGTGCGAATGGCGAAACGGGCATGCTGATCTCCAATCAGAAATTCTCGGAGGGACAACACTGGCCCAGTATCAAAACCAATAGGCGAAGCGGCTCAAATAAGGAGGCGCGCTGCCTATCGAGTCTAACTCAAATCACTTCTTTGAAGAAGTTTCATCGCTTTCGATTTGGTTACTTTTCTCGTCTGTTTCGGAGCCTTCGGCGGGCTCTGAATCGCTCGAGTCTTCAGCATCTTCGGTAGGTGCCGGCTCGCTCGTGTAGACCGAGAGTTCGATGCCGTGGTGGCGACGAACTGACCAGACGATGAGCGCCACGCCGATGAGGATTCCCACCACAGCCGACCACTGGTTGGTTCGAAGTCCGAGGTAAACATCGCTTGGGTCGATGCGAAGGTTTTCGATCCAGAAACGACCGATCGAGTAATAGATCAGGTACAGACCAAATAGGCGTCCCCAACGCAGGTTCAAGCGCTTGTCTAGGATCAGCAGAATGATTACACCGGCGATGCTCCAAAGGAACTCGTAGAAGAACGTCGGGTGGAATACCGCATCCGATGGGAGGCCATCGGGGATGGCTGGGTTGGGGCGGTCGATTTTCAGAGCCCACGGCAGGTCGGTCGGACGACCGAACAGCTCTTGGTTGAAGTAGTTGCCCCATCGGCCAATCGCCTGGGCCAAAAGGATGCCGGGAGCGAGCACGTCGGCGAGCGAAAGGAAACTCAATCTCGCACGCTTTGCACCGATGTAGGCACCCACGGCGCCGAAGATGAGAGCGCCATAGATCGCCAGCCCACCGTTCCAGATCTTCAAGGCCTCGAGTGGGTCGATGTTTGGGCCGAAGTAGTCACTCAGGTGAGTCAACACGTGGAAGGCGCGGCCACCGATGATTCCGAATGGCACCGCCCAAAGCGCTATGTCGATTACGAGGCCGCTTTCGCCGCCGCGACGAACGAGACGGGTGTTTGCAATCCATAGTGCGATCGCAATACCAACCAAGATGAAGATGGCGTAGTAGTGGATTCGAAGACCTAGAACATCAAAAAAAGCTTGCTCGGGGCTAGGGATTGGGTCTCCCCAAGTCCATCCGGTTTCGGTGTTTTCCATTGATTACTTTCCTGTCCTGTTCAATCCTGACACGATGTCGCGCACCTGCTGACGAAGGGCGTCGATGCCACCTCGCTGATAGGCCTTGACGAATACGCTTCCGACGATGGCGCCGTCGGCATAGCCGTTTACTTCCGCGGCCTGCTCGCCCGTCGAAATGCCGATACCGACTGCCGTGTTTTGGTCCGGAGCCTGCTCGCGAACGTTCGAAACCACGCCTCGAGCAAGAGAATCCACTTCTTCACGTGCCCCGGTGATTCCCATGGTCGACACCGCGTAGACGAAGCCTCGGCTTAATTCCGCTGCCCGCTTTACGCGCTCTGGCGAAGAAGTCGGTGCAACCAGAAAGACGCGGTCGAGCCCGGTTCGGTCTGACTCGGCAAGCCAGTCGCCTGCTTCATCTGGAATCAAATCTGGCGTAATCAGTCCTGCTCCCCCGTTGGCCTTCAGGTCGTCGGCGAACTTGGCGACTCCATATTGTGAGACCGGGTTCCAGTAGGTCATTACCAGCACCGGTGCGTCGACGCGTGAGGTGACGGCCTTGACAGCATCGAAGGTTTGGCGCAGTTTGAAACCCTTTTCGAGAGCTAGTTGGGTAGCTTCTTGGATGACCAACCCATCCATCACAGGGTCGCTATAGGGCACTCCGAGCTCAAGAACGTCGACTCCCTCTTCGACCATCGCCACAGCCGCCTCGATCGACTCTTCGAGGGACGGATAGCCGAGTGGGAAGTATCCGATGAGGGTGTCTTTTCCCGCATCCGAGTTAGCTTTGATGACTTCGCTCGTGGTCACTTACTTGTCTCCGATTAGACCGAAATAGCGAGCAGCGGTCTCCATGTCTTTGTCGCCTCGGCCGCTCAAGTTGATGAGAATGCTGCTGCCCGGCGCGAGTTCTTTGCCGAGCTTTAGTGCGCCTGCGAGGGCGTGGGCGGTTTCGATAGCTGGGATGATGCCTTCGGTTTGGCTCAGCAGACGAAGCGCGTCCATCGCCTCTGCGTCGCTGATACCGCGGTACTCGGCTCGCCCCAAGTCTTTGAGCCAAGCGTGCTCCGGGCCGACTCCAGGGTAGTCCAGACCTGCACTGATTGAGTGACTCTCAACGGTTTGACCGTCTTCGTCTTGGAGCATATATGACTTTGCGCCGTGCAATACGCCCGGTCGTCCAAAGTTGAGGGTCGCCGCGTGTCTTGGGGTGTCCATTCCGTCACCGGCCGCCTCGAAGCCGACCAGTCTTACGTTTTCATCGTCGAGGAATGCGTGGAAGATACCAATTGCGTTCGAACCACCACCAACACAAGCTGCGACTACCGATGGCGTGACGCCGAACTCGTCTTGAAGCTGACGTTTGGCCTCGTTGCCTATGACCGAATGGAAGTCACGAACCATGGTCGGGAATGGATGCGGACCGGCAACGGTGCCGAGCAAATAGTGGGTGGTCTCGACGTTGGTAACCCAGTCGCGAAGAGCTTCGTTGATTGCATCTTTGAGGGTTCTGGATCCGGTGGTCACGGGCACCACGGTCGCGCCGAGGAGCTTCATTCGGGCCACGTTCAGAGCCTGGCGTTCGGTGTCCACCTGACCCATGTAGACAACGCATTCGAGGCCAAAGAGTGCGGCAGCGGTCGCGCTGGCTACGCCGTGTTGACCGGCTCCGGTTTCGGCGATGATGCGCGTCTTGCCCATTCGCTTGGCCAATAGAGCTTGCCCAAGAACGTTGTTGATTTTGTGCGAACCGGTGTGGTTCAGGTCTTCGCGCTTCAGAAAAATGCGCACGTCACCGGCGAGGCTAGCGAATCGCTTAGCCTCGGTGATGATCGAAGGACGCCCGGTGTATGTTCTGTGCAGTTCGGAGAGTTCGAAGGCAAAGCTCGGGTCTGCTTTTGCTGCCTGGTAGGTCGCGTCGAGTTCATCGAGCGCTGCAATCAGCGACTCCGGCACGAAACGGCCGCCAAATTCGCCAAAGTACGGGCCGACCTGTTCGCGCAAATTTGACATGGTTAAATCCTAAGTTGCCTAGACGGCCAAAAAGTCCCGCAGCATAGCTGCCGCATCCCCAGTGACCAGGGCTTCGCCGACCAGAACCACATCGGCTCCTGCGCCTCGGTAATGACGAACATCTTCAACGTTTCTGACGGCGCTCTCGGCTACCTTGATCACGTTTGCTGGAATCATTTCTACTAACGCGCCGAATAGGTTTCGATCGGTCTCGAACGTCGATAAGTCGCGGGCATTGACCCCGAGCAAACGTGCGTCCACGTCAAGTGCGCGTTGCACCTCATCCGAGCTGTGTGTTTCGACGAATGCAGTCATACCCAGCTCTTCGCCGAACCTCTTCAGACGCTGAAGGGTTCTCTGGTCGAGCCCTGCGACGATGAGCAGAAAAATATCTGCTCCGAACGCACGAGCCTCGAGGATTTGCTGCTCGTTGGCGATGAAATCTTTGCGCAGCAATGGAACCGCGACAGCCTTGCGAACGGCCTGCAGGTCGGCTAGAGAGCCCTTGAACTTTCGCTCTTCGGTCAGAACCGAAATGGCACTCGCACCGGCCGACTCATAGGTTTTGGCGAGTTGAACCGGCTCGGTGATTTCGGCCAGGTCGCCTCTGGATGGGCTGGCCCGCTTGATTTCAGCCAATACATGCACGTTGGCCCGAGGTGCAAGAAGTGTGATCGCGTCAAGCGAAGGAGTTTGCGCCTCGATGAGTCGTTCGAGATCTGCAATGGTGGTGTGTTCGAGGCGCGCCTGTGCATCGGCTAATGCCCCGGCGTAAAGCCCGTCTAGCACTTCGATTAGCGCTTGCCGTTGACGCCGTAACCGAGACGAGCCAAGACTAGTCCGGCAACAACGCCCACCGGAATGAATGCACTCGAAACCCAAACCAGGTCATACTGCTCGAACCAGAAAAAGAGCGTCGCAGCAGCTACAGCTAGGGTGATGACGATGACTGCGGTCCATGCCGCAATAGAGTCGCCGTGGCCTGGGTCGTCTGGGTGTTCGGTGCTCATTTTTGCCTCTCTGAATCGCTATAAGTTTACAAGTCTCGGGGGTTGGTTTCGTTCCAAAGGTCTTGGGTCGAGGCCGATTCCTTTTTGACGGCGCGTTTTTCTTTTATCGTCTTCACTTTTTGCACCGATAGCTTGAGGGCATCTCTGATTGCGAGCAAGTGCACCACCAAGAGCACCACGCTCAAAACAATGGAGCCCCAGCCGAAGAAAGTCGTTTGCTGGCTAACCACGACTTGCTCCACCTGCGCCAACCAGGATGAGATACCCGTGGCCTTTTCGACAATCGGTGCCAGCAGACTCAGGTTGCCTTGAAACAGCGCCGGGATTTGGCTTATTGCACTCAGTGCGACCGCCAGGCCGCCGGCAACCAAGAAAATGATGCCCCAACGACGCTGAAGGTAGATCACGAGCAGAATGGCCAGTGCGTCGACCAAAAGCGTTGCTCCGAAGTTTGGATAGGCGTCGAATCCGCCGACTTTCAGCTGGTTGCCCGAGGTGAGTCCGACTTCGAACCACGGCTGGCTAGCCAGGGCGACGACCCCGAGGAGCATCGCTAACGCTATGACCAGTGTTCTCCGCACTAGTCGCGAACTCGCTTCAATGCGCTAGCCTCGGCGACCGCCCTAAGTGGCGCTGCCGCCTTGGTGCGAGTTTCTTCGTATTCAGAAACTGGGTCTGAGTCGAGCACGATTCCCGCCCCGGCTTGAACGTGTGCCACCCCATCGCGAAGGATTGCGGTTCGAATGGCAATCGCTAGGTCGGCGTTTCCGGCGAAATCAAAGTAGCCAACTACCCCTCCGAAGAAGCCTCGATTGTCTGACTCGAGATCGTCGATGATTTCTAACGCACGTGGTTTTGGTGCGCCCGAAAGGGTTCCCGCTGGGAAGGTCGCCTTGAATACATCCACGCAGGAGGCGTCAGACCTTACATCGCCCTCGACGGTTGAAACCAGGTGCTGAATGTGGCTGAACTTGTGAACTTGCATGAACTCGGTGACCGACACCGAAGCTGGGCTGCAGACCTT
>JBEEJJ010000009.1:0-22326 GCA_041169265.1 Actinomycetota bacterium
GCCGGACGTCCGAAGAGTGACGCCGACGACTATCGTTACTTCCCTGAGCCAGACCTCGTTCCGGTTCAGCCGTCGCATGAGCTGATCGAATCGATTCGTGCGAGCCTGCCTGAGAACCCTGCCGACCGTCGCAAGCGTCTTCAGTCCGAGTGGGGTTTCGCCGACCTCGAATTCCGGGATGTCGTAAACGCCGGGTTACTCGACCAAATCGAGGAAACTGTGGCCGCCGGCGCAAAGCCGCAGTCGGCTCGCAAGTGGTGGACCGGTGAGATTGCTCGTTTGGCCAACAACGAGGACAAAGAGATCGACGCACTATCCGTCACCGCCGCCGACGTAGCCGAGTTGGCTCATCTCGTCGAATTAGGCAAGATAAACGACCGCATCGGTCGCGAAGTGTTGGCGGCGGTCTTGGCGGGAGAGGGTTCGCCAGCGGCAATCGTTGCTGCTAAGGGTCTCGAAGTTGTCTCGGATGATGGTGCTCTTCTTGCGGCCATCGACGAAGCACTTGCTGCTCAACCAGACGTTATCGACGCTATTCGCGAGGGTCGCATGCAGGCGGCTGGCGCTGTTATTGGCGCGGTCATGAAAGCCATGAAGGGTCAGGCTGACGCTGCCCGCGTGCGTGAACTTCTGATTCAGCGAGCTTCGGAGTAGTCGTCGACTGCCTCGGCAGTCTTCTTCGGTGCCAAAACGGCAACGAGAACTGCGCCACCAAACGCGACTAACCCAGACAGCCTGAGTGCGGCAGACGAACCATCTGCGAATGCAATCGCTGCGGCATTCTGCAAATCGACCCATATGGTTTCGAGGAATGGCTTAGCGGATTGCATTTTTTCGGGCAAATCATTGATGTCAATGCCCAGAACCGCCGGGGAGTTCGTCACGAAGTCGTTGAAATCGCTGATCTTCTCGGCCGGCACCTGAGGTGGAAATTGAATCGTGGCCACGTGGTCAACCATTTCTCCTCGATAGGTGTCGGTTAGTGCAGCTCCTAGCACCGCGATACCCACAGCGCTGCCGAATTCACGTGCCACGTCGTTTACGGCGGAAGCTACGCCTTGCTTCGACGGGGGCAAAGAAGCCGTGATTGCAGTTGTCGCAGGGGTTGCCGCAAAGGCTACGCCGCTAGCCATCAGCACGAGAGCACTCTCGAATAGCCAGAAGTCGAACTTATCCGAGAGGTTCGAGAAGAGGAACATCGAAGTTCCAAAAGCGGCGAGTCCGATGGAACCCAAAACTTTTTGAGGAAAGCGCTTTGCCAGGTGACCTACCAAGCGCGTTCCTGGAAGCATCACGAATGGGAGAGGCAGCAGATGCAAGGCCGCCTGCCACGGTTCGAAGCCTCCTACGAACTGCAGATACTGCATTCCGACGAAGATGAACCCAAACTGGGCCAGAAACTGGATGGCTATCGAAAGCGAACCGGCACTGAATCCACGGATTCTAAACAAACGTGGATCTAGCAGAGGATGCTTTGCACGAAGTTCCCAAAGCACGAACACAATTAGCAGAACGGAACCAGCGACCAAACCAGTCACAGTGGTGGAATCGTCCCAGCCTCGTTCGGGACCTTCAATAATTCCAAACACCAGAGTGGCTACCGCAGCGATCGACAGCAACCCACCGATGACATCGAGAGGATGCTCGGACTCGTCTTTGCTGTTTCGTACGTTGACCGTGACGCCGATGAATCCAACCGTCGCGAACACAAGGTTTAGCCAGAAGAACGAGGTCCAATCGAACCAGAGCATCAGCACGGCGGTTCCAAACAATCCAACGACCGCGCCACCACCGGCTACAGCCACCCAAACGCCAACTGCCTTGGCTCGCTCCTCTTTTTCGAACGATGTAGTGATCACTGAAAGCGTGCTCGGCATGATCATGGATGCTCCCACGCCAGTGATGATGCGAATCGCAATCAACGTGTTCGGGTCCATCTCTGGTCCGGCCAGGATTCCAAAGATGTTGGCGCTGAGATAGATAAGCAGACCCACTTGTAGGAGCGTTTTGCGACCGTACTTGTCGCCTACCGCGCCTGAAAGTAGTAGCAAGCCGGCGAAGACAACGGTGTATGCGTCGACGATCCACGTGAGTTGCGTCTGGGTCGCCCCGGTCTTCTCGGCAATGTCGGGAATGGCGATATTCAAAGCCGAGACTGCCGAAATCACGGTCATTAGACTCAGGGCAATCGATGGAAGAAGCCCGTGCTTGGGTGCGGTCGAAGATGTTTTGGAGTTCAAAGCTGCGGCCTTTCTGGTCGCAACAATACTTGCACCAGTGGCAGGTTTATTTCAAAGTGCCACGCCTTAAAGTTTGAAACCTCAAAACAACTCATGTTGTTTTGAGGCTCAGCGCTTCAAAACATGAAACCGTTCATGTTTTGAATGCTTCGGGTGAGTAACGGGACTTGAACCCGCGACTTCCTGGACCACAACCAGGCGCTCTACCAGCTGAGCTATACCCACCAAGGTTGCCGAGGCAACTAGAAGATTCTAGCAGTAATGGTCGCGCTACTGGTTGGCCAGTCTTTCGGCTGCCAGTTGTGCTTCGACGGTGGTCGGCCCGGGAAGTTCGACAAAAACCGTGTTGCGGTAATACTTGAGTTCTTTGATCGATTCCAAGATGTCTGCCAACGCGCGGTGCCCGCCATCCTTCTTAGGTAGCTGGAAGTAGACGCGCGGATACCAACGGCGAGTCAACTCCTTGATCGAAGAAACGTCGATATTGCGATAGTGCAGGTGTGCATCCACGTTTGGGAGGTAGCGGGCAATGAACATGCGGTCTGTCCCGATGGTGTTGCCGGCTAGCGGTGATTCTTTGGCTGTTGGGATGAACCGCTGAATGTATTCGAGAACAATCTTCTCTGCTTCTTCGAGACTCAGGCCGTTCTCAAGTTCGTTGATGAGGCCAGATTCGGTGTGCATGTTGCGCACGAAGTCATTCATCTGCGCTAGGGCAGCGTCGCTCGGCTTGATGACCAGGTCGATACCCTCGTCGACCAGATTCAACTCGGAGTCGGTGATGACCACGGCGATTTCGACGAGTTCGTCAACCTCAGGGTTGAGCCCGGTCATCTCGCAGTCGATCCAGACCAAGTATTGAGAAATAGCAATCACACGCCAAAACTAGAGGGGGCCTCCGACGTTTATCGGAAGCCCCCTAATTCTAGCCGTGAGGTCTAGGCGGGTTCAGCCATCGAAACAGCCTTCGCAGCCTTCTTGGCCGCGCGCTTCTCCTTGCGAACTACCTTGCGGTCTTTGCCGCCCTCGACCAGCCAATAGAGCACCGGCACGATGACCAGAGTCAGCACGGTAGACGAGAACAGACCACCAATCACGACAATCGCGAGAGGCTGTGAGATGAAGCCTCCGCCACCGGTGATACCGAACGCCATCGGCATCAGAGCAAAGATGGTCGCGAGTGCGGTCATCAAGATCGGGCGCAAACGCTGGCGCGCACCATCCATGATTGCCTCTTGAATCGGCTTTCCTTCGCGTCGGTACTGGTTGATCAGGTCAATCAGAACGATCGCGTTGGTCACCACGATTCCAACCAGCAGCAACATACCGATGAGTGCCGAAACGCCAAGCGGAGTGTCTGTAAGCAGCAGCAGACCCAGCGCACCGGTAGCGGCAAACGGAATCGAAATCAGCAGAACCAAAGGCTGACGAATGCTTCTGAAGGTGGCCACCATGACGATGAACACGATCGCAATTGCTGCCAAAAGTGCAAGTCCCAGCTGACTGAATGATTCAGCCTGGGATGCGGTGACACCACCGATTGTCGCAGTGACGCCGGTTGGCAACTTCACGTCGGCCAGACGGGTCGTGACATCGGTGGAGATGGCTCCCAGGTTCTTGCCGTCTGGGGTCAGCGAAACCGTTGCGGTTCGATCGCCCTTCTCGGTGGTGAGCGAGACGGGAACCTTGGTGAGGTAGACATCTGCAATCGAGTCAAGCGACACAGCGCCCGTTGCGGTCGGAATGCGAATCGCCCGAACATCTGCAATGGTTTCTGGCAGGTCGTTCTGCACGACATAGATCGGGGTCGAAACGCCGTCAACGTTTAGATTTCCAATCGAGCTCGGGCGCATCTGACCGGCAACAATTCCACCGACGGCGGTCTCGGTCAACCCGAGTCGAGCGGCTGCCTTGCGATCAACCTTTACGCGAAGTGTGCGTTGCTTGTCAGCCAGGGAGTTGGTGATTTCACTCACGTCCTTCACTGGCTTCATGGCCTTCTGCACGGCTAGAACTCCGGCCTCTAGACCAGCAGAATCCTTTGCCTTGATCTTGATGTCGATCGTGCTCGAGCCCGAGAACCCGCCACCACCGGTGCCGAACTTAACTTCACCGATGGAAGAGTCGGATTTCACCTTCGTGGTGATTTGGTTTTGCACATCGGTTACGTCGAAGCCGTCCTTGACGATGACCTGGATGCTGATTCCACCGGCCTGCGCTCCAAACGCAACTCGTGAGTCACCAGATGAACCGATAGTCGTTTGAACAACTTCGACACCTTCGGTTGCAAGAGCGATGTCCTCGAGCTTTCCTGCGGCTTTGTCCTTCTGGTCAAGAGTCGCACCAGGTTCGAGAGTTTGGTTCATCACGAAACCACTGGAACCCGAACCGCCAATGAAGTCGGTCTTGAGCAGAGGCACGAGCCCGAAGGTGAATACCAAGATCATGAACGAAGCGATGACGGTGATTACCGGGTGCTTCTGCGTGGAGCGAAGGATCGGCAGGTAGCCGCGTTGCAACCACGACTTGCGCTCCTTGTGCTCTTCTGCCTCGCGCACAGCATCCGCGTGGGCAGCCGCCTTAGACGCATCGGTTTCAACAACCGTGCCCTTCGGTGCCTTCATGAACCAGTAAGCAAGCACCGGAACGATGGTGAGCGAGACGAACAGAGATGCGGTCAGTGCGATTGCGAAGGTGAAGCTGAACGGACGGAACAGCTCGCCGACTAGGCCACCGACCAGGGCGATTGGCAAGAATACGGCGACCGTAGTGATAGTCGCGGCTGTGATAGCTCCCGAAACCTCCCTGACGGCCGAAGTGATGGCTTTCTTCTTAGGCTCGCCGTAGGACAGGTGGCGGTTGATGTTCTCGATAACCACGATCGAGTCATCCACCACACGACCGATTGCAATCGTTAATGCGCTCAGGGTGAAGAGGTTGAGCGAGTAGTCCAGGAAGTACAGACCGATAAAGGTGATCAACACGGATGTTGGAATCGAGATTGCGGTCACCGCCGTCGAGCGGAACGACAACAGGAAGACCAGGATCACGATGATCGCAAAGGTAAGACCCAGCATGCCTTCGGTGGTGAGGTCTTCAAGTGACTGCTCAACGTATGGCGCTTGGTCGAAGATCGTCTTAATCTCGACGTCTGAGCCAAGCTTCTGCTTCAGTTCATCCAGTTTGTCTTGAACGCCGTGTGACACAGCCACGGTGTTTCCGTCTTGGGTCTTAGTGATCGACAAGGTGAGCACGTCGACGCCGTCAACGCGAGAGATGTTGGTTATGGGAGCGTTCTCATAGGTAACAGTCGCGACGTCGCTAACGGTGAGTAGTGGTTTGACTGCCGGCACTGTTGGAACGGTCGGTACGCCCGGAATGCTTGGCGTGCCAGAGCCCGAACCGAATGGGTTAGATCCCGAGCCGAACATCCCAGACAGCGAGGACGAACTCGATGAGATTAGTGGCAGGCTCTTGAACGCCGAGATGCTCTCGACGCGGGTGCCCACCTCCACCGAGATGGTGCCCTTGTTGTCATCGATGGTGCCGGCAGGAATAACGAAACCGTTGGACTGAAGTGCGGTAACGATATTTTGCTGGGTCAATCCGTTGGCAGTCAGTACCGAGGTCTTGAGTTCGATGTTCACGCGCTTCTCGCGGATACCGGTCACGGTGACGTCGCGAACACCAGGAACCGACGAAAGCAGGGGACTGGCCACATCCTCGAGAATCTTGCCGAGTGCTTCATTGTCAGGCGACGAGACTCCGAGGGCAATGATCGGCACGCTGTCGAACGATCCCGAAAGGATCCTCGGTTCTGCCTCGCCAGGAAGAGTTGAGCTGATTGACGCCAGAGCAGCGTTCAGATCCTCTTTGACCTTCGAAGTCTTGGTGCCATAGTCAAACTCGACGCGAACGATCGAAATGTTGCTCTGTGAAGTCGATGAAGACGAAACCAGGCCATCGAGTGCACGAACGGCCTCTTCGATGGGCTGGCTGACCTGAGAATCAATAACCTCAGGGGATGCGCCGACATAAGTCGTGACGATGGCAGCCTGAGGCGTCTCAAAAGAAGGGATTAGCTCTTGCTTTAGTGAACCGAGAGTCACGAATCCAAAGATTGCGATGATCACCGTCACTAGGGCTACGACGGAACGATTGGCAAGGCTGAACTTCGATAGTTTGTGCAAGGTGTTCTTTCTGATACGGACAACTGCGTCAGCATAGTCAAGCAACCTGAGAGTGCTCTGTATTCCGCTTGTTGGCTAAACTTGTTCAGTTGCACACGCTGCCCTCGTAGCTCAGTGGATAGAGCAAGAGCCTTCTAATCTCTTGGTCGTAGGTTCGATTCCTACCGAGGGCGCATCCAAGGTGGTGCTCTAGGTGCACTGCCGGAAGACTTAAGTCGCTCAGTGTGCCTGTCGGTTTGATCGCTAGAGCTAACGCGACACGCCGATTTTGCAACATTCTGGCAATAGGTTGCCGATTTCAAAAACCAAGTAAACACAAGGTAAAAAGCATGCGTTATCAAACTGTTATTGCTTTTTTTGTCAACCGATTGCCAAAATCCGACAAATTGCCATACTGTGTCTCTTGAGCTGATTCAGCCTCAACTAATAGATTCAGAACAACTAGACAGGATCAAAATGAAAATCAAAAAGGGAGTAAGCACACTTCTCGCTGCTGCTCTTTCTGCAACTCTCATTGTTGGTGGCACCAGCTCAGCAGATGCCGCTAACAAGAGTGACCTAGTAATCGCCGTCGCGGGTGACATCGTCACCTGGGACCCAATCGGTGCGAACATCTCGTACTTCCCTCAGTTCTACCAGGCTGCCTATGACAACCTCATCCTTCGCGCACCCGACGGAACCTACAAGCCAAACCTGGCCACCAAGTGGACCTGGTCGGCCGACAAGTTCTCGTTGAGCATGGATCTTCGCAAGGGTGTCAAGTTCACCGATGGCGCTGCTTTCGATGCAGCAGCCGCAAAGAAGAGCCTCGATGCTTACATCGCTGGCACTGGCCCTTACACCGCTAAGTTGAAGGGAACCACCGTAAAGGTTGTCGACTCCGACACCATCAAGCTGACCCTAGACAAGCCAAACCCTGCCCTTCTCTACTGGCTGAGCACCACATCCAGCTATGTAGCTAGCCCAAACGCGATCGGCACCGTTGGACTCAAGACCTCTCCGGTTGGTTCTGGTCCATACATCCTCAAGAGCGCTCAGGTTGGCTCGCAGTATGTCTTCGAGGCAAACCCAAGCTACTGGGACAAGTCGAAGCAGAAGTTCAAGAAGGTCACCTTCAAGGTCATCACCGACGCAAACGCAGTTCTTAACGCGCTGCTTTCGGGTCAGGTTGATGCGGCGAACCTCACCTCGAAGACGGCCCCGACCGCCAAAGAGCGTGGCATCACCCTGGTGTCGCAGTTCGTTGACTGGAAGGGTCTTCTGATTTTTGACCGTGATGGCAAGAAGAACGGTGCCCTCGGAAAGAAGGAAGTTCGTCAGGCGATCGCCTACGCAGTTGACCGCAAGGCTCTGCTGAAGGCCGTTGAGTTTGGTGGCGAAGTCACCAACCAGGTATTCGGTTCGAAGACCGGAGCTTATGACAAGAAGTACGACAGCTACTACACCTACAACCCAACCAAGGCCAAGGCTCTCCTAAAGCAGGCCGGCTACAGCAACGGGTTTACTCTTACCCTAAACAACTGGCCAGAGCCAAACCTAAACGCCCTGCTCGAGGGCTACCTCAAGGCAGTCGGCATCAAAGTCGAATGGGATCCAAACCCAAACTGGTATCCAGACTCGCGTGCCGGCAAATTCGAGGCAATCATCATGCAGATCTTCCAGCCTGGTGACTTTGTAACCACCGAAACCTTGGCTAACCCAGACGGCGTGTGGAACCCACTTAAGAGCCGCAACTATGTGATCACTCGTGCACTGAACTCGATTGACCTCGACGCGAGCGACAAGAACATCGTCGCCCAGAGCAAGGCCATCAACAAGTTCCTGGTCGAGGAAGCATGGTTCGTTCCGTTCTACAGAATCCCTACCGTTACCGCCACATCCAAGCGTGTCAAGGTCGTAGCGCAGCTACAGAACGTGACACCTTACCTATACAACTACTCGCCAACAGGTAAGTAGTAAACGGGTTGGGGGGTGGCCGTCCCGCCCCCCAACCCACCACCTCTTCTCAGAAAGAAAAGACATGCTGTCATTCATCGCGAGGCGTCTCGGTTCTGGAGCTCTGCTCCTAGTCGTGATCTCCACACTCGCTTTCTTCATGGTCTTCTTCACCACCGAAGGTGTTTCACTCCGACTTCTGGGCGATGGGGCAACCGATGCCGACATCGCAGCCAAGGATGCTGAACTCGGCCTAGATCGTCCGATCTTCGAGCGCTACTTCACTTGGGCCGCAAACGCCCTTCAAGGCAACCTCGGCACCTCCTGGTTCACCAATGAACCAATCTCAACGGCAATCGCCAACAGACTCCCGGTCACCCTATCGCTGGTTGCCGTCGCTATTCTTATCTCCGCTGTTCTCGCCGTGCTTCTTGGCATGGCTGCCGCCATCAAGGGTGGTTTCATCGATCGACTCGTTCAGTTTCTTGCGGTCGTCGGTTTTGCGGTGCCCGGCTTCGTCGTCGCCATTCTGATGGTTACAGCGCTTGCCATCAACGTCATGATTTTTCCAGCGACAGGTTATGTTCCATTCTCGGATGACCCTGGCATGTGGGCAATGTCACTAGCCCTGCCGGTGGCCTCATTGGTTATCGCAACTGTTGCATCTTCTGCTCAGCAGATTCGTTCGGCCATCAAAGCAGTGAAAGAAAAGGACTGGGTTCGCACTCTTCGAAGCCGAGGCGTCCCCGAGCGTGAAATCCTTTTCAAACACATTCTTCGGTCTGCAGCTCCCGCTGGGCTCACCGTGTTGAGCCTTCAGTTCGTGGGAATGCTCGGCGGCTCGGTCATCATCGAAGCCATATTTGCCTTGCCCGGTATGGGGCAGCTGGCGGTAAACAGCACAACCCTCGGTGACACCCCGGTAATCATGGGTGTCGTCGTCTACACGGTGGTCATTGTCATCGTCGTCAACCTGCTAGTCGATCTAATCAACGGCTGGCTAAACCCTAAGGTGCGTGTTCACTAATGAGTTCACCAACTGTAACTTCGTCCATCGTTCGCCAGTCGCTCTTCAAGAAACTCTTGAAGAACCCGATGGGGCTCTCGACGATGGTCATCATCCTCGGTGTCGTGCTCGTGGCTCTGTTCGCTCCTCTTATTAGCCCCATGGATCCAACTCTCACCGACCCCATGGCAATCATGACCGGACCGGACTCGGTTCACGCCCTCGGCACTGACAGTGCAGGTCGAGACGTTCTGGCCAGATTGATCTTTGGAACACAAACGACTCTCGTGGCCGCTCTCATCGTTGTTATCACGGCTATCCTGGCGGGAGTTCCCGCAGGACTGGTCGCCGGTTATTACGGTGGTCGCTTCGACGGCATCTCATCTTGGGTGGCGAACATGTTCATGTCGCTTCCTGCCATGATCATCCTCCTAACAGTTCGCACCGCGGTGGGTCCATCCCTCCCGATTCTGATGGTGGTATTCGGTCTCATCATCGCTCCTGGTTTCTATCGGCTAACCCGCACTGCGGTCATGGGCGTGCGCAATGAGCTTTATGTCGATGCAGCCCGCGTTTCGGGACTGAGTGACCTTCGAATCATTACGCGTCACATCTTTACCGTGGTGCGTGCGCCGATCATCATTCAGTCGGCATTGATCGCAGGTATCGCAATCACAATCCAGTCGGGACTCGAATTCTTGGGTCTGGGCGACACCAACCTCATCAGCTGGGGTGTGATGATCAACGATGGCTTCAAGAACATCTTCCTAACACCATCACTAGTGCTCTGGCCCTCGGTCGTAATCACCGTCACCATCGGCGCTTTCGTGCTCTTCGGAAACGCGGTTCGCGATGCGCTCGAGGACTCGCAGAAGTCGAAAAAGACTAGTCGTCGCAGCGTGGCCGGTGAGGCTCTAGAGGCTTCAGCCCCGATCACCGAGGATGACCGCAAGCACCTTCTGTCGGTCTCGCACCTCAGCGTCGGCTATCCGCAGGGTGACGGAAGCCTAAAGAAGGTCGTTCATGATGTCTCTTTCTCGCTCGACAAGGGTGAAGTTCTAGGAATCGTCGGCGAATCCGGTTCTGGAAAGTCTCAGACTGCATTCTCGATTCTTGGGCTTTTGCCTGAAAACGCGGTTATTCCTTCCGGGCACATTTTGTTCAGTGGCGAAGACCTGGTATCACCAGAGACCGGTTCGATTTCGGCTCGCGAAATGACCAAGTTCCGTGGCAAGAAGATCGCCTACATTCCACAAGAGCCGATGAGCAACCTCGACCCATCGTTCACTATCGGCTACCAGCTGGTTCGTCCGATGGTGAAGGTGCTCGGAGTTTCCAAGGCCGATGCTAAAGCGCGAATATTGGAGCTGCTCGACATGGTCGGCATTCGCAACCCCGAGCGCGTGTTCAAGAGCTACCCACACGAAGTCTCGGGCGGTATGGCGCAGCGCATCCTCATCGCAGGTGCAATCAGCTGTGAACCTGATCTTTTGATCGCGGATGAGCCAACCACCGCGCTCGACGTAACGGTTCAAGCCGAAGTACTCGACCTGCTGCGAGAACTGCAGCAACGCTTGGGGATGTCGATGTTGCTGGTAACCCACAACTTCGGTGTCGTGGCCGACCTCGCCGATCGCGTCGTTGTGATGCAGCACGGCCGAGTTGTCGAGTCGGGCGAAGTTCGGGAGATCTTGAGAAACCCCAAGGAAAAGTACACCCAGGTTCTGCTTGGTTCGATGCTCGAGGGCAAAACCCCGATGACCATGCTCACCACTGCTACCGGCGAGGAGCTGTAAAAATGTCCCAGGTTCTAAAAGTAGAAAACCTCGACGTTACCTATGGTGCGGGAGGATTCAAGAAGACTGGCTTCAAGGCGCTTCACTCGGTGTCAATCGAAATCGGTGAGGGCGAAACCCTTGGTCTGGTGGGGGAGTCCGGCTCGGGCAAAACCACCCTTGGCCGAGCAATTCTGGGGCTCGCTCCGGTAACTGCTGGTTCGATCAAATTCTTTGGTGAAGAAATCTCGAAGGCCACTCGCAAAGAGAGACGTGCGCTTAGCCGCGACCTTCAGGTGGTGTTTCAGGATCCATACACTTCGCTGAACCCGTCAATGGAGGTCGGGCAGATTCTTGCCGAGCCACTTGAAATTCAGGGGCTTGAAGCATCTGCCGCCAAAAAGCGAATCGCTGAGCTTCTCGACCAGGTCGGCCTTCCCTCGGATGCGTTGAACCGACTCCCACGTGAGTTCTCGGGTGGGCAGCGTCAGCGCGTAGCGATTGCTCGAGCTCTCGCTCTCTCGCCAAAACTCATCGTCTGTGACGAGCCGGTATCGGCGTTGGACCTCACCACTCAAGCACGCATCCTTGATCTGTTTCTGCAGATTCAAAAGGACACCGGCGTTTCATATCTATTCGTGTCTCACGACTTGGATGTCGTTCGTCACCTGAGTCATCGCGTAGCCGTGATGTTCAAGGGCGAGATTGTCGAGCAGGGTCCTGCGTCTGAGGTAACCGTGACTCCATCTCACCCATACACCCAGCGCCTGCTTATGGCATCGCCAGTTCCTGACCCAGACCGTCAAGCTGCACGACGCGAAATGCGCAAGTCGATGGCGACGGATGAATGGAGTCTGGCCTAGTCTGGAAACAGGTTTCCAAAACTAGTTCAAGGGTGAAGATGGCTGACAAAGCAGCGACGATTTATGACATAGCCAAACTGGCTGGGGTCAACCCGTCGACTGTTTCACGAGCCTTGACCACTCCTGGTCGAATTAATAAAGCGACCGAAGAGAAGATTCGTGCGGCTGCCAAGCAGCTCAACTACAAAGCGAACCCGTTTGCACGTGCGCTTCCGACCGGCAAAACGAAGATGTTGGCACTAATGATCGCTGACATCACCAACCCCGTGTTTTTCAAGGTTGTTCGTGGCGCTGAGCAAGAGGCGGCCAGCCGCGGTTACACCCTCGTGGTGGCCGAGTCTCAGGAATCGAGCATCATCGAGGCAAAGAGCCTGGAGCGTATCCTGCCCGCCGTCGATGGCGTGATTCTGGGAACCACCCGATTGACCGACAAAGAAATTTCACAGGTCAATTTCGACAAGCCGGTAGTGCTCGTCAACCGCAAGGCCGAGGGTGTTGCCGACGTAGCGCCAGACAATGAACCGGGTATCGAAGAGGCCATCGGGCACTTGGCTCGACTGGGACACAAGTCAATCGCTTACGTTGCTGGCCCAGCTAACTCTTGGATCGGCGCACAGCGTTTCGAACTCATCATGAAACATGCCCTCAAAGCAGGGATGTCGGTAGTCGAGATTGGCCCGAATGCACCGAGCCTGGACGCGGGCGCTCAGGCGTTGCAGAGGGTTCGAGCATCGGGTGCCACAGCAGTGTTCACCTATAACGACCTCATGGGAATCGGTATTCTCCAGGCCTCGAAGGCGGCTGGACTCTCTGTTCCAGAAGACCTGAGCGTCATCGGGTTCGACAACATCTTTGGTAGCGATTTCACCACCCCGGCACTGACCACGGTGCAGATGGACTTGCTCGAAATTGGCAAGACTGCAGCTCGCATCATGATTGACCATTTCGAGCGTGGCACTGAACTCGGCGAATCTTTGGGCCAGGGAGCGACATCCCTGCTAGTACGCGGTTCCACCGGTCAGGCACGGGCCTAAAACCATGAATAATCACGATTTCGCAACGTTCGGCGACACTTTTGGCAATCGGTTGACAAAATCCACTCTGCGTGGTCAGATTTAGGGGTGAACATGAAAATCGAGACCAGTTCGGCAGCCTTATTGGGCAGCTCAGCCGAAGTGCGTGCGCTCGCATCCGAGCTCTATCTCGAAGTTCGCGATCTGCCCATCGTTTCGCCTCATGGGCACGTCAACCCGGAGCTGCTGTTGAAGAACGAACCGTTCGCAAACCCGGCGGAACTTCTTCTCTTTTTCGATCACTACGTCACGCGATTGTTGCACGCCGGGGGAGTCGACCTTGCTCAGATTCGAGACAGCGAAACGAGCGACCCCAAAGTAGCCTGGCAACTTCTTTGCGACAACTGGCACCTGCTTGCCGGAACGGCATCTAGCTATTGGCTTAGCCACGAACTATCGAGCCTTTTTGCCCTCGATGAACCGTTGTCGAGCGAAAATGGCTCAGAAACTTACGAGCACATCGATGCACTTTTGAAATCCCAAGAGTTTCTGCCAAGGGCGCTATTCGAACGCTTCAGAATTGAGCTACTCGCAACCACCGATGATCCCTGCGACGACCTTGCTGCCCACGCAGCGCTAGCCCAAGACCCTAGCTTCAATGGTCGCGTTATCCCAACGTTTCGCCCAGATGTTTATTTAGACCCTCGGACTGCAGGATGGGCCGCCAACGTTTCGCGATTGACCTCTTTGGTGGGAACTTCTCTGACTTACCAAGGCTTCATTGAGGCACTGGAATCACGCCGGGCATTCTTCCGACTCAACGGAGCCGTGAGCGCCGACCATGGGGTGTTCGAGCCATACACAATCTCGTTGTCGCAGCAGAGCGCCGAAGAAATCTTCTACAAGGCGCTGCTGGGCACCGCATCCGAGGCCGAAGTTCGAGACTTCGCCGGTCACATGCTGGTCGAGTCCGCTCGAATGAGCACCGAAGACGGTCTGGTCATGACCCTGCATGCCGGAGTGCGTCGCAACCACTCGACTCAAACCTTCGAGGAGTTTGGCCCAGACTCGGGACACGACATTCCGGTTCGTTGTGAATTCACTCAAAACCTTCGTCCGCTGCTCGAAAAGTATGGGCTAAACAAAAACCTCACACTCATCCTGTTCAGTTTGGACGAGTCCAACTGGGGGCGTGAGATTGCTCCGCTGGCTGGGTTCTATCCATCCGTTCGCATCGGCGCTCCATGGTGGTTCTTGGATGCACCGGACTCGGCCATGAGATTCCGAGAGAGTGTCACCGAGACCGCCGGTTTCTATCGCGGGTCAGGATTTATCGACGACACCAGAGCCTTTCTTTCCATCCCAGCGCGTCACGACATGGCTCGCCGCGTCGACTCCACGTTCCTCGCCCGGCTGGTGCTCGAAGGTCGCCTCACCCGTGAGCAGGCTTCAAAGATCGCATTCGACCTCGTGGTGACCATCCCTAAGGAGGCGTTCAAACTATGAACGACTCAAAACGGATAATCGCCCACATCGGTTTAGGAGCTTTCCACCGGGCGCACCAAGCTTGGTTCACTCAAAATGCGACAGATGCCCAGCACTGGTCGATCGTTGCGTTCACCGGTCGCTCGGCGAAGGCTGCGGACGAGCTAAACGCCCAGAACTGCAATTTCACGCTCGTGGAGCGATCGGCTGAGGGTGACCGGTTCGAACCGATGGACATCATTTCGGATGCTTATGCGGCGCAAGACGAACTGGCTTTCATCGAGACGATTGCTGATCCTCGGTGCACCGTGGTCACCCTAACCATCACCGAAGCCGCCTATGGCATGGACTCGAATGGCAACGTGGATCTAGCCAACCCGCCAGCTGCGTTGCGCAAACTGGCTCATGCGCTAGCTCACCGAGCTCAACGCGATGCGGGACCGATCAACATCGTCCCTTGTGACAACATGCCGTCAAACGGGCGATTGATGAAGATTGCCATGGGGCAGCTCGTCACGTCCCTAGAGCCCAGTATCGGTGACTGGCTTGAGAACAACGTTTCGTTCATCAGCACCTCTGTCGACCGCATCACACCAAAGACGACAGATCAAGACATCGCCTTGGTGCTCGAGAAAACCGGCTTTGCCGACCGGTCTCCTGTAATCACCGAACCATTCAAGAGCTGGGTGTTATCAAACGACTTCGGCGCTCCGTGCCCCGACTGGGCCTCTGCCGGAGCCGAGATCGTCGATGAGGTAGAACCGTTCGAGAAGCGCAAGCTCTGGCTGCTGAACGGGGCGCACAGCATCCTCGCCTATGCCGGGCTATTGAATGGCCACGAAACCGTTGATCAAGCGATAGCTGATGCGGAGTGCAGAGCGTTGGTCTTGAGTTTCTGGGGAGAAGCGTGCGAGCAACTCAACTACCCTGGGCTAGCCCTCGAGCAATACCAGGCCCAACTTCTCGAGCGATTCAAAAATCCGAGAATTTCGCACCGACTCGAGCAGATCGCCATCGATGGTGCCACCAAGCTTGCGGTGCGTGTAGCGCCAATCATCGAAGCGCGGATGGCATCCGATACTTCGGTTGATGCTTCTATCGAAGCACTTTGCTCGTGGATTCGGTTTGTCGAAAACCGTGAGCAAGTTCAAGACGCGAAGGCGCATCAGATTGAGAGTGCGAAAAGCACGCCTGGAGATCGGGAACGCGTCGCCGCACTCATCGCGATTATCAGCGAGCCTCTGGCTCAAAACCAAGCTTTTATCGACCGGATTCACCTGAACCTGGAAGGTAAAAAATTTAACCAAGATGGCAACCGCTTGCCAGAAACGAGAAAGTAGAAATGCTAAGACCAAAAGCAACCGCAACTCGCGAAGTACTGAACCTGGATGGAATCTGGGACTTCAAACTTGATCAATCCACTCTTGGTTTTGACGAGAACTGGTCGAGCGCGCCGCTAGACACGGTTCTCGACATTGCCGTGCCATCGAGTTTCAACGATCTCTATACCGACACTAAGATTCGTGAGCATGTTGGTTGGGTCTGGTATCAGCGCAAGGTTCGCGTGCCTCGTGGCTGGCGTGAAGATCGAGTCAACGTGCGAGTTGATGCTGCCACCCACGCTGGAGTTGTCTTTGTGAACGGCTCAAAGGTGGCTGAACACTCGGGCGGTTACATGCCGTTCGAAGCAGACATCACCAACCTTGTTACCGCGGGCGAGGAACTTCTTCTCACCATCGCTGTGTCAAACGTGCTGACCAACGAAAGCATCCCTCCGGGTCGTGTGGTCACTCGTGACAATGGAGTGAAGCAGCAAACCTACCTACACGACTTCTACAACTATGCGGGTTTGGCCAGGAGTGTTTGGCTCTTCTCGACTCCATCGGACCGAATCACCGACGTAACAGTTACCACCGACTTCAAGGGTTCGGTCGGGTCGGTGAACTACCAAGTCGAGCTCGAGGGTTCGGGCGATGTCACGGTCAAACTCTTCGATGAGGATGGTCGCGTTGTTGCTATCGGATCTGGAGCGTCTGGCACTCTGTCAATCGAGAACGTAAAGCTTTGGCAGCCAGGCGCTGCCTATCTGTATGAACTCGTAATCGAGAACAGCAAGGCTGGGAGACTGGTTGACCAGTATTCGCTAAAAGTAGGCGTTCGCACCGTCAAGGTAGTCGGCAACCAGTTCTTGATCAACGACGAGCCCTTCTACTTCACTGGCTTCGGTATGCACGAGGACCACGTGGTCAAGGGTAAGGGGCACGACAACGCGTTTTTGGTCAACGATTTCGAACTCCTCAAGTGGGTTGGTGCGAACTCCTTCAGAACATCCCACTACCCCTATGCAGAGGAGGTCATGGACTACGCCGACCGCCACGGCATCGTCATCATCGACGAAACGGCAGCCGTGGGTCTGAACCAAAACTTTGCCAGCATGTTCGGTGGGCCTATGCTGCCAACCTTTGGACCAGAGACTGCAAACGAGAAAACCCAGCAGGCACTTCTGCAGGCTGTTCGTGAGCTCATCACGCGCGACAAGAACCACCCATCGGTCGTGCTCTGGTCGATTACCAACGAAGCGGAAACCGGAAGCCAGGCTGCAGTCGACTTCTTCAAACCGGCCTTCGATTTGGCTAAGGCGATGGACCCAACTCGTCCAAGCACTTACATCAACGTGATGACCGAGCCTTACGACAAGTGCATGGTTGCTCCGCTTGCCGACGTAATTTGCCTCAACCGTTACTGGGGCTGGTATGAAGACCACGCCGACCTCGACAACGCAAAGTTGCACCTCGAAAAGGAGCTCAAAGGCTGGACCGAGAAGTATGACGTGCCGATCATCATCACCGAATACGGAGCTGACACTCTGGCTGGCGCTCACTCGATTCACTCGCTTCCTTGGAGCGAGGAGTATCAGAGCGACTTCCTCGACGCCAACCACTCGGTCTTTGACAAGTTCCCCGGGGTAGTTGGCGAGCACGTCTGGAACTTCGCCGATTTCCAGACCAAGCCCGGAATCTTCAGAGTGCTCGGCAACAAGAAAGGCGCGTTCACTCGCGACCGCCAGCCTAAGGCAGCCGCACACACCCTGCGAGCACGCTGGACCAAGCTACAGAACCGCAAACCGAACAAGTAGAAACAAGGAGTATCAGCAAATGAAAATCGCAAAAGCTGAAGTATTCGTCCACTCACCCGGTCGCAACTTCGTAACCTTGAAAATCACCACGGACGATGGGCTGGTCGGTCTGGGCGACGCAACCGTAAACGGTCGCGAACTCGCCGTTGCGGCATACCTGCGCGACCACCTTGCCCCGATGCTGATTGGTCGCGACGCACACAACATCGAAGACACTTGGCAGTACTTCTACCGAGGCTCTTACTGGCGCAGAGGCCCGATCACCATGACCGCCATCGCAGCGATTGACATGGCTCTCTGGGACATCAAGGCCAAGGCTGCAAACATGCCTCTTTACCAGCTGCTCGGTGGGGCAAGCCGCGAGGGCTGCCTAGCCTACGGGCACGCATCCGGTCGAGACGTCCAAGAGATCTTCGACTCCATTCGCGAGCACCAAGCGAAGGGATACCGCGCCATCCGAGTTCAAACCGCTATTCCTGGCCTCAACTCGGTATATGGTGTGGCTGCTTCGGCAAATGCCGCTGCCGGCTCCGGAAGCGGAAAGGGTGCAAGTTCGGCGCGTTACGACTACGAGCCTGCTCGCCGATCGAGCGTTCCAGTTGAAGAAGAGTGGGACACTCGCGCCTACCTCAACTACATTCCGTCGGTATTTGAAGCCGTGAGAAATGAGTTCGGCCCAGACCTGCCGCTGCTGCACGATGGTCACCACCGCCTCACTCCGATTCAGGCAGCTCGTCTCGGCAAGTCGCTCGAACCATATGACCTCTTTTGGCTCGAAGACCTAACGCCAGCTGAGAACACCGACGCTTTCAGATTGATTCGACAGCACACGACCACTCCGTTGGCCGTGGGCGAAATCTTCAACACGATCTTCGACTACAAGGATCTGTTTGAAGAACAACTGATTGACTACGTGCGTAGCCCGGTCAGCCACGGTGGAGGAATCACTCCGTTGAAGAAGATCTTCGACTACGCGGCTGTCTACCAAATCAAGTCTGGTGTTCACGGACCGACCGATGTGTCACCAATCGGTCACGCCGCGTCGCTGCACCTCGGTATGGCGATTCACAACTACGGAATCAGCGAATACATGCAGCACAGCCCTGACACCAACGACGTGTTCCAGCCCGAGTACACCTTCTCAGATGGACTCATTCGACCTGGAACATCGCCAGGACTTGGAGTTTCGTATGACGAGAAGCTCGCATCCCAGTTTGAATACGAACCCGCCTATCTTCCGGTGAACCGCCTGAAGATTGACGGCACGATGCACGACTGGTAAACCTGCAACCGATGAAGCAAGAAATGCAACCAGAAACTCCCATGACCGACCTGCGAATCGTCGTCATGGGGGTTTCTGGCTGCGGCAAATCGACGGTAGGCACTCGACTAGCGCAGCAACTGGGTTGTCGTTTCATCGATGGAGACGACCTGCACCCCCAAAGCAACATCGACAAGATGGCCGCTTCGATACCTCTCACCGACGAAGATCGCTGGCCTTGGCTTCAACTGGTTGGTGAGGCACTCAATGGCGCGCCCAACAAGGTGGATGGGTTCGGGCTGGTGAATCCGACCGGCACAGTAGTTGCCGCATCCTCGCTCAAACGCGTCTATCGCGACTTCATTCGTGGTGTAGCCGAGACTGTCATGTTCATTCACCTCGACGGTACGAGAGAGGTGCTCGTGGAGCGGCTAGAACGCCGCAAGGGGCACTTCATGGGTGCTCAGATGCTCGACTCCCAGTTGGCCATTCTCGAGCCGCTGGCCGCTGATGAAGCGGGGTTGGTTCTCAATGTTTCGCTCTCACCAAATGAGATTGTTGAGCGCGCGCTGGCCTATCTAAACGCACAATAGCGCAGCATCATTTAGGCAGAATCGACTTCATCTGCTCATAGATGATGCCAGGCGCACGTTCGGGCATGAATCGCACGAGCTTATCCATCATCGATGCGTCTTTGCCCACGAACACGCGTGCCTTACCGGCTTCGATGCCGTCGATCATGATTCTGCCGGCTTCGTTTGCTGGCGTCATCTTCATGGCTGGCGCATCGGCACCGTCGGGCAGATCCATGCTTATTCCAGAGTTTGCCGCGATGTTCGTGCCAATGGCTCCAGGATAGATCGCGGTTACGGTGATGTTTGTTGGAATCAGTTCGCTTCGCAGTCCCTCGGTGAACAGCTTGAGAGCAGCCTTGGATGCGCCATAGACGGTTTGCCCCGGCACGGGACCATAGCCACCCATTGACGAGACATTGGCAATCTGGGCTTCTGGGCGCTTTGCAAGGTGTGGCAAAAACGACTTCACGAGGTTCACTGGCCCGTTGAAGTTGACATTCATCACTCGGTCGATGTGCTCAAAGTCGAGTTCGCTCACGAATACGAACGGCTGGATGATGCCGGCGTTGTTGATGAGCGCATCAACCTGACCGAACGCCGCTATGACTCGGTCGGGGAGAGTCGCAGTTTGGGTTCGCTCGGTGATGTCGAGCACCTCAAACTTGAACGATTCTTTTGTAGAAACCAGGGATGCGGTCTCCTCGAGGTTCTTCTGGCTGATGTCAACGCCATAGACCTTGGCACCTCGCCGAATGGACTCGAGAGTCATCTCTCGACCCATGCCGTTTCCGGCACCTGTGATTACGACTACCTTTTCTGCCAACTTCATGGTGTTACCTCCACCTTCACGCTACTCCCTTTCGCTCTGCGCAAAAACCAACCAGGCATCTGCGGAACATTTCGGACCGTTCGCTCCTTTAGAAGAACATGAACGTTTTAGAAACCAAAGTGGAACTGATGGATGGCAAGACCGTTGCCCTCGGTGAGCTGGCACACGGCCCCATCCTCGTTGTCAACGTCGCATCCAAGTGCGGGTTGACCCCTCAGTACACTGCGCTCGAAGAACTCCAGAAGAAGTATCAGGGCAAGGGTTTCACCGTTGTCGGTGTTCCGACCAACCAGTTCATGCAAGAGCCCGGTAGCGAAGAGGCGATTCAAAGTTTCTGCTCGACCACCTACGGAGTCACATTCCCGCTGACCAAAAAGACACGCGTCAACGGCAGAAACCGTCACGAACTTTATAAGGAACTAATCAAGGCCAAGGATGCTTCGGGGATGGCTGGGCCGGTCATGTGGAATTTCGAAAAGTTCTTGGTTTTGCCAAGCGGTGAGGTTTTGAGATTCAGACCGACCACCAAGCCAGATGATGCCGCAATAGTTTCGGCGATTGAAGGCGCGCTCTAAGGCTACTTTTTGGTTGCGTGGCCGAAGCGAGCCAGCACGGAGTCCTCAATCAGCGCGACAACGTTGTAGAGCACAATCGAAACTAAAGTAATCACCACAACGTAGGCCCACACCTCGTTTGCCTTGGCGCGTCCAACGGCAGACACGATTCCATAGCCAATGCCGCCACCGGTTGCGAGCCATTCGACCAACAACGCTCCGGTGATCGCGCCGGGAACCGAGATTTTCAGCGCCGCGAAGAAAGCCGGCAGGGAACTTGGGAAAGCCACCGTTCTGAGCGCCGTAAGTTTGCCAGCACCATAAACGTTTACGAGGTCATACATAGCCGGCGAGGCCGATCGCAAGCCGAAAACAATGTTCACGAGTGCTGGAAACAATACGACGATTGCACCCATTACAGCCACGGTGACTTCGGCTCGACCGAAAATCAAGATGATGATTGGAGCCATCGCGATAAGCGGAACCGATCGTAGCAACATCGCTATCGGCATCAGGGCCTGTTCGATGCCCTTTGAAAGGGTAAACAATACGGCGATGAGTGTCGCAAAAAAGATTCCAAACGCGAACCCTATTGAAGCGTCCACCATTGTGTGACCGAGCGCGGTCAAGACAAGTTCACGATTCTCTGCAGACTTCTCAAGCGTGAACAAAAAGTTGTAGACATCTACCGGATTCTTGCCGATGTAGGGTGTCACGTCCAAGGCCCATAAGGCGACCATCCAAAGCACGGTTACTACGGCGAGCGAGATAAACGTGTTGTAGGCGGTCTTGCCGACTCGCCTCGACAGGCTCGTCATGCAGTGCCTCCCGAGGTTTCTTTTGCCCACGGGCTAACGATTCTGGAGATGATTCCGAAGAGCGCGTAGGCGAGACCGGCAATCGCTCCCGAAATCAAAGCGAGGCCCCAGACACGAGCGACCTCCAAGCTCTGCTGAGCGTTCACCATCGCCGGGCCGAATCCGAGGTCTGGCCCACCAACATATTCGCCAAGGATCGCTCCTAGAAAAGCAGCTGGTGCTGCGATACGAAGCGCTGCAAAAATCGCCGGAAGCGACGCAAGTAACTGCACCTTGATTAGCCTGTGCCAGCTGTTGCCACCGTAAACAGTTACAACATCTAGGCTGGCCCTATCGGCCGACTTCACGCCGGTTAGAGCTCCGACCATGGTGGTGAAAAATACGCTCAGGGCCGCCAATGCAATAGCTGCACCGGCGGGCTCTCCATCTCCGGGAGCGCCTAGAACCAAACGAATAATCGGGCCGATGGCAACGATAGGTATGCAGTACGTGATCACTGCGATTTGGGTCGCTAAGTTTTCGATTTTTGGAATCATAAGCGCAAGACCGGCTAGGACGAGGGCGCTGATGTTTCCGAAAAGAAATCCCAGCCCTGCCTCGGCAAGCGTCAGTGACGCGTTTTTCCAATAGAAGGAAAACCCGTCTG
>JBEEJJ010000010.1:0-21958 GCA_041169265.1 Actinomycetota bacterium
GCCGCCTTTGAGAACACCTGAGTCGGCGCATCCGTGGCGACCAACTCGAGGCGAACGCCTGGGTCGGCGACGCCGTATTCATAGCGCAGAGCCTCTTCGAGCTCGGCTACGACGGCTGCAACTGCGGCCTCGTCACCCGGCTGAAGAGCCAAAACTACCTGTGCGTCGGCGGGAATCGCGTTGTTCTGAGCACCACCGTATGGGGCCGAGATGCGTGCATCCGCCTTGTCGAGCACGGCGTTTATGGCACGAGCCAAAATCTGAAGAGAGTTAGCGCGCTCGAGCTGAATGTCGAACTCGCAGTGTCCGCCCTGAAGACCGCGAACCAGCAGCAGCTGAGCGACCGAGTTGGCGGCTGGAGTCGCCTCGAACTCGCCAGGAACGTCGACGGTGAAGGTGACGTCGCCCGAGCATCCGGCCAAAATCTCCTTGTCGGTGATCCAGTTGAAGTCGATCATGCGACGGCCCTTGAGTTGGGTGGTGTCGAACTGGTTAGCACCGGCCTTGCCCTGCTCCTCCATTGCGGTTAGCACGGCCTCGAGAGGCGGGTGGGGAGTGTTCTTGTCGGCGAGAAGGGCGAGGATGTAACTCACGCCGATGCCGTTGTCTGCGCCAAGCGACGTGCCATCGGCGGTAATGTAGTCGCCGTCAACAATCAACTTGATTGGGTCGTTCTTGAAGTCAAACTCGACGCCCTCTGCCTTCTCGCAGACCATGTCGAGGTGTCCGTGAAGAATCAGCGGTGCGGCATTCTCGAGCCCGCCCTGGCCCGGTTTCTTGACCAAAACGCAGCTGAGCGCATCCTTCTTGGCCTCGAGTCCTAGTTCGGTGGCATAGGCGACCACCCAGTCAGCGACTTTCGACTCGTTGCCAGAACCGCGAGGGATGTTCGCGAGCACTTCGAACAGGCCGAGAACTTCTTGCGGCTCAAGGTGGGTGAGAACGCTCTTGGTCTCAACCGCAGGGGAGATGGTTAGTGACATTTGTTGTTATTCCTTACTTCACAATCGAGTTGCTAGAACGAGAAAGTGTCAGGGCCACGGTGAGAATGATCACTGCACCATAGACCAAGCTTTGAGCCTGCGAGTCAACACCGATTGCGGCGGTAGCGATCGGAACCAGAGCGACGGTCATCGAACCGAAAACCACGTTCACAGGGTTGGTCACACCACCAGAAATCGATGTGCCACCTACGATAGCCGCTGCGATTCCTGGGAGCAATAGGTCGCTTCCGAGGCCCATAGGTGAGGCAGAACCTGCCTGAGCGATGATGGTGATTCCGGCCAGGCCGGCCATGAAACCAGACAGGGCGAAAGCTGCAACCTTGAGTACGCGAGTCTTGACTCCCGAGAAGATTGCGCCACTTTCGTTCTTGCCGATGGCGGTCATGGCGAGTCCGGCACGGGTGTAGCGCAGGAACAGCCAGGCCAGCACCGCGATGACGACGCCGATGATGAAGGTCATTGGTAGACCGGCGATGCCGCTCTGGTAAAGCGCCGAGATCATTTGCCCGTTCTGGGTCACATAAACGGTGGTCGCACCGCTAACCACCAGGGCAGCCGACTGAAAGATACCGAAGGTTCCCAGGGTGAGTGCAAACGAAGGCACCTGAGTGTAGGCAACGATGAGTCCGTTGATGGCACCAAATAGGGTGACCGCCAGAAGCACCACGATCGGGGCGACAGCACCCATCGAGCCGAGTGACATGGCCAGCAGAATGGCTCCCAAAACGGTGATCGAGGCGTTCGAGAGGTCAATCGAGCCGATGTTGAGCACCAGCGACTGCCCGAGGGCCACCAAAAGAACCGGAGCTGCCGATGAAGCGATGATGGTAACGCCGCCGCCACCGATGAAGGTTGGGGTCAGAATCGAAACGACCGCGAACATGGCGATGAACACCACCACCGGTCCGACCGACTGCCAGGCCTTGGATCCCTTGCGCTTTAGAACCTCGAGGTTCTCACGCTGTGCGTCAGTTGTGGCTAGTGAAAAATTCATGATGCTCACACCATCCGTTCTAGAAGGTCAAGGGTTGAAGGGTTGTCTTTCGACAGGTCGAACGAGGTGGTGATTTCACCATCGCGCATGACCAAAACTTCGTCGCCCATCTCGAGCGCTTCTTCGAGGGTGTCAGCCAGCAAAATCACGGCAGCTCCCTTCTCGCAGGCTTGCTTGATCTGCTCGTTGACGGTTTGGGCAGCGCCAGGGTCGAGTCCGCGAAGTGGGTGGTCAAGGATGAGCACGCGCAGTTCAGGCGAGTTCAACCACTTGGCCATGACCACCTTCTGCTGGTTTCCACCAGAGAAGCGGCCGAGTTCGAGTGAAATGTCGTTCGGACGCACATCCAGGGTGTCAAACCAGCCCTGTGCGATCTTCTTGCGTGCTCCAGGAATCACGAACGGACCGACCGCCGCCTTGCCCGGGTGAGTGAAGGTTAGGTTTTCGGCTGCGGTGAAGCCACCGATCATGCCCTCGACCTTGCGCTCAGATGGCACATAACCGATGCCGGCTTTTACGGCCTTTGGAATGCGCCAGTTCTTGATGGTCTTGCCGGCCAGCGTGACGCTGCCAGAGTCGATCTTTTCGGCACCGAAGAGTGCGCGGGCGACGTCTTCACGGCCGGATCCTGTGGCACCCACGATTGCGGTGAGGCGACCGGATCGCACCGAGAAGCTCACGTCAGAGAACTTGCCCTTGCGAGTGAGCCCTTGGATTTCGATAGCGGGGGTCTCCGAGTCGTCGAGGCCCTTGCGCACGTGGGTGAGCGAGTGCGCCTCGTGTCCGACCATCAACTTGAAGAGTTCATCCTCGGTCACTTCCGAAGAAAGGCGGTCGGCCACGAGTTCACCGTCGCGCATGACGATGATGCGGTCGCAGTTGCGCATAATCTCGTCAAGGCGGTGCGAAACGAAGATGACCGAACCGAAGTTTTTGATTTTGCGGATCTCGCGCTCGAGAACCTCTGTCTCGTGACGCTCCAGAACCGAGGTTGGCTCGTCGAGAATCACCAGGGGTGAGCCAGTAGCACCAGCGTTGACGCTGATCGCACGGGCGATCTCGACCATCTGGCGGTCGACAAACGAAAGGTCGCCGACTATGGCCTTGGGGTCGAGCTTCGAGCCAATGGTCTCGAGGGTCTTTGCTGCTGACTTGAAGATGCTGCCCCAGCGGTAGATGCCGAACTTGGTCGATACCGATGAGCCGGCTCCGCTGTTCATCGCAATGTTTTCGGCGACGGTCAAGTTGGTGAACAGGGATTGCTCCTGATGCACCACTCCGATTCCGGAGGCAACCGATTCGCGGGGGTTGCGGAACTTGACCTTCTTGCCGTTGACCTCGATGGTTCCAGCATCCGGTTGATAGATTCCCGTAAGAATCTTCAGCAGGGTTGACTTGCCAGCACCGTTCTCACCGATGAGACCGATAACTTCGCCGGCATTAATTCTGAATGAGATGCCTTTGAGGGCTTTGTTTGAGCCGAATGACTTCTCGATGTCGTTGAGCACCAGAACCGGTGCCGCATCCTTGTTGTTTTCTGTCATTTTGAGATCCTTAGGCGATCACGCTGCGACCACGCCGTTGCGACGATGGCCAAGACCAGGATTGCTCCCGAAACTGCCGACTGAAAGTTAGGGCTGACACCCGACAGAATGAGTCCGTTGTTCAGGGTGGTGAGCAGAATCACACCGAGCATGGTGCCGAACATTCCGCCCTTTCCGCCGGCCAACGAGGTTCCACCGATAACAACGGCGGGGATGGTGATGAACAGGTTTCCGGCGGCAACCGTCGGGTTTACCGCTCCGAGCTGGATGGTGGCCACGATGCCTGCGATGCCGCTAACTGCACCGGCGAGGATGAACACGGTGATCTTGTTGCGGGTTACCTTTAGGCCGTTGCCCTTGGCGATCTCCTCGTTGTTACCAACTGCAAGAGTCACGCGGCCGAAAGAGGTGAATCGCAGCACGATAGCGCCCAGCACGGCAACGAGAGCACCGAGCAGGAAGTTGTTTGGAAGGCCGAAGGTGAGCTGAGATGCCCAGGTTGAGAGCTTGTCGTCGGTGAGAAAAGGCATGGTCTCGGTGCCATACATGATGGTTGCGATGCCGAGGCCGACGTACCACATGCCGAGAGTAACGATGAAGGATGGAACCTTCACCTTGGTGAAGAGCACACCGTTGGCAAAACCTAGAACTGCGCCAATGCCGATGGCGATCACATATGCCCAGATGCCGTAGTCGACGCCGCCTCGGGTGTTGGCGCTGAGCAGCACGAAGGCCATGCCGGCTGCGCTCATCACGCCTTCGACCGAGAGGTCGATCGAGCCGATCAAGATTACGAAGGTGGCGCCGACGCCGATGATTAGAGGGAGGCCGGCCTGGTTTAGAAGATTTTGTAGGTTTTCGAGAGTTGCAAAGCGAGGGTTGAGGCTCGAGAAGATGATGACGAGCACGAGCAGAGCGCCGAGAAGGGCGAGAGTCTCTGCATAACGAGAGATAAAGGAGCCGAGGGCGGATTTCTTGAATCCTGCCGACTTCAGGCTCGAAACACTAGCGGTGTTTGCTTCAGCCATCTTGATCATTTGCAATCTCCTTGATTCGAGTTCTGTGGGGGTTCCGTTCTGGCCGCAACTAGGAAAGGGAAGCTGCGGCCAGAACGGTTTTGAGGAGTAAACCCCGGGTTACTTGTTGCGGGTTGGGATCACTTCAGGACCGCCGGCTACCAGTGGAACTGGCTCGGTGTCCCAAGGACCGTTTGCGATCAGGTCGTCAACCCAGCCTTCGACGTTGTCGTCCCATGGGAGGAACTGGTCGATGTTCTCAGGGGTGACACAGCTGATCTTGAAGAGGCTGTCGCGCTTCTCAGCTGGCAGCGTGCTTGGGTCGATCTCGCCGATGGCAGCAAGGTAAGCGGTGTAAAGACCGATTGCCGAAGCCATGTATCCGCGGTGGTAGGTCTCACCAACGATTGCGCCGTTACCGACGTTGTCCTTGATGGCCTTTACGGTCTCTGGGTAGAGGCCGTCCGATACGAACTTGACCTTGTCGAGAAGACCAGCTTCCTTGAAGGCCTGCATTGCACCGATCTGCATACCGTCGTCAGCAGTCCAAACACCCTTGATCTGGTCGCCGTACTTGGCAATCAGGTCCTTGGAGTTCTTGTATGCCAACTGTGGGTCCCAGTTCGATGGACGCTCTTCCAGCACGGTGACGTTCGGGTGGTTGTTGTCGAGCTCCTGGTAGAGGCCGGCCACACGGGTCTGGCTGGTGGTCGAGTCCTGAACACCTGGGAGGGCGATGATGCCACCCTTTTCGCCGATTGCCTTGCTCAGCATGTTTGCAGTACAGGCACCGGAGTCAAGACCCGAGTGCTTCTGGAATGCAACGAAGTTGTTGCCAACATCGGCTGGGTTCAGGTCGTCTGGCTTGTTCCACCAGATGGTGACGTATCCACCGGCTGCCTTGACGGCGTTGACGATGGTTGGGGCGTCGGAGCTCGCGACGGTGTTGACGAACATGACGACCTTCTTACCCTTGGCAAGGATTGCCTGGATCTTCGAGATTTCGGTCTGCGAAGAACCCTGCGAGTCAACGATCTCCAGTGGAATGCCCAGCTTCTTCGAGAGAACCTGTGCACCAAGGATGTTGGCTGCGAAGTAAGGGTTGGTGGTGTTAATCACCGAGACGACCATGACCAAGTCTTCCTTCTTCAAAGGCTGGGCCGAGCCGTCACCGGTGGTTGAGGTACAACCGGTTAGTGCGAGGGTGGAAGCTAAGGTCAATCCCGCAAGTGTGCGAGCCGACTTAGCCAGGATGCTTTTTAGAGACATCTTTGACTCCTTTTTTCTTTAGAGGTTTTATTGCTCCGTTGGGTTGATGAATAATCATTCGTGTATCGAATGAACACTCTCTACATTGATAACACCCCGAAAACTGAATAGTCAACCAAATGTTGAAAATCTATTCAGATGTTATCGAAGTGTTATTTTCGCTATCTGAGGGTGCGGAAGAACGTGCGTACGTCATCCACATAGATGTCAGGAACTTCGAGCGGGGCGAAGTGTCCACCATCGTTGTGAACCCGGTATTGCTGCAGGTTGAAGTACTTGCTCGTCCAGGTCATTGGTGGCTTGTAGATTTCGCCAGGGAAGATGCTGACAGCGGTTGGAACGCCGACCACAGGGAAGCGGTCGTGGCTTGGAACCCATGCGTTTCCGCGGCACTCCCAGTAGTAGCGCGACGAAGATCCACCGGTGTTGGTTAAGTAGTAGATCAACGCGGTGGTGATCAGGTCTTCCTTTGGCCAAACCTTTTCGAAGGCTTCGGTTCCGGCACCACGCTCGGCGAGGCCCCAGAAGTAACGCTTCTCGGTGATCCAGGCGAGCTGAGCAGCAGGCGAGTCGGCAACGAGTGCACCGAGGGTCTGAGGCTTGGTCAGCTGGATTTCTCCATAACCACTCTCGTTCTCGACGAACAACTTGCCGCGCTCGAACCAACCGGCTTCAGCCGCGCTGTATTCGCTCGCTGCAGGCAGACCGAGCTTGGCGTCGAACTCGACACCGGCTGGCTGGTCTGGGTGGGTTGGTAGGTAGTGGCTCATCTGAGCGGGGAAGTGGGTGTAGACGCCGATTACGTCGTCTTCATACTTGTGACCGTGCTGCTGAGCGATGAGAGCTCCCCAGTCGCCACCGGCGGTTGCATACTTCTCGTAGCCGAGAACATCCTTCATAAGAGTGTTCTCGAGGTCGGCGGTGTGCCACCAGTTCCAGCCGGTCTCGTGCAGCGGCGACGAGAACCCGTAGCCAGGGAGCGAGATCAGCACGACGTCGAACGAGTCTTCTGGGTTTCCGCCGAACTTCTCAGGGTCGGTGAACGGTTCGATGACCTTGCGCACGTCCCAGAAGGTCCATGGCCATCCGTGGTGAAGCAGCAGCGGCATTGGGTTTTTGCCCTTGCCCTTTACATGGATGAAGTGCAGAGGCACTCCCATGAGGTCCACCTTGAAGTGCGGAAGCTCGTTCATGCGAGCCTCGACCGAACGCCAGTCATACTCGTTTACCCAGTATTCGACCAGTTTGCGGTGGTAATCGGTGTTGTATCCGTAGCGCCAGTCGTCGTTGCCGAAGTCATCGGGGTAACGGGTCTGTCGCAGGCGGGCCATCATGTCAGCAAGTTCTTCATCACTGAAGTGAATCTTGAATGGCTTGACATCATATTTCGTTGCCATTTGGAACCTCCATGTTCCTTGTTGTGCGGTTGTTAGTTTTTGGTTCCCAAACCAGCCATTTCGTTGCCATTTGAGAGCCAAGTTATTTTTATTCCATGTTCGATTATAAATGCACAGTCGCCGTGTGAATAGAAATTCCTAGATCGTCAGGCGGCCGTTGTTTTCTTTTACTGCATGCTTGCGCTGCAGAATCTCCCAAGCTCGAGAGACTTCATCCTGCGTGCGTTCGGCACCCCAACCAAGCGCGGCGGCGGCCGCGTTGGCAAGCTCCTGCACTCTTTCCTCGTTCAGCAGACCGCTGAAGGCGAGGGTGGTGCGACGAAGTAGGAAGTCATCCAGGCGAACTGCGTTTTCGGCTACCGCGAGATAGCCAATTTCTTGCACGCTGTAGCCTTCGAGGCTGGTGAACTGGTCGTCGCCGTGCACATTTAAGAAACGGATGAGGTCGCCGGCCCTAGTGCCGTAGCGAGTTAGCAGCGCGCGGGCACGGTCGTGGCTGAGAGCACCGGCGTGACGGTCGACCCAGTGGTCGACGTCTTGAGCGGAGGTAGGAAAGTTCTTTCCACCGCCGATCGAGAGCCCGCGGGTAGAAACGGTGCGATGCTTGCCCAGCTGCTTGAGCGCAAGGTTGCCAACGTGCTCGCCCAAGGCGCGGAACGTCGTCCACTTGCCGCCGACCACGCTGAGCAGTGGCACATCGGTTGACCCGGGCAGAACATCCTCGTCGATTTTGTAATCACGCGAAACGAATCCGGGCTGGGTGGTGTCTTGCTTTGGCAACGGGCGAATGCCCGAGAACCGGAAAACGATTTGCGATCGCTCGAGTTTGATGCCGGGCAGAATGTGCTCGACCAGGTTAAAGAAGTAGTCGACCTCTTCTTCGGTGCAAACTACCGGTTGGCGTGGGTCGGCGAAGATGTCTGTCGTGCCGATCAAGACGCGGCCCTTGACCGGATAGATCAACACGATTCGCCCGTCGCTGTTTTCGAAGAACAGTTCGCGACCCGCTAGCTCTTCATAGAGCTTCGGGTGGTCGACCACGATGTGCGAGCCCTTGGTTCCGCCCATGAACTTGGTTTCGCGGCCGAGCGCTTCGTTGGTGATGTCGGTCAGCGGGCCAGAGGCATTGATTACGAGGTCCGCCGAGGTGCGCACGACCTGACCGGTTAGTCCGTCGCGAATCAGAACGCCGCCGTTTTCGGTGCCGACCGCGGCCGCATAGGTGACCACTCGGGCGTTGCCGGTGGCCAGCGCATCTGTGATTAGGTCGAGTGCGAGGCGCTCGGGTTCGTGAACCGACGCGTCGAAGTAGGTGGCTAGATATTTAACCTTTGGATGCAGCGACGGAAGCTCTTGCGCGGCCTTTTTGCCACCGAAGAACTTGAATCTCGGCATCACGCCGTTCGCTCGGCTGAACGATTCGTAGAACACCAAGCCCACCGCGATTAGCAGGGCACCTCGCTCGGCGCGCTTGCCTGCCGAGCTCCGTTTGCCGTGGTTCAAGAACTTGAGCGGTGCCTGCAGAATGCCCGAGGTGAGCGAAAAGATCGGAACCGCGGTGCGGAGCGGCTTTACCACGTGAGGAGCGGTGCGAAGCAGGTCGTTGCGCTCTTGCACCGATTCGCGAACTAGGCGGAACTCCCCGTTTTCGAGATAGCGGATGCCTCCGTGAATCATGTGCGATGAGGCAGCGGATGCGCCGCTCACGACGTCGCCGGCTTCGACCAGGGTCACCTTGACGCCCTGCAAGCTCAGATCGCGCATCACCGAGATGCCGTTGATGCCACCACCGATGATGAGAACCTCGCTGTGGTGGTTGTCGAGTGCAGCGAAGTCGGCTCTGGGAGCTTCGTCCACCTGATATTCGAACGCGTTCATGAAAATCTCCTAGCCCTGAAGAGCGAGCTCTCGGCTGTTTCGGTAAATGTCGGTGAGTGAAATCGGTGAATCTACTTGTGGAGCAAAGGTGTTGATCAGCGCGGCTTCGAGGTCTTCGATCGAAAGCCCCGGCGCCTCTTGGTCGATGCTGCCCAGGGTTTGCGGGTTCCAGTCGAGTGCCAGAGAGGCATTAATTCGCTCGAAAAGAGTTGCGACGTTGAATGAGATCGAAAATGGGATGCATGCACTGAACAGCCGTGCACCGCGTCGCACCCGCTGGGCGGTTCCGACGAGCTTCACTGTGCCGCGGGCATTGACGCTGTAATCGCCTGGGCAGTACTCACCCTCGACTGCGCCCATGGCCGCGTCGACTCCGAGGTCACGCAGCAGCGAAACGAAGGTTGCACCGAACTCTTGATAAACATCGCGGTGGGCGACAGAGAGGTAAGGCTCGGGCGTGATGATGTCGATCACCACCCATCCCTCGTCAATCGCGACCATCCGGCCTCCGGCTGGACGCACCACGGGCTCGAAACCGAACACTAGAGCTTGCCCCACCGCATCCGCGAAGCCAGGTAAACGCTGCTCAAGACCGCTAAAAGCAACGGTGGGTGCCGGGCGATAGATGCGAACGATGCGACCGAGGCCCGGTGCCGCAGAAACGATCGAGAGCAGGCGCTCCGAAGCCTTTAGATCGGCCGAGCGCTCGAGGCCCCAGTCGTCGATTCCAGCTGCACCGGTGATTAGCGTCGTTCTCATGCTGGCCTAGAAGTTGATCATGTGCCCGGCGAGCCCGTGAAAAGCCTCTTGCAGGCTTTCGCTGAGGGTCGGGTGTGCGTGCACGTTGTGGATAAGGTCTTCGATGGTCAGGCCGGTTTCGGCAGCGAGGGTCAACTCGGGCAAAAGCTCAGACACGTCTGGGCCGACCAGATGTCCGCCAATCAGCTTTCCTGTTTGAGCGTCGGCGATGACCTTGACAAAGCCTGCGGTTTCACCGAGCGCGTGTGCCTTGCCGTTCGCGACGAACGGGAACTTCGCAACTTGAATCTCAGCAAACTCCTCGCGAGCTTGCTGTTCGGTGAGGCCGAAGCTGGCAACCTGAGGCAACGAATAGACGGCTCGTGGCATAAAACGGTAGTCGCCGAGTTCACGGGTGGAGGCGGCGCCAATTACCTCGGCGGCAAGAATTCCCTGCGCTTCGGCAACGTGAGCGAGGGCTAGCTTTGCGGTGACGTCGCCAATGGCGAAGATGTGTGAAACCGAGGTGCGAAGCTGCGCATCCACTGCGATTGCGCCGCGTTCGGTTAGAGCGACGCCAGTGTTCTCGAGCCCGAAGCCCTCGACTCTCGGAGCGAATCCAACCGAGACCAACACGTGCTCGGCCTCGAGAGTTTGTTCTTGGTCATTCACCGTAAACACAACGGATGCGCTCGCAGCGGTCTCGCTGGCCGAAGTTACTCGAGCCGAGGTAACCACCGTGATGCCGAGTTTCTTCAGTGCTTTGGTCATCTCGGCCGAGCTGTCGGCGTCTTCGAGAGGCAAGATGCGGTCTTGGTATTCGATCACGGTGACCTGGCTGCCGAAACTTGCGGCGACGCAGGCAAATTCGATACCAATCGGACCCGCACCGATGACTGCCAACGACTTAGGCATTTCGGTGGCAAGCACGACCTCTTCATACCCGGTGATGCGCTTGCCGATTTCGACACCCTGCAGAGTACGAATAACCGAGCCGGTGGCGATGATGGCGTTTGTGAAGGTGATGTTGGTGGTCGCGGCATCCGCGCCGGTTACCGTCAAATTGTTGGCATCGACAAAGTTGGCGACGCCTTCGAACTCGGTGATGCCGTTCTTCTTCATCAGGTAGTGAACGCCCTTAGTTCGACCGGCCGATACCTCGCGACTGCGAGCGTGGGCGGCCGAGAAGTCGGCAGTGATGCCCTCGGGCAGACCGAAGGCCTTCGAGTGGCGACTAACGAGATTGGCTACCTCTGCGTGACGCAGCAAGACTTTGGTCGGGATGCAGCCAATGTTGAGGCAGACACCGCCCCAATATTCCTTTTCGATGATCGCGACCGATTTGCCAAGTTGGGCGGCGCGGATGGCAGCAACGTAGCCACCTGGGCCTGCTCCAATGACGACCACATCGAAGTGGTTCGGTTGCGAGGGTTCAGACATGGTTTAAGAGACCTTTGCCTCGGCTACTTCGACGACCAACTTTGCTTCGAGGTTTAGCTTCAGCGCCGCAGCAAACTTTGCGCCGGTCGCCCCGTCGAGAGCGCGGTGGTCGCAGGTCAGGGTCAGCTCGGCGATTGGCTTCCAGCCAGAGTTTTCGATACCACCGACGAAACGCTGCACCGTTGCACCAACAGCCAGGATGGCGGCCTGAGGAACGTTGAGAATCGCGTCGAAACGGGTGATGCCCATCATCCCCAGGTTTGAAATCGTGAAGGTGCCGTTCGAGATGTCGGCACGGGTCAGAGCGCCTTCGCGAGCACGGGCGACGATGTCGGCGCGGGCAGCCGCGATCTCGCCAAGCGACTTATTGGCAGCATCGTGCAGCACTGGAACAACCAAACCCTTCGGGCTGGCGACGGCAATGCCGACATTGGCAACCGAGTAGCTAACCAGCTCTTCTTCGCCGACGTGGACGTTTACCTCGGGAACCTCACGAAGTGCCTTTGCAGCCGCGGCAACCAGCACGTCGGTCACGGTTGCGTTGGGTTGCACCGACTTGACCTTCATGGCTTCGGTCATGTCGACTTCGATGGTGAGGTGGAAGACCGGTGCCTGCCAGGCTCGCACCATATGCTTTGCAGCTGTGCGATTGATGCCAGATAGGGGAATGATCTTCGTTTCGAGGCTCATCTTTGGTTACTTTCCCTTGAGGTTGTAGTTAGCGGTTCCGGCGCAGCCGTATTCGCGCATCTTTTCGACGGTGGCGACGATCATGCGATCACGGCCGGCAGCCATTGCGTCTTCAAGTTGACGGTCGCCCTCGGCCCACTTCTCTTCGAGACCGGCTCGGAAAGCGTGGCGAAGGTCGGTGTCGGCGTTGAGCTTGTGCACGCCAGCCTTTACCGCGGCCTTGAGCTGGTCGGCAGGAACGCCGGAGGCGCCGTGCAACACCAAAGGAATGCCAGTCACTGCTGCGATCTTTTCGATTCGCTCGATGTCGAGTGGCTGTGGCTCGATGTTGGTCACACCGTGCATCACACCAGCCGAGATGGCGAGTAGGTCTACACCGGTTTCGGCAACGAAACGCTCTGCCTCGTCGATCTTGGTGTAGTAGTCAGACCAGTTGATGTTGGTCGAAGCGTCGGGAATCTTGCCGAGCTCGGCCTCAACCGGAATGCCGAAGGAGTGGCAGACCAGAACGATTTCGCGAGTGACGCGAATGTTCTCATCAAGCGGCAGGTGAGCGCCGTCGAACATGATGGAGTCGAAGCCGAGTTTGATTGCTTCGAACACCTCTTCATAGGTGCCGTGGTCCAGGTGAATTGGAACGCTGATCTCAGACTTGTCGAGCTCTCGACGAGTCATCTCATAGGCCTCGCGCACCCCCATGTGTGGCACGACCGCTCGACCGATCTGTAAGAACACCGGTGCATCGGCGATCTCAGCGGCACGGATGAGCGCCTGGGTGGTCTCGGGATTGTGCATGTTGAACGCACCGACCGCGTAGCCCCCGGCTTGCGCTTTCTTGATTAGCCCTAGCGGGTCTGGTTTTGCCATGCTATTTGTTCCTCACTTCTCTGTGACTGGATTGCTTTGGTTCTTGGCCTAGTTGCTCTCGATGATCGCGATTACGGTGCGAACCTCGACGGTTTCGCCTTCGTTGACCAAAATCTCCACGAGGGTTCCCGAGGCTGGAGACTCGAGAGTCTCCTCAACCTTTTCGGCCTCGATCTCGGCCAGTGGCTCGTCTTCGGCGACCTGGTCGCCTACCTTCTTGAGCCAGCTGACGATTGAGCCTTCGCTCATTCCCATGCCCCACTGCGGAAGCAAAACTTCAACTCTTGCCATTTTTCTGTCCTGTCTTTGCTGGTTAGCCGACGCTGATGAGGCGACTGCTCTCTTTGTCGTTTTGGGTTACTCGGCGAACGGCGGCGATGATGTCTGCCTTGTTCGGGTACATCTGCTTTTCGAGCGCTGGGCTGAACGGAATCTGCATGTCTGGTGCAGCCAGTCGCACGATCGGTGCCTTCAGCGAGTCGAAAACTTCTTCGGCAACCAAGGCCGCGATCTCGCCTGCCGCGCCACAGGTGCGGTGGGCGGGTTCGACAACAACCAGGCGGCCGGTCTTGGCCACCGAGGTGAGAATCGCTTGCTTGTCTAGAGGAACGAGTGTGCGTGGGTCGACAACTTCGACCGAGATGCCCTCTTCGGCCAGTTCGTTTGCGGCGGCTAGCGCCTCTTGAACCGAGCTCGAGATAGCCACGATGGTCACATCGGTTCCCTCGCGGTGGGTGCGAGCTACACCGAACGGAATCCAGTATTCGTCGTCTTGAACTTCTTCTTTCAGACCCCACAGGATGCAGGCCTCAAAGGTCAGAACGGGGTCGTTCATGTCGATTGCGGTGCGCAGCAGGCCCTTGGCGTCAGACGGAGTCGACGGAACCATGATCTTCAAGCCGGGAACGTTCATGAACATCGGGTATGGACGGTCACTGTGGTGTGCACCGGTGTTGAGTCCATAGAACATGGCCGAGCGGAACACGGCCGGCATCGAGGCCTGGCCGCCAAACATGTATCGGTTCTTGGCCACCTGGTTCACCAGCTGGTCCATCGCCATGTAGAGGAAGCTCGAGTAAGACAGGTCGACGATCGGGCGAAGTCCGGTCATTGCTGCTCCGGCAGCCGCGCCGACGATTCCCTCTTCAGAGATCGGGGTGTTGCGGATGCGGTTGCGACCATACATCTGCACGAAGTCGCCGGTCTCCTGACGGGTCTTGCCGCCACCTGTGGTTCCGTAGACGTTAGCCTCAACGTCTTCGCCGATGATGATGACGCGCTCGTCAGCATCCATCGCTTCTTTTTGGGCTGCGCCGATTGCGCCTAGAAAGCTCATTACGCTCATGCTGCATACTCCGAATCGGTGTAGAGGTCTTCGAACCCGACCGAAGGGTCAGGCCAGGCGCTGTTTTCGGAGAACTCGACCGCAGCATCGACTTCGGCGAGAACTTCTGCCTCTAGGGCATCCATTTCTTCGGCCGAGAAGCCTTCTGCACTGATCAGGTGATCGCGGAACAACACCAGTGGGTCTTTCTTGAGCCAGGCTTCGCGCTCATCGGCCGGACGGTAGTCGGTGCCGAGACGCAAACCCTCTGAGTGCTCGTTGTATCGGTAGGTCACGACCTCGATGAGAGTCGGTCCCTCGCCGCGGCGGGCACGTTCAACGGCGGTCGAAACCGCTTCGAACACCGCAAGAAAGTCTTGGCCGTCTTCAACGCGCACACCCGGGATGCCGAATCCGGCGGCTCGGTCGGCAATCACGCCTGACGTGACGGTGTGGGCTGGCGTTGAGAGCGCATACTGGTTGTTTTCGCAGAGGAAGATAACCGGCAGGTTCCAGACACCAGACATGTTCATCGATTCATAGAGCACACCCTGGTTCGCTGCTCCGTCACCGAAGAATGCGAGGGCAACGGTGTCGCGACCGAGAACCTGCGACGAGAGTGCAGCACCCATTGCGATTGGAATAGACGAGCCGACGATGCCGGATTCTCCGAGGCTTCCAACGTTGAAGTCGGCCAGGTGAAGCGAGCCACCCTTTCCGCGGCAAACACCGGTTCCTTTTCCTTGAAGCTCGGCCATCAACGGGCCGAGCGGGGAGCCTTTGCCGATCGGGTGTCCGTGGCTGCGGTGGTTTCCGGTCATGTAGTCGGCGTCGCCCAGGGCCATGGTGGCTCCGACGACCTGAGCCTCTTGACCGATGCTGGTGTGAACAGTGCCTGGAATGTGGCCACGCTTGACCATTTTCGAAGCGCGCTCGTCGAAGGCGCGGATGCGGAGCATACGTCGCTGCGCCTCGAGCTTTTGCTCTCTGCTAAGGGTTGCCATCTCGGCTCCTTCTTTCTGCTTCTTTGCTAATAATAACTATTCAAGGCTTGGATAGTTATTCTAAATCCGATTTCGAGAATAACGCAAGTTTTTGTTTCGTGTTTCTCAAAAGTCATTTCGCGCCTCCGATTGGAATCAACGAGGCGACTCCTTCGAGCACAAAAGTTGGCCACTGCGACTGGTCGGTCTGCTCGAGGTCGGTGAGTTTCGAGTCACCGGTCAAGACCAGGGCCGAGTTCATCCCCGCGTTCACGGCCATCCGCACGTCGGTTTCGAGACGATCGCCGACCATGATGGTGTTTGCGGCATCCACGCCAAGCTCACCCAACACGGTGTCGATCATGGTTCGGTCTGGCTTGCCCATGTTCGCCACGCACTTGGTGCCCGTCGAGCTTTCGATTGCAGCCACGATTGCCGCGGCGTCTGGCTCGCCCTTTCCTTCGGGAAATGGGCAGTAACGGTCGGGGTTGGTCGTGATCAAAAACGCGCGCTTGTGCTGCCAAATCGCGTCGAAGGCAATCTGCAACTTGCGATAGTCGAAACCGCGGTCATAGCTGGCGATGACGATGTCGATCTCGGTTGGGTTTTCCGAGATTTCGATGCCGGCGGAGGTGAGCGCGTCAACCAGCGGCTGTTCGGCAATCGGAAACACAACAGCATCCGGGTGATTCTGCTTGAGCCACAGCACCGTGGTCACGACGGTATTCAAGATCTCGCTTCGGTCAACCGGAATGCCCAAGCCGTTGAGCTTGCGAACATACATGTCGGGGTCGCGCGTTGGGTTGTTCGACAAAAACACGAGTTTCGAGCCTTCGGCACGCAGACGCTCGATTAATGCCTTTGCGCCCGGGAGCAGTTCGCTGCCCAGATAGATGGTGCCGTCCAGGTCGAACAGGTAGGCCTCGAAGAATCGCTCCGGACTGTTGCCGCCTTGTTCGGCGGTCAACGGGGATGCGACGACAAGGGTTTCAGCGTTCATCCGCTGAGCCGTTCTGCGCCGCTGCCGCGAACACCGTCTTGAGTGCCGGGTAAATCGTGCGATAGGTCTGGTAGAGGTGCTCGTATGTCGCGACGCCTTCGGCGGTCGGCTCGTAGCGCTGACTGGTGGTAGTCATCGCAGACACCGCGGTGGCAACATCCGGGTGAAGTCCAGAGCCAACCGTCGCCAGGATTCCAGCACCGAGAGCGGTGGCTTCATCGCTTCCCGCCAGGGTGATCGGGCGGTTCAAGATGTCGGCAAAGATTTGGCACCACAGCGGGCTTCGAGTGCCCCCGCCCATGGCGATGAACTGGCGAATCGGTTCGGAGAGCTTCGGTTCGGCCTCTTCGAGACAAAGTCGCAGTTCGAATGCAACTCCCTCGAGCATCGCTCGGTAAACGTGGGCGGAGTTGTGTGCTCCGGTGAACCCCATCATCACGCCGCGCGCATTGTGATCCCAATAAGGAGTCAACTGACCGTTCCAATAGGGAAGTACGAACAGGCCACCGGCGCCCGGTTCGACATCTTGCGCCTGTCGCTCCCAGAACACCTCTTTAGAAAGCCCGCCGGGCAGATCTTGGTTGGCGGCGAAGGTCTTCATGAACCAAGACACCATCAAGGTTCCAGCGCCGACGAACAGCTCATAGTTCACGGTGCCGGGAATCGTGCCAGCCATCGCGCGGTATGCGCTGCTCGGCGAGTAGTTGTCGCTAAAGAACCCCGAGATGAGCCCGGAGCCAACGTTCAAGTAGGCGAGTCCGGGGCCAACGATGCCTGCACCGAGCCCGGCCGATTGCCCGTCGCCAGCGCCCGAGATCACGGGCACGCCTGCCGGGAGCCCCAGGGTTCGAGCAGCTGCCTCGCTCAAATTTCCGAGCAGGTCACCCGGTTCTACGAGTTCGGGTAGCACCGCACGTTCGATTCCGACGATCTCGAGAATCTCATCCGAGTAATCGCTGGTTTCAAGATCGACTAAGCCCAGCGGGTCAGCGCTCGCGACCGAAGTCTTCCACTGACCAGTCAGTTCGTGCACGAGATAGGCGTGCACGTCAACGATGTGAGCGGTGCGCTCGAGGGTCTCTGGCTCGTGCTCGCGAATCCACAGCAACTTATAAAAGGCAGGGGTGGGGTTAGCCGGCTTTCCGGTAAGTTCGTGGATGCGCTCGGTGCCAAACTGGTTAACCTGCTCGCCCGCGCGAACATCGAGCCACAGCATGGCCGGTCGAATCGGAGCGTTTCCCGAGTCGAGGCAGGCAAAGGTTTCACGTTGGTGCGTAACGGCGAAGGCCTTGATGCGAGTCGGGTCGATGTATTGCATGCATGACCGAACGGCTTGAACAAAGCCCTTCCACCAGTCGCGCGGATCTTGCTCGCCATAACCGTGCTGGGGGATGCTCAGCTCGAGTGCGCTCGAACCGGTCGACACCTGAGTGCCGTCGAGAGCCCAGGCGATGCACTTCACGCCTGAGGTCGAGCAGTCAACCGAGAGCACCAGGTCAGACATTTTCGACCTCGTAAATCAATGCATCGACTCTGGCCAGAATCGCATCGACATCGTCGGTCGTCCACCAGCCAACGGCGTCGAGCAGGTCAATCACAGTGACGCGGTTGCGCATCAGGTGGCAGTTGCTGACCGCCCAACGCCAAACCTCTGGAGTCACCCAGTCGTCGAGCTGGCTCGGCGAATAGGCGGCACCTGCAAGATAGAGGCCCTTGATCAGGCTCCGGGAGTTCGGCAGGGTCGCGCCGAGAGCGGCTTCGACAGCGTTCGCGCAGGTGGTCACATATAAGATCGACTGCTCTGCCTTCGCTAGCGCGTCGAGTTTGGTCGAGTAATCGCCCCAGCACTCGTTCGCAAGTGCGCCGCTTGGGTCGCACTCGGCAAACACCGAAACTACAAGTTCTTTGAGCAGGTCTTTCGAGGTGCGCAGTTTAATCTCGCGACCGGAGCGCATCTGGTCGAGCAGATACTCCCAAGCGGTAGCAGCCACAACGGATGCGACTCCGACCTGCTTGCCGTGCAATCCGGTTTCGTGGTGGTGTGAGGCGGCATACATGTCGAGCATGTGGCTCACTAGATGTTCGACTCCCGACAGGCAGGCCGTGGTGCCGGCGATGCCCGTTCCGATTCCACGGATGGCCAGCACTCGGGTTAGTTGTTCAACTGCTTCGCGGTTGCCATCGCTGATGCCAGCGCCCCACTCGCCCGGGTTGCCGGCAAAGGTGAGCAGCAAATCGCGAGGGGTGGTGTGAAAGCTCTTGTCGGTGCCGAGCTGCGAAGCGAGCCACCAGTCGGCCGGTGCGGTGAAGAGTGACAGCAGTTCACCGAATCCAGAGGTGTTTAGTTCGGTCGGAGCTGACGAAATCACCTCGGTGTCTGCCAAAACCACGTCGGGCCAGCGTGAGTCGATGGTGCGCTTCGCTCCAGACTTAAGCACGACCGAAACGTTGTCGGTGTATCCGTCGACCGACGCAGCGGTTTGAACCAGGATGTGCGGCACGTTGTTCTGGCGGCTGCTCGCGACCTTGGCGATATCAGAGATTGTGCCCGAGCCAACCGAGACCACAGCAGCGGCTCCGGCCAGTGCAACTGTGGCTGCGTTTAGGGCTGCATCGTCGGCATAGAGGTGGCCACCTGCGCCGAGCACCAGCGGCTCAACTTCAAAGTCTTCGCGCAGAGCGTGTTCGACGGTGGCCTTCAGATCCTTACCGTTGCGGAGGATGGGGGTCGAGTCGACCAACAGCACAACGCGCGGACGAGTCGCCACAACATCCGAGCCGAGCAGGTCGACCAAGTGGCGGTTGACTTCGAGTGCTGCGGTGGGAGAAATAACCAGGCGCTGGATGCCCAAATAGATCAGTGCGTTTGGGCGCTCGGATGCGGCAATCACAGATTTGAGCAGGGCAAGGTCGGTTGGGTCTTCGACCTTTTCGAACAGATTCATCTGCCGCACCTCTCGCCTTACTTCGTCGTTGATTCCAAACCGAGTGATTTCATCTTAGTGAATGGTCATTCGTGTGTCGAATAATCATTCCTAATCGGAGTTTATGCACATGTTTTTGTCATGTCAAGACGAGAGCGTTCTGAGTGTCGCGGGAGCGAGTTTTTGACTACTTAGTGCCAGCGTGCCGAGTTGTAATCAGACTCGAGTCGGCGAATCGTTCCGCTGTGCCCGCGCAGAATGATGCTGTCGGTGCGAATGATTGGGCCTTTCACTCGAACTCCCTGAACCAACGCACCGTCGGTGACGCCGGTGGCAACAAAGATGGTGTTGTCGCTGGCCACGAGCTCGTCGGCCTCATAGACGTGATCAAACTTGAGACCTGCAGCCAGACCCCTGGCCTTCTCGGCCTCATCCTTGGGGGCCAGCACGCCTTGGATGAATCCACCCAGCGCTTTAATCGCGCACGTGGTTACAATGCCCTCCGGGCTTCCGCCGGTTCCGGCGCACATATCGATTCGCGATCCATACATCGCGGCCTGGATTCCGCCCGCGACGTCGCCGTCGAGCATAAGTCGAGTCGACGCCCCGGCTTCGTGCACCTCGCGAATCAAACCGACGTGGCGCGGCCGGTCGAGAATCGCCACAACGATGTCCGACACATCCTTGTTCTTCGCTTTCGCAAGACGGCGAATGTTCTCACCGATGGGCAGTCGAATATCGAGCACTCCGACACCCTCGTTGCCTGCAACCAACTTGTTCATATAGAAGACCGAGGATGCGTCGAGCATAGATCCGCGATCGGCAACGGCGATCATGCTCAAGGCGTTGAGGCGTCCGGTTGCGGTGAGACTGGTTCCGTCGATGGGGTCAACGGCGATATCGCAGAGCGGGCCAACTCCGTTACCGACTCGCTCGCCGTTGTAGAGCATCGGTGCGTTGTCTTTCTCGCCCTCGCCAATGACGATTACTCCCTGCATGTCGACCGTGGCTAGAAAGCCACGCATCGCATCAACCGCAGCGCCATCGGCACCAAGCTTGTCGCCCTTGCCGATGAACCTGCGCGCGCTGATGGCGGCGGCTTCGGTTGCCCGGACTAACTCCATGCCCAGGTTGCGGTCGGGTCGGAGGTCTTTTACGAATTCTTGGTGCGACATGCCAGCCTTTCAAAAAGGCGCATGCGCTCTGCGGCGGTCCGTGAGGACCGAGTTCAACCTCTAGCTTCCGAATGCGCCAGTTGCAGTTCGGAATTCAAACTCTAGCGGCAATGCGAATAAATAACAATGTTTGATTATTTATGCAAATTAGAGAAGGGGGCGAACCTCAACCTTGCGGTTACAAGCCTTCGAGCCGGCGGCGGCAAGCTTCAGGGCCTCGTCCATGTCGGCTGCGTGAATCAACCAGAAGCCACTCATGTATTCGTCGTGGTCGTGAAGTGGGCCTGGCGTGAACGAGCCGAGGTCATCGCGGTTGTCAATCACCGTTGCGGTGCTCGGAGAATTGATGCCACACGCGATGATCCAGTGCCCGTTGGCCTGAAGACCGTCGTTGAATGCGTCGATAGCCGCGATTTCGTCGGTGCTGGCCGAGCGGCTCTGGTGATCGATGACTGCGATGAGAAAGCGCATAGGTTCTCCTAGGTTGATGCGTTCGAGTCACAGCCTAGCGTTTCGCCCTTGGCTCAACATCTATTTTTGTGGGGCTCCGCGACCTATCCTTGATGCTATGTCCAGCCATAAAGTGCGTAGGTTTTTAAGTTCAAGATCGGCCGTCGTCACCCTGGCGCTCGCTTTGATGCTCACCGGATGCACGGCATCGGGGTCGGCAACCACCGACCACTCGACGCACCAGTCCGAATCGAAGCTCGCGGTGCAGGAGATGAGCGCTGACGACATCATGTTTGCGCAGATGATGATTCCGCACCACCAGCAGGCGATCGACATGGGTATGCTGGCCGAGACTCGCGCTGGAAGCGACAAGGTCCGTGAGCTGGCAGCCGAAATTAAAGACGCACAAGCACCACAGATCGAACTCATGAAGGTTTGGCTCGAAGCAGCCGGTGCACCTCTTGAGATGGGGCACTCGATGGAAATGCCGGGCTTGCTGAGCGCATCCCAGATGGCGAACCTCGAGGCGACCAGCGGAGACCAGTTTGACAAGCTCTATTTGCTATCGATGGTCGAACACCACAAGGGCGCAATCGAGATGGCCAAAGCTGTGCTCGATTCGAAAAACACTTTGGTCAAAGACCTGGCGGAGCAGATAGTTGCCGACCAGACTCACGAGATTTCGCACATCGACGAGTTGCTCGGAAACAATTAGCCCCCAACCTCTGTTTCGACAGACGTGACCCCGACCCCCAAGCGCAAGAACGGCTTCGAGCCGAAGGTTTGTGAGCGCTGCGGTCTGCCATTCGAGTGGCGCAAGAAGTGGGCCAAGGACTGGTCGAACGTCAAATACTGTTCCAAGAAGTGCCGGGGTTGAACGCGTGACTACCCAAGGCGCGTTTAGCCGCATCCTCGTAGTGCCACTCGATCACTTGAATCGCTCGGCCGGTGTTCTGCGCGATGCCGACCCCAGCACCGACCTGATTGTCATGGTCGAAAGCCAACGGATGCTCACTGGCCGGCCTTGGCACAAGGAACGACTTTTCTTCATGGTGTCGAGTGCGCGTCACTTCGCCGAAGACTTGCGTGCCGAAGGTTTCACGGTGGACTACCGCCAGGCAGCCACGACACCGGATGGGCTCGAACAGATCTGGCGGCATCACGGGCGCTTGCCGACACTCAGCGCTCAGCCTTCGTCGTTCGAGCAGCAGCGGCAGTTCTTGGGGCTTGGAATAGAGCTCGTTGAGAACGACCTATTTTTAACC
>JBEEJJ010000011.1:0-21754 GCA_041169265.1 Actinomycetota bacterium
TATCGCAACGCTCTAGATGAATACACGGATGATGCAGCGTTGTTCCAGAGCGTGGGCGGTGTCGTGACCCACGTGCTCGGCGAACCGAACGCCTTCAAGATCACTACGCCAGCCGACTTGTCGCGAGCCGAATCGCTTTTTGAGCGCGAATACCGCACCGGCATCGGTTCGGACACCCACCGCTTCACCGATGACCCCGAAAAACTGCTCTACTTGGGCACGATCGTTTGGGAAGGCGAGCGTGGTCTCGAGGGCCACTCCGACGGAGACGCTCTCAGTCACGCGATTGTTGATGCACTGTTGGCCGCAGCTGGACTCGGTGACATCGGCTCGAACTTTGGCGTCGATCGCGAGGAGTTTGAAAACGCCAACGGATCGGTCTTTTTGAGCGAAACAAAGCGCATGCTCGAGGCCGCCGGATGGTCGATCGACAACGTTTCTGCACAGATCATCGGCAACCGACCAAAGGTGGCACCGAATCGCAGTTTGGTTCAGCTCGCTCTAGGTGAGATCTTGTCTGCGCCAGTTTCGGTTGGTGCGACCACCACCGATGGCTTGGGTTTCTTGGGTCAGACCGAAGGCGTGGCAGTGGTTGCCACCGCGCTGATCAGTCGACTCAAAGTTAGGCTGAACTCGTGACCCTGAGCATCTTTGACTCCAAGAGCCAACAGTTGCGCACTTTCGAGCCGATCCAACCGGGATGCGCGAACCTATATGTCTGCGGTCCGACCGTGCAGTCTGCACCTCACGTCGGGCACCTGCGCTCCGCTGTCGCTTTTGACATCGTCGCCTCGTGGATGCGTTTCGGACACGGCCTCAAAGTTACCCTCGTGCGAAACGTCACCGACATCGACGACAAGATTCTTGTGAACGCGGCTGCGCAAGGGGTCGACTGGCAGGAACTGGCGGTTTCGGTTGAGGCGGGATTCAACCGCGTCTATAGCGACCTGTCTGCACTTGCCGACGTGACACCCCACGCAACCGAGCACATCATCGACATGGTCGCTCTGGTCGAACGTTTGATTTCGCGTGGTCACGCCTATCAAGCGGCGGACGGCTCGGCCAACGTCTTCTTCGACAGTGCCTCTTGGGCCGACTACGGCCAACTCACCAACCAAGGCATCGAGAACATGGAAGGCGAGGATGCAGCATCGCACGGTCGCCGTCGTGCAACCGACTTTGCACTCTGGAAGGCCGCCAAGGTCGACGAGCCAGACACCGCAGCTTGGAGTTCGCCATGGGGGCTCGGTCGCCCCGGCTGGCACATCGAGTGCTCTGCAATGACCCGTTCGGTTCTGGGCGAACACTTCGACATTCACGGCGGGGGCCTCGACTTGCGCTTTCCGCACCACGAGAACGAGTTGGCGCAGTCACGAGCCGCGGGGTTCGAGTTCGCCAACTACTGGATGCACAACGGTCTTGTGACGGTCGCTGGACAAAAGATGTCGAAGAGCCTGGGCAATGGCGTGAGCGTCGAGCAGCTGTTCAAGCAGGGTAACTCCGCGGCTGTTCGTTATTGGTTGGCCTCTGCGCACTACCGAAGCACGCTCGACTATTCACCTTCGGCAATCGCCGAGTCGGCATCCGCCGTTTCGAGAATTCAGAACTTCTTGAAGCGACTGTCATTGGTAGGCGAGGTGGGAGATGACGCGTTCAGAGTAGCCGATCTGCCGAGCGCATTTGTTGCCGCAATGGATGCCGACTTCAATGTGCCTGCAGCTCTCGCCGTGTTGCACGACGCCGTTCGTCGGGGCAACTCCAAGCTCGATTCCAACCAGGATGCCGATCCCGAAGCCCGCGCCGTCGCCGCAATGTTGCACGCACTCAACCTCAACCTGGCAACTCAAGCCGAGGTCGATGAAGACTTGGCGGCTAGGGTTGAAGAGTTGATCGCTCGCCGAGGAGAGGCGCGCGCAAACCGCGATTTCGCTCTCGCCGACCAGATTCGACAAGAGATTGAAGATTTAGGTGTCACCATCGAAGACACCCCAACCAAAACGACATGGAGTTTGAATGGCTAAGTCAGGTCGCCCAGGCGCATCCAAGGGCAAAAAGGGTGCGAAAGTAGGCACCGGAGGTCACGGTCGTCAGGCTCTAGAGGGTCGCGGCCCCACACCGAAGGCCGAAGATCGCAAGGGTCACAAGGCTTACAAGTTCAAGCAGGCCGCCGAGAAAAAGGCCACCGCAGTCAACTCGAGCAGCACTCGCAAGGGCGAGTTCTTAGCTCCAGCACAACGAACCGCAGGCACCGCCGGTGCGAGCCGTCAGAACAGTTCGCGTGTGGCCAAGGCGAGCGACGCATCCGAGGTTTTGTCGGGACGCAATTCGGTGCTCGAGGCGCTGCGGGCGAAGGTTCCTGCCAACGCTCTCTACATCGCTAACCGAATCGAAATGGACGACCGCGTCAAAGAGGCGATCAACCTCGCCAACCACCGCGGAATCCCGGTGAGCGAAGTAACTCGCCCCGAGATTGACCGATTGACCGGAAACGATGCGGTTCACCAAGGCATCGCGCTCGGCGTTCCACCATATAACTACCAGCACCCGATGGAGCTTCTCGACAAGATCATCGGACGAGGTCAGAAGCCGCTTCTCGTTGCACTCGACGGCATCACCGATCCGCGCAACCTGGGTGCGATCATCCGCTCGGTGGCTGCCTTCGGCGGCCAGGGGGTCATTCTTCCGCAGCGTCGCTCCACAGGCGTAACCGCTTCGGCATGGAAGACCTCTGCGGGGGCTGCCGCGCGCATCCCCGTTGCGTTGGCCGCGAACCTGAACAACACGCTCAAAGAGCTCAAGAAGCGCGGGCTTTTTGTGGTTGGTTTAGATGGAGACGGCGACATGAGCCTGCCGAGTTTTCACCTTGGTGACGAGCCTCTGGTACTCGTGGTCGGTTCAGAGGGCAAGGGGTTGAGCCGGCTGGTTCAAGAGAACTGCGACGCAATCTTGTCGATTCCGATTTCAGGCGACACAGAGTCGCTTAATGCGGGAATTGCTGCCTCGGTTGCACTCTACGAAGTTTCGAAGCGCCGCGCCTAAACCAAGTCTCGCCAGTCGGCGTCTTCATCGTCTTCTTCAACTTGAATCACGCCCGACTTCACGGGTGATGGCATTGTGATCGAACCCGTGGTCGGTGAGATCAGCGCTTCTTCGTCGCGGCGATGAATCAAAACGTTCTTTACATAGGAGTCGACGGCTTCGCCCAAAGAAACATCTTTACCAGCGTCTTCGGATAAATACCAACGGTGTTCGAGCACCTGGTGAAAAATCTCTGCCGGTTCGAGTCGCCCAGAGAGTTCTTTTGGAATGGCCAGAACGACAGGCTCAAAAACATTGCTCAACCATTCGTGAGCGAGAACCTCTTCATCGGCACCTGCCCGCATGTTGTCGCGGCGATACTCGTCGAGATCGTTCAGCAGTCGTCGTGCCTGATTCTCTTCGACGTCAAGTCCGGTAAGTCGAATCAATCGGCGAGCGTGATGCCCAGCATCCACAACCTTCGGTTGGATCTTCAGTTGCGCGCCAGACTCGGAGGTGCGGATCGTCATCTCGTCAATGTCAAAACCGAGCTCGTTGAGTCGTTTGATACGGCGGTTGATCTTCCACTTCTCGGCCAGATCGAAGGTTTCGGCCCCGGTGAGTTCCACCCACAGTTCGCGATACTTCTTCATGATTCGCTCGGATGTTGCCACCGGGTCGACACCAGGAGCTGCATTGCCGCTCGCGACGAGGTCCATTAGCTCTCCAGCGATGTTAACCCGAGCAATTTCAAGATCATTCTCACGTTGGCCATTGGATAGCCCCGCGTCATAGAGGTGTCCGGTTTCGGCATCAACCAGGTATGCGGCGAACGAACCGGCATCGCGCCTGAACAAAGTATTCGAAAGTGACACGTCGCCCCAGAAGAAACCGGCGATGTGCAATCGGACGAGAAGAAGAGCCAGTGCGTCGACAAGGCGGGTCGCGGTTTCGGGCCGCAAACCTTGTGACCACATTGCTCGATAGGGGAGCGAGAACTTCAAGTGTCTTGTGATCAACACCGAGGGAAGCTCTTCGCCTGCCTCATTGGTTCTGTTGTTGATGATGGCAAACGGCTCGACGCACGGCACGTCGAGCTTGCCAAGATTTCGAAGCATTTCGTATTCGCGCTTGGCTAGGTCTGCGAGAGTCTCTTTGATGGCGATCACATAGCCGCTCAGGTGCGCAAAACGAACCGTGTGACGCGAGAGGCCTTTAGGCAAAGAGGCGATGTTCTCGTCGGGCCAGTCTTCTAAAGGCAAATGCCACGGTAAATCCAGCAGAGCTGGATCTACCGTGGCAGCCGTAATGTCTAGCGCAGAAGCCACTAGCAGTGTTTCTTGGTGCTACTAGTTCAGGCGCTCGCCCGACTCAACGTCGAACAAGTGAGTGACTCCACCCTGCGGGGTTAGGAACACACGTGCGCCTGGCTTCGGGTGAGCGACTGCGTCGACACGAGCCACTAGTTCTGCTTCTCCGCCACCTACGTTTCCGTGGGTGTAAAGGTAAGCGTCTGCACCGAGCTCTTCGACGACGTCGACCTCAACTTCGAGACCCTGCGAACCGATTACGAGGTCTTCTGGACGAAGACCTACGGTGATTTCGGCTGCCTTGGTCTTGGCGAGAACTGCGCGGTCCACAGGAAGAACCTGGTTTCCGAACTTGACTCCACCGTCGACGATTGGAAGCTGAAGCAGGTTCATGGCAGGGGAGCCGATGAAGCCGGCAACGAACACGTTGACTGGACGCTCGTAGAGGTTGCGTGGGGTGTCGACCTGCTGAAGCAGACCGTCCTTGAGCACTGCTACGCGGTCTCCCATGGTCATAGCTTCGACCTGGTCGTGGGTCACATAAACGGTGGTTACACCGAGGCGACGCTGTAGCGAAGCGATCTGGGTGCGGGTCTGAACACGAAGCTTGGCGTCGAGGTTCGAGAGAGGCTCGTCCATGAGGAAGACCTGTGGCTTACGAACGATTGCTCGACCCATGGCCACACGCTGACGCTGACCACCCGAAAGAGCCTTTGGCTTGCGGGCCAGGTAAGGCTCGAGGTCTAGAAGCTTGGCTGCTTCGAGAACGCGCTCGGCGCGCTCTTCCTTGCTAACGCCGGCAATCTTCAGAGCGAAGCCCATGTTCTCTGCCACGGTCATGTGTGGGTAGAGAGCGTAGTTCTGGAAGACCATTGCGATGTCGCGGTCCTTTGGCGGAACGTCGGTAACGTTGCGGTCACCGATAAAGATGTCGCCCTCGTTAACTTCTTCGAGACCAGCCAGCATGCGCAGGGTGGTCGACTTTCCACAACCCGAAGGGCCAACTAGAACAAGGAATTCGCCATCGGCGATTTCAAGTTCAATTTGGTCAACGGCCGGACGAGTACCGCCCGGGTAAAGGCGAGTTGCCTTTCTGAATGACACTGATGCCATGATTTTTTTCTCCTCACCGGCAGGTACGTGCCGGACGATCCGTAGTGATAGAGCCCAACACCGGCGGTGAAGGGTTACTCCATTATGCCATCGGGCAGTTGTCTTTTAGACTAGAGGTCTGCTCATTGTCGCTATTTCGTGACCAAACTTAAGGAACACCTTCATGGCACAAAACCAAGGTCGTGACACCCGATCCGCTCAGCGCGACGCCGCTCGAGCCAAGGCACGTGAAATCCGTGAGGCCAACAAGAAGAGCGAAGCCCGCCGTCGCTACGGGTTCATTGCAGGGTTGACCGCAGCAGTGCTCGTATTGGGTGGACTGATTGGCTTCGCAGTCGTCTCGAATGCGCCGGCTCCTTCGGTCGCGCCTACCAACATGATTTTTGAAGGCGGCATCAAGGTCGGCAAAGACCTGAAGGCTTTCACCCCAGACGTGACCCCAACCACCGAGGATGTGCCGAACATCCAGATTTTCTTGGACTACCAATGCCCGTTCTGTCAGGCATTCGACATCCCTAATGGTGCACTCATCGAAAGCAAGGTTGCCGCTGGAGATTGGACCATCGAATACCACCCGATCTCGTTCCTAGATGGTCAGTCACCAAACGCCTTCTCGAGCCGAGCTGCCAACGCAGCGGTCTGTGTTTCGGAATACTCACCAAACTCGTTCATGAAGTTCAACAACGTGCTGTTTGCAAACCAGCCTGTCGAGGGAACGCCTGGTCCGGAGAACGATGCATTGGTCGCCTATGCGCAGCAGATCGGTGCGACCAACCTCGCAAAGATCGAGAAGTGCATCAACGACAAGTCCTATGGTGACTGGGTTACCGCTACCACCAGCAAGCACCTCAACGCCGAGTGGCAGAACACGGGCCTCACCGTTGACAGCACCCCATTCATCGTGGTCAAGGATCAGCGCTACAGCGGTACGACCGAAGAGATGGCCAACCCAGCTCGTTTCGAGCAGTGGGTGGCGTCGGTCTGGAACGGCTAAAGTTCCAGATATGCCGACTTGGCGCAATTGGTAGCGCACCGCACTTGTAATGCGGGGGTTAGGGGTTCAAGTCCCCTAGTCGGCTCGATAAACCGGATGCTCTAGGGCATCCGGTTTTGTCATTCTCCAGGAGTTTCTGTGAAGGTAATGCTCACCGAGTTGATGCAATAGCGATCACCGGTCGGCGTTTGCGGCGCATCCTCGAAAACGTGGCCCAGGTGGCACCCACACTTGGCACAGCGAACTTCGGTGCGCACCATGCCGTGGCTTCGGTCTTCGATGAGTTCGACGGCGTCGCCTTCTTGTGGTTCATAAAAGGATGGCCATCCACAGTGAGAGTCAAACTTTGCGTTTGAGCGAAAGAGTTCGGCACCGCATCCCTTGCAGCCATAGATTCCGGTTCGACCTTCCTCGAGGAGTGCACCGGTCCAGGCTCGCTCGGTTCCAGCTTCGCGAAGCACGTGATACTCGAACTCGCTCAGTTCAGCGCGCCATTCGCTTTCATCTTTGTTAACTTCGTAACCCATGGGTGCCTCTCGTCGATGCTGTTCGTGCCTAATATTAAGTACCGCAACAGCGGTCACCTTTTCTAAGCAGAGTTGATGTCGCAAAAGTTCCCAACGGATGAGTTTGATTCCGCCCCCGCGCACGGTGGGCGTCATCGAGCTCGACGCACCAAGCGTGATCGCGTGCGTGAATTTCTGCGAATCATGGCTGTCGCCGCAATTTTCGGATTTGTGGCTCTGATCGGACTTCGAATCGCCGACGGAAGCGTGGTTATCAATCCCGCAGATTTGATCGACCCGAGCCCCGCGGCAACTTCCACTGTCAAGTCGACCCCGGTTACCGTGCTCGATGGCACTGCCCAGGTTGGTCTCGCCTCAAAGGTCGCACATCAACTCCTGGACGCCGGTTGGAATGTGATTACGGCCGACAACTTGAACCCGGTCAGCCCGGTCACCGAGACCAAGATTTTCATCTCGAATGAGGAGTTTGAGTCGGCGACCAAGACTTTGGTGAAGACTTTGGGTAAATATTCGGTAGAAGTTTCCGGGCAATATTCCGACCCAATCACCGTGGTTCTGGGCGACGACTTCAAGTAGCTCGGTGCTACGAGCCACTGGATTGCCAGAACTTAGGCACACGCATCCTCAGAAAACTAGCTAGACGGCAGAATTGCGCCTTATAACACCTTGATAAACGCTTGAATTTATTTTGTTTTACCCCTATCCACGAACATACTTTCGGCAATAGGGTTAGGAAGGTCGAGAAGAGATGGCGTTCGCACGCTGTCTCACATAGCAACTTCGTGTTTCTATGCGACTCGTCGGTGGCGTTGCCATTGGTGATTTAGTTAGGCAACAGGAGTATGCAATGGCAACAGGAACCGTGAAGTGGTTCAACGCCGAAAAGGGCTATGGATTCATTACCGAAGATGGCGGTGCCGAAGTTTTCGTGCACTGGTCAGCAATCCAGTCTGAAGGCTACAAGGAACTCAGAGAGAACCAGAAGGTTGAATTTGAGATCAAGGCTGGAGACAAGGGCCCTCAGGCCGACAAGGTCATCGTTCTAGGCTAAGTTTCAAGCAAAGATTCCGCCCCGCTGATGTGGGGCGGTTTTCTTTTAACTAGGGTCAGTAAGACCGTGGATGCGCAACTCGCGCCCGGCCGCCTTTGGCTTGTGAGAGCTCATGCCGAACTCAGGCTTTGACGCGGTTGTTCACAACTAGCGGACACGGCTTGCACTCTCAGGTGGAGAGTGCCAAAATGGTGTTAGCACTCAAACATCTAGAGTGCTAAAAACAAACCATTCTGAACCATCGGAGAATCCAAAAATGGCAAAGATCATTACTTTCAATGAGGAAGCACGTCGCGGTCTAGAGCGCGGCTTGAACATCCTCGCCGACACCGTAAAGGTGACCCTCGGCCCACGCGGACGCAATGTCGTTCTCGAAAAGAAGTGGGGCGCACCCACCATCACCAACGATGGTGTTTCGATCGCTAAAGAGATCGAACTCGAAGACCCGTTCGAGCGCATTGGCGCAGAACTGGTCAAGGAAGTCGCCAAGAAGACCGACGACGTCGCCGGTGACGGAACCACCACCGCAACCGTTCTGGCTCAGGCCCTGGTTCGCGAGGGGCTTCGCAACGTTGCCGCCGGTGCCGACCCGATCTCGCTGAAGCGCGGAATCGACAAGGCCGTTGCCGCGGTCATCGAGCAGTTGTTCGCGCACGCCAAGCCAGTCGACTCGAAGGAGCAGATCGCTGCCACCGCGTCGATCTCGGCAGGCGACTCGCAGATCGGTGAACTAATCGCCGAGGCAATCGACAAGGTTGGCCGCGAAGGCGTTGTAACCGTCGAAGAGTCGAACACTTTTGGCATTGAGCTGCAGCTCACCGAAGGTATGCGCTTTGACAAGGGTTACATCTCGGGCTACTTCGTTACCGACCCAGACCGCCAAGAGGCAGTTCTCGAAGACGCATATGTGCTGATCGTGAACTCCAAGGTCTCGAGCATGAAAGATCTGCTCCCGGTTGTCGAGAAGGTCATTCAGACCGGCAAGCCACTTCTGCTCATCGCCGAAGACATCGAGGGTGAAGCTCTTACCACTTTGGTACTCAACAAGATTCGCGGAATCTTCAAGTCGGTCGCCGTCAAGGCTCCAGGCTTTGGTGACCGTCGCAAGGCAATGCTGCAGGACATCGCGATTCTCACCGGCGGCCAGGTCATCTCCGAAGAGATTGGCCTTCGCCTCGAGACCGCAACCCTTGACCTACTCGGTCGCGCACGCAAGGTTGTCATCACCAAGGACGAGACCACCATCGTCGAGGGCGCTGGCGACGAGGCTGCCATCAAGGGGCGTGTCGAGCAGATCCGCAAAGAAATCGAAAACACCGACAGCGACTACGACCGTGAGAAGCTGCAGGAGCGTCTGGCTAAGTTGGCCGGCGGTGTTGCAGTCATCAAGGCTGGTGCCGCAACCGAGGTTGAGCTCAAGGAGCGCAAGCACCGCATCGAAGACGCAGTGCGCAACGCCAAGGCTGCCGTCGAAGAAGGCATCGTTGCAGGTGGAGGTGTCGCCCTGATCCAGGCCGGCAACGCCGCTTTCGCAAAGCTAGAGCTGACCGGTGACGAGGCTACCGGCGCGAACATCGTTCGCGTTGCAATCTCGGCTCCGCTCAAGCAGATCGCTCTGAACGCTGGACTAGAGCCTGGCGTCGTCGCCGAGAAGGTGGCATCGCTGCCTGCCGGTCAGGGACTAAACGCTGCTACTGGCGAGTATGTTGACATGCTCAAGGCTGGCATCAACGACCCAGTGAAGGTGACCCGTTCGGCTCTTCAGAACGCTGCCTCGATTGCTGGTTTGTTCTTGACCACCGAAGCCGTGGTTGCCGAGAAGCCAGAACCAGCCGCTGCGCCTGCTGCACCGGCCGGAGGTATGGACTTCTAGTTCAGTGAAAAGTAAAGGGGCGAGACCATTCGGTCTCGCCCCTTCTTTTTGCCCGCGTGGGTGATTTCAGGCAAAAAGTCTGAGGTTGGCGGCTTCTACGTCGGCGTATTGAGTGGCGGCAAGCGACAGGGCTTGGCCGATCTGCGCCAACTGATCTTGCACGCTTGACTCTGTCGTGCGCCAACGGGCGACAAGTTCTTGAAACGAATTTGCGGCGACTCCTTGCCACGATGCCTGTAGGCCCTGGAGCTGACCGTGCAACGTATCAATTTCTGAGCGGAGCCGACCGATTGTGCTTTGAATCGCGGAGTTTGCCGCCAGAACTTGCTGGCTATCAACTTGAAAATGTGTCATGCAGATAGTTTTGGGCATGAGCTCCAACTCTTGGGAGCGTAAATCAAGACTGTGGATAACTTTTTTAAAGAGGGAGGACAACCCGAATGGTCGTGCCCCCGCCTGCAGTTTCATTCGCCGCAATGGTGCCATCGTGCGCGGTGACCAGAGCCTTGCAGATTGAAAGGCCGAGACCGCTTCCACCGGTATCGCGATTGCGGGAGTTATCGGCTCGGAAGAACCGCTCGAACACCTTGTCTCGGAGTGCCTCTGGAATTCCCTCGCCGCGATCCCTGACCTCGAGCACAAACTCGCCGCCAATGATTCCAAGGGCTACTTCAACACTTTCTTCCTCCGGTGAGAAGCGGCAAGCGTTGGCAAGAAGGTTAATCACAACCTGGCGCATTGCGTTTGCTTCGGCGTTGATCGCGACCTGTGCATCCTCTGTGACTTCGACACCATTCAGGTCAAGAACACGGATGTCGCGCTTGTACTCTGCCACCGAGGCATCCTTCGCGGCGTCTCGGCAGATGCTGACCATATTGGTTGACGCTTTGACAAGAGGTTGAGCTTCATCAATGCGAGCGAGCGCCAGAAGGTTTTCAACCAACGAAGACATTCGAATAGCTTCGGACTCAATTCGACCTAGGGCATCGTCGAGTGCCGCTTTGTCTTTGAGAGCGCCCATTCGATATAGCTCCGCATAGCCGCGAACCGAAACGAGCGGGGTTCGCAATTCATGACTGGCATCGGCAAGGAATCGGCGCATCTGCTCCACGGTGCGACCTCGATCGGTCAGCGCTTGGTCAATCGAGTCCAACATGGTGTTGAGGGATCGGTTGACTCTGGCCATCTCGGTTGTGCCCTCGAGATCCATGAGGCGCTGGTGGGTGTCCCCACTCGCTACCGCAGCCGCGGTTCGCTCTACTTCTTTAAGGGGGCGCAATGCGCGGGTAATGGTGAGCCAGATGCTAAGTCCGCTCAGAAGTAGAAGAACGGCACCGAATCCGAGTCCGATCGCACGGTACTGCCTTACTAGTCCATTGTTTAGATCGGTTGGCAGGGCTACGACGAGAGATCCTTGCATCGAGGCGAGGGGGACTGCAACGATTCGCCAGCCTCGTCCCTCGTTGTCGGGTTGCACAACCCCGTTTAGGTCGACTTCGAACGGAACGCCGCGGGTTGCAATCACAGACCCGAGGTCGAAGTTTGTTACGTTCGGCAAACCTGCGCCGGTGTTGGTCGAGGCTGCCAGAGCCAGGATGATGTCACCCCTGTCGTTCAGATAGGCGATGTAATAGTCGGTTGGCAAGTTGGGAAGTTGAAGTTGTCTAGTGGCCAAGCGGGCTTCGACTGCGAGTGGGTTTTCGGTGCGTAGCACGGTGGCCGTGGAGACGAGAATCGAGTCTTGCGACTGCTGCAGATAGGTGCGCAAAAGGGCGATGGTGCCGAGGCTCGAAACAACTAGAAGGACGCCGATCAACGCCATCGAAAGTGCAGTCAGTTTGGAACGTAGCGAGATGCGTTCCCAGAGACCGGCGACTTTCGAGTTCAAGAGCTATTTCTCTTTTTTAGGAGTCTTATACATGTAGCCGACACCACGCTTGGTGACGATTACTGGCTCTTTGGTCAACGGATCGAGCTTTTTGCGCAGGTAGCTCACATAGGACTCGACGATTCCCATCTCTCCGCCGAAGTCATATTCCCAAACGTGGTCGAGAATCTGGGCCTTGGTGAGCACTCGGTTGGCGTTCGACATCAAGAATCTGAGCAACTTGTATTCGGTCGGTGAGAACTCAACCATCTCGCCATTCACGAACACTTCGTGAGCATCCTCGTTCATGGTGATTTCGCCAACCGCGAGAACGCTCTCTTCGACATCGACTTTTTGAGTGCGTCGCAAGATTGCTTGGATGCGCGCAATAACTTCGTCGAGGCTGAAAGGTTTGGTGAGGTAGTCATCTCCACCGACGGTGAGACCGGTGACCTTGTCGGCCGTCTCATCGCGGGCGGTTAGGAACAGCACCGGCACGTCGATGTTCATCGATCGAAGTTTCTTTGTGACGGCGAATCCGCTCATGTCGGGCAGCATTACGTCGAGCAGGATGATGTCTGGATGGCCCTTTTCGGCAGCGACCACGGCATCGTTTCCGTTGCCAACTGCATAAACCGAGTAGCCGTTGAATTTCAGGCTGGTGCTGAGAAGATCTCTGATGTTTGGCTCGTCGTCTACGACGAGTACTTTGATTGGTTCGCTAGCCATAGACACAGCATCCGTGTTGTTTCTGGGAGTTCGCTGAGAACTACCTTAGCGCCGGCAGGGAGTTGTTTGGGTGTGAGAGCTCGAACTAAATCTGGTCGTCGTCGAGAATCTCGTAGCTGTAGCCTTGCTCGGCCAAGAAACGCTGGCGGTTTTGGGCAAAGTCTTGGTCCACGGTGTCGCGAGCGATGATCGTATAAAACGAGGCCTTGCGGCCGTCTTGCTTGGGGCGAAGTAGTCGACCGAGACGCTGTGCCTCTTCTTGCCTCGAGCCGTAAGACCCAGAAATTTGAATAGCGACGGATGCCTCGGGCAGGTCGATCGAAAAGTTTGCGACCTTTGACACCACGAGTGTGTTCAAAGCACCAGTGCGGAACAGGTCGAACAACCGCTCGCGCTCGTCCACGGGGGTCTCACCTGTGATGAAGGGAACACCCAATGCATCCGCCACCGTGTAGATCTGATCTAGATATTGACCGATGATCAGAGTCGGCTCACCTTCGTGCCGGTCGAGAAGTTTTTTCATGACCGGAATCTTCACGGGGCTAGTGGCAGCCAGGCGATAGCGTTCGTCTTGGCTCGACATCGCGTAGTCGAGTCGCTCGGTATCGCCAAGGTCGACACGAACTTCGAAACAAGCTGCCGGTGCGATGTAGCCCTGGGCTTCGATTTCTTTCCAAGGGGCATCGAAGCGTTTTGGGCCGATAAGCGAGAACACGTCACCCTCTTTTCCGTCTTCACGAACGAGTGTTGCGGTCAGCCCGAGTCGGCGCCGTGCTTGAAGATCCGCGGTCATCTTGAAGATCGGGGCGGGCAACAGGTGAACCTCGTCGTAGACGATAAGCCCCCAGTCGTTTGCATCTAGAAGCGCGAGGTGGGCATACTCGCTCTTTCGCTTGGTGGTCAAGATTTGATAAGTGGCGATGGTCACCGGGCGAACTTCTTTGATCGACCCCGAGTATTCGCCGATCTCTTCTTCGGTCAGACTGGTGCGTTTAAGCAGTTCTGCCTTCCACTGCCTAGCCGAAACCGTGTTAGTGACCAGAATGAGCGTGTTGGTCTTTGCAACGGTCATGGCGGCGGCACCGACGATTGTCTTGCCCGCGCCACACGGGAGCACAACCACGCCTGAACCACCCTGCCAAAACTTGTCAACGGCGGTCTTTTGATAGTCGCGGATGTTCCAGCCCGATTCGTTGAGCGAGATTTCATGAGGAGTTCCCTCGGCGTAGCCAGCCAGATCTTCCGCGGGCCAGCCGAGTTTTAGAAGCTCTTGCTTCACAGCGCCGCGAGCCCAATCTTGGATTCGGAATGCGGTGTCGCTCAATCGACCGCCGAGAAGGTCGGCCATTTTTCTGTGGCGCGCAGCCTCAAGCAGAATCGCGGGGGAGTCGCTAGATAGCTCGAGCAACCCATCATCGCCACGACGAATCACCAAGCGACCATACCGGTCCATGGTTTGCTCGATGTCGGCCCGCACCGAAGTCGGCACTGCAAACTTGGCATAGCGGTCGAGAACGCCAAGCACGAAAGCAGCGTCATGGCCAGCAGCCCGAGCATTCCAGAGCCCGAGCTTGGTGATGCGATAGGTGTGGATATGTTCGGGTGCTCGTTCGAGTTCGGCGAAGACCGCAAGGTCGTGGCGAGCATCCTGGGCATCTGGGTGTGCTACCTCGAGCAGGGCGGTTTTGTCGCTCTGAACAATCAGCGGGCCAGTCATCCTTTTAGCCTATTCTTCTCGTCGACATTTTTTTTAGTCAGGCCAGCTCAAGGCTGACGATGTTGGCCAGAGGCAAAGTGCGCTCGATGTCGGCTTTGCGGTCTCGGGCTCGAAGCCGACCGTTTGCGACGCCAACCGGTTCAAGCAGGAACTCGTATTGCACCGCATCCTTGCCGCTATAGATCACGCGGACGGATGCCTTGTTCTTTATCGCAAGTTGAAGTTGACGAAGTTTCGATTCGTCATCACCCTCTGCAGCCTTCTGTTCAGAACCTCGCAAACGTTCGACCATTGTTTCGATGGCGTCAGGCTTTGGTGTGGTGCCAACGCGCTGGCTGAGTTTAACCGGTGCTATGACTTGGCCTTTATCGGTGGCACGAACCGCGAGATGCCCAAAATCTCGAAGGGTGAAATAAACCACATCCACGGAATACTTCGAAAACAGAAGTTCGGGTTCGAGTTGCCGCAGTGCGATGATTCGGTGTCGGAGGTCGTTGACGAGCTCGATGGCTAACGTTGGTTCATTTACCCGGATGAAGCACCCTCCAGTGCTTTCGTCGGCTACTACCTTGATTCGACCAAAGCGCTTTGACACATCATTCAATAAGTAGTCGACCGGTTGAGGCAGAACCTGCCCAGAGATTCGAAGCAGTGAGTCCCGTATGTCGGCAACCGAGTGTCCCCGTTCGAGCGCATAGCTGATGCTTAAAGCGCTGATTCGAAAATGCGATGCTAATCCGACCGAGTCGGCTTCAACGAACTCCCGAAGTTCAAGTTCGACTCTCTCATCGAGCGGGCCAGGAGCGACAACCGAGAGATCCGCTTGCAGGATCACCCTTGGCTGATGCGCGGGAAAGTACTGTCTGACCAAACCGGTCGCTGACTCAAGGCTCCCTTCGATCACGTCGTTAAACCAAGGCTGCATAGCGCCCTTGGATGTCAGGCCGAGCAACTCTGCATGCGCAGCAAGTTTTGCGCCTCGCGAGCCTGGCGAGACATCAGCAAGGGGATATACATCGGCAAGAAGCTGAGCAAAGGTTCGGCTGTCGGCTGGAGCTAACTCAAGACCGAGTTCTTTGCCCGAGGATTGCCCTAGAAGCTTCAGCCAGGATTCCACCGCATACTTCCACCGTTTGATCACGTCGGCTTCTAGCCAAGCGCCCGCCATGCCCCCCAACACCCAGCGCGAGTCTTGAACCGCGACGAGATTATTGGAGTGTGCCAGTTCCCACAGTTCGCGCACCTGCTCGCGTTCGACACCCAGCAGCAGTGCAAAGCGCTTCACATCTGGCAGGGCTAAACCGGCCTTGCCCACCTCGGATAGAAATTTGTGTTCGAGTTCATAGACGAACTCTGTCATTGCCTGAATCGCCAGGAAACCGCGGATGCCCGCATCCTTGGCAGCGTAGTCATCAAGCCCTGCAGATGCATCGCCCGCCTCTTGGCGGAACCCTGGCTGTGTTACCGAGTGCAACGATCCCTGGCTCAACCACTTTGAAATTCGGCCAAACTCTTCGCCTAAGCTCTTCGGATCGCCCGCAAGACGTTTAGAGAGCACATCGAAGAGCGGGTCGTGCGACAACGAATGTGTGTTCGCAGCAGTCAATGCCTTGAGGCTTGAACCGTTTTGGCTGGCGAGCCAGGCCGAAACCGAGCGGGGGCTCAGAATCTGCTCGGCAAGGTCAAAAAAGTCTTTTAGATGAGCGGGCTGCACCAAGCAACGACGACACAAGTCGACGAGTTGCTGGTCGCTGAGCTTTCTCAAGCTCTGAGCTAGCCCGAGAACATCGCTCACTTGGGGTTGTTCGCTTCTTTGCTTCGGCGAATCACGCCGACAATCACTAGCGCGATGATGAGCAACATGCCGATTGGCAGGCCGATGAATGGAAGAAGTGGCAGCAGAGTCGGCAGTGTAGTGACTCCGGTTGCGTAGGCAACCAAGAGAACTCCGATGATCAAAATCGAAAATGCGATAACGCCAACCGCCATGTAGGCGAGCACGCTTTCTAGCCTAGGAACCGGAGCCGCAGCGGATTTCTTTGTTTTAGCCATCCTTCTAGGATACCCGCAGCGCTGTCAGTGCCGACAGGTAAACTAGTGGCTGGTTATTTGAAAGAGGTAGTCATGCCAACTGGCAAAGTGAAGTTCTATGACGAGGCGAAGGGATTCGGCTTCATCGCGTCCGATGAAGGCGCCGAAGTCTATTTGCACGTCAGCGCGCTACCAACCGGAACCCTGTCGGTTCGTCCGGGCACGCGAGTGGAGTTCAGCCTGTTTGATGGCAAGCGAGGTGCGCAGGCAACGTCCGTTCGCATTCTCGAAGCTCCCGTAAGCCTAGCCCGTCGCTCGCGCAAACCAGCCGACGAAATGGCTGTTATTGTTCAAGACTTGATTCGACTTCTAGACAACCTCGGAGCCGGCCTAAACCGTGGCAAGCAACCAGAACCTGGTCACGCTGCAAAGATCGCGGCTTTGCTCCGCAAGGTTGCCGACGAACTGGATGACTAAGCGCACTTCACCAGACCTGGTCGACTTGGCAAAGTCGGCCGCTATTGGCGCTGCCGATTCCAAATCTGTCGGTGAATATATCGAAACCATCGACGAGGGCGATTCGACTTTCACCTATTTGTTCAGCGCCAAGCTCAAGGGTTACGCCGGTTGGCGTTGGTCGGTGACCCTGTTCGCTCCGACCAAGCAAGAGCCAACGGTGAGCGAAGTTTTGCTCTTGCCGGGTGAAGAAGCCCTGCTCGCGCCTGCCTGGGTTCCCTGGGCCGAGAGGCTAGCCGACTGGAGAGCACTTCAGGCTGAGCTTGAGGCTCAGGCTGCGCTCGATGCAGCCGAAGCGGACGATGCAGACGAAGAACTTGAAGAAGACCTCAATGAAGGCGATCAAGATGGTGATTCAGAAGGTTCTGCCGTAGATGCCGACTTCGAGGTAATCGAAGAAGACGACGAACCTTCGCTAGAAGACGAAGAGTCTTCAGTCCTTGCGGACTCTGAAGAGGGCATAGATGCCGAGCAGGATGCCGACGACGCAGGTCCAAGGCCACCAAGGTTTGGCCGCCGGAACCGTCGCCGGAAAAACGACAAAAACCGCAAAAACTAGGGTCCAAGCCACAAGGCCCACGATTACCGCAAGGCGTGCGTTCACCTTGACCGGCTCGGGGTCGGGTTTGCGCTCATCCTCTTTGACGATCAGTTTCATGGCTAGGCTAACTCGGCAACCACGTAGTCGATCGATGCGGTTAGTTGCTGCACTTCTGCCAGGTCGGTCGCAGCAAATGTGGCGACGCGCAACTGGTTGCGACCCAGCTTGCGGTATGGCTCAACGTCGACGATTCCATTCGCTCGCAAAACCTTGGCCACGGATGCGGCATCAACCGATTCGTTGAAGTCGATGGTCACCACAACCTGTGAACGGTGGTCTGGATTAGCGACAAAAGGTGTCGCGAAGCTCGAGGCTTCGGCCCAGTCGTATAGGTGACTCGAAGTCGCAAGGGTTCGCTCGTGGGCCCAACCGAGTCCACCGTTCTGGTTCAGCCAATCCACCTGCTCGGCTAGCAAGAACAGTGTTGCGATCGCTGGAGTGTTGAGAGTCTGGTTCAATCGCGAATTGTCGATAGCGGTTTTCACGCTCAAGAACTCTGGGATGTATCGATCGCTTGCAGCGATGCGTTCGGCACGTTCGACGGCGGCTGGTGACATCAATGCAAACCAGAGTCCGCCATCGGAGGCGAAGTTTTTCTGAGGCGCGAAGTAATAGACGTCGGTTTCTAGCGGGTCGAAGTCGATTCCGCCTGCTGCGGACGTGGCGTCGGTGAAGTGAAGAGCTCCCGCATCGGCACCGGCCACTCGCTTGACCGGGGTGACTACACCCGTGGAGGTTTCGTTCTGCGCATAAGCATAGGAATCTACGCCTGCCTCGGCGATGAGATCGACTCGTGAACCTGGAGCGCCGTTCACAACCGTCGGCGCTTCGAGCCAAGGGTTAGTCAGTGCGGTGGCAAACTTTGCACCGAACTCGCCGTGCACCAGGTTCTGCGCCTTGCGCTCTACGAGTGAGAACGCTGCGGCATCCCAGAATGCGGTTGAGCCACCGTTGCCCAGAACGATTTCATAGCCGGACGGGTTGTGGAACAGGTGCATTAGACCACTCTGGACTCGGTTCACCAGATTTTTGACCGGTGCTTGTCTGTGCGAGGTGCCCATCAGCTTTGCGCCTTCGACTGCGAAGGCGTCGAGTTGCGCCTGTCGCACGCGCGAAGGTCCGCAACCGAAACGGCCGTCGACGGGAAGCAAATTGGCTGGAATCTGGATTTCTGGCATTGAACAAGTTTACCGAGCCGAAAATGAAAGCGGGCTCGGCGATAATAGGGAAAGACAACCGCTGGAGGTGACCATGACCGACCTAATCGATACCACCGAAATGTATCTTCGTACGATTCTCGAACTCGAGGAGGAGGGTCAGGTTGCGCTTCGGGCCCGAATCAGCGAGCGACTTGGACAGTCTGGGCCTACGGTGTCGGAAACCGTTAACCGTATGTCTCGCGACGGACTTGTTGTGGTTAGCGACGATCGTCATCTCGAGCTCACCAAGGCGGGGCGTCTGGAGGCCACTCGGGTGATGCGCAAGCATCGACTTGCCGAACGCCTGCTGGCCGACGTCATCGGACTCGAGTGGGAGTTCTTGCACGATGAGGCTTGTCGCTGGGAGCACGTGATGAGCGAGCAGGTCGAACGCAAGATCCTTTCGCTAATTTCCACACCGGAACTTTCGCCCTACGGCAACCCAATTCCGGGACTAGATGAGCTCGGTTATAAAGCGAATCCCGCATTCTCCGATGGTGTCGCGTCACTTCCCAGCAAACTCCTAGCCACGGGTTCGGCTGCGTCTCTCGTGCTTCGTCGAATTGCCGAGCCGATCCAGATCGATCCGGAATTCCTTGCTGAAATGCGGGATGCAGGGCTAGTGCCCGGCGCTGTGATTCATGCAAATCACCAAGAGGGACGCATCCTGATTTGCCTCGATGGCAGAGACGAGGGGGTCGCCGTTGATCACGACCTCGCGGCTCACATCTTTGTCGAGGCCTAAATCTAACTATCGGGTAAACTTTAGAAGTCGCCGCTCACAAACCTGGGTGGAGACCGGTTCCGAATAGTTTCAACTTCTGCAGTTCGGAGCACCAAAAGTATCGATGCAGGGTGATTTCACCGAAACCTGGAGGTTTGCCTTGGCCCAAAAGCCCAGTGGTCGCCGCCGTGCCGACGTGAAGATTAACTTCTTCGAGCAGTTTGAACTGCGCAGTCGAACCTCGGTCGAGCAATCGCAACAAGCGAAAGCCGCTCGCCTTGCTCGCAAGGAGGAGCGCAAGATCGCTCGTGCTGCCCAGGCCACGATGATTCAAGCCGATGCAGAGGCCCAACGCATAAACGGCGCCGTTGTTCCGGCAATCGCACAAACCCGTTCGCAGCGCATCCGCCCGTTCAAGAATTTTGCAACCATGTCTGTCGCCGCCGGGTTGCTGGCCACCGCCGCTCTGCCCGCTTACGCGATGAGCCCTGACCTTGCCGCCATGACTCGTTTGATCACAACCGACGCGGCTCAAGTAGCTAGCAACCCAGACACTCAGAACCTCACCGTGGTCGCGGTGAACTCGGAGAAGTACTCGCGTTCGACCTACAAGACCATCAGTGCCAACGAGCTTCTTCGCCAGCAGACCCTGGCCGCCGCCCGCGGCTGGACCGGTCCGACCGCAGCCGACTTTTTGCTCAATCCGCCATATCCCAAGTACGACACCGCGCAGGTCATGAAGGTGGCCAACAAGTATGTTGGCGTGCCCTACGTGTTCGGTGGCGACAGCCCTGCGGCGTTCGACTGTTCGGGCTATGTTGCATATGTGTTTGCCCAGTTTGGAATCGCGCTGCCTCACTCGGTTCACGGTCAGGCACGTATGGGCAAGATCATCAAACCCGAGGATGCCCTGCCTGGCGACCTCGTCGTGTTCAACGACCTGAGTCACGACGGCATCTATGCCGGAAACGGAAACTTCTATCACGCTCCACGTCCGGGAGACCGCGTGAAGCTGGCCACGATTTACACGAGCAACATCTTCTTTGTGCGCCTCGGCATCGACGGTTAGTTTCTGCGCAGCATCCGATTATTTGCAGCGATTGAAGACTGCAACCGAATCGACACCTCTTGTTCGGCGTTTCGTTGCGAACTTTTTGCCGAGACAGTTCTAATCTGACTGCAAGTGCACCTCGACCACTTGAAGGGAGGAGATGATGTCATTGTTTAGTTTGCCCGCCAAGCATGTCTATCGGATGCGTCATCCCCATCAGTCCTGCCAAGGAGCAAGTTAGCGCGTCACCATGTTTGGTGGCGCGTTTTTTGTTTGGAAGATCTGCACCTACCCGAAAACCCGGAAGCCGTCTGGGTGATTTCGAAAGGAACAGCAATGCGCACACTGGTGCTAAATGCAGGTTACGAACCGCTCGCGGTTGTGTCATTCAAACGAGCCCTAATCTTGGTGCTCAATCAAAAGGCCACGGTGCTGGCAGGTTCGGGCGAGAAGCTTGTGCACAGCGCATCCGAGGAATATGCCCTGCCATCGGTGATCTTGTTGCAGCGCTATGTGCGCGTGCCGAGCAGTCGAACGGTGCCGGTATCGCGCAGGGGCGTCTTACGACGAGACGGTTATCGCTGCGTCTATTGCCAGAAAGCCGCCAACACCATCGATCATGTTCAACCTAAGTCCCGTGGCGGAAAAGATACCTGGGAAAACTTGGTCGCTTGCTGCCTCAAGTGCAACAACACCAAGAGTGACAAGACGCTCTCGGAACTTGGCTGGGAGCTACGCAATCAACCGAGGATGCCCCAAGGGCTCGCCTGGACGGTGCGGGGTGCCGAGCGGTTTGAACCGGAGTGGAACGAGTTTCTGACTTTGCCACAGGCTGCCTAGCTCAGATCTCGAGACAGATATCGATTGGGTAACTGTGCCCGTTATCGACCAATGTGTATCTTTTTGCCGCTAATGTTTTGAAATGAATGGGGGATTCTCCGTTCCAACCCGAATAGGAGAAATAAATGGCAGGAAACTTCTGCAGTCACTGCGGCAACGCAGTTAGCCCAATGGCCGCCGCTTGCCCCCAGTGTGGTCACCCAGTAGCTTCGCAGCAGGCAGCCGCGGCCCCAGGTCAGCCTCAGGGAAACCCTTATGCTGCACCTAAGTCGCGTGTAACCGCAGGTGTACTCGCACTTCTGCTCGGCGGTCTTGGCATTCACAAGTTCTACCTGGGCAAGGCCGGAATTGGCGTTGTCTACCTACTTCTCTGCTGGACCTACGTGCCAGCGCTCATCGCGTTGGTCGAGGGCATCATTTACTTGACCCAGACCGACCAGGCGTTCGCCGAGAAGCAGGGCGTTCGCGTCGCTTAGTAACTCGCAAAAAGTTATGCGGGTGTCACCCAAGGTGACACCCGCTTTTTTGTGGCCCCGATAGGAATCGAACCTACGACACAAGGTTTAGGAAACCTCTGCTCTATCCACTGAGCT
>JBEEJJ010000012.1:0-19474 GCA_041169265.1 Actinomycetota bacterium
TGCGCCATCGCCTTGTTGCTCTCGAGCCTGGCCTTCTCAAGGTCGAACTGCGAAATCAATGCCGACTGCTCGGCAGCCTGGTTGTCAAAGGTCTCTAGCGCGTCTCGTGCAACGTTTCGCTCTGCCTCGCAGGCGGCAAGCGCCTCGCGAAGTTGCTCTACGAGACCTTCGAGCCTGATTGCCTCGTTTTCGGCGGCCTCTGAATCAGCAGCCAATTGAGCAGGATCCGCCTGAGCGCCGAGTGCCTGGGATTGCGCACCGAGCAGCGCGACGCGCTGGTTGGCCATCGATAGAAGTGACCGCAGACGTTCGGCAATCGAGTCGAGTTCGTAGACGTGGGTTCTTGCCTGGTCGAGAGCTGGCGAAACTTGAGCACGCTCGAGTTCAGAAAGACGAGCCGTGTTCTCTTCGAGAAGCTCTTGCAGGATGTTGCGCTCCGCCTTGCGGTCGGCCTCGCTCTTTGCGGTCTGCTCAAGTGCTGCGATGAGTTGAGCAACATCGTCGGCGAGCAAGCGTGCCTTGGCATCACGAACCACGGATGCGATGCCCGCGGCCTGCCTCGCAACCTCGGCTTGCTGGCCGAGCGGCTTCAGCTGACGACGAACTTCGCCGGCAAGGTCGTTCAGGCGGGTGAGGTTTGCCTGCATTGCCTCGAGCTTGCGTTGGGTCTTTTCTTTGCGACGACGGTGCTTGAGAATTCCGGCAGCCTCTTCGACGAACCCACGGCGCTCCTCAGGTGTCGCCTTGAGGATGCTGTCGAGTTGCCCTTGCCCCACGATGACGTGCATCTCGCGTCCAAGTCCGGAGTCGCTGAGAAGTTCCTGTACATCGAGAAGTCGACAGGCCTCACCGTTGATGGCGTATTCACTGCCGCCGTTGCGAAACAGCGTTCGGCTGATGGTTACTTCGCTGTAGTCGATCGGGAGCGCACCATCCGAGTTATCGATGGTTAGCAAAACCTCGGCACGACCGAGTGGTCCTTTGGTGCTGGTGCCAGCGAAGATAACGTCTTCCATCTTGCCGCCGCGAAGGGTCTTAGCGCCTTGCTCACCCATGACCCAGGCCAGCGCGTCAACTACGTTGGATTTGCCGGAACCGTTTGGTCCGACGACGGCGGTGACACCGGGTTCGAAGTTGAATGTGGTTGGCTGCGCAAACGACTTGAAGCCCTTGAGAGTCAGGCTTTTGAGATACAAGCTTCACGCACCTATTGAGTCTTTGAAGACGGCGAAATGCCGTCACCCAAAATTACCCGATTAGTGCCTAAGTTTCTGGCACTTCGGGCAGAAATGTGACCCGCGGTTCATCCAGTTTTCGCGCCTGATTTCAGCCCCGCACCGGTTGCATGGCTTTCCCGTTTGGCCGTAGGCATTGAGTGACACTTCGAAATAGCCCGATTCGCCGTTCACGTTTTTGTATTGCTCGTCAAAACTGGTGCCGCCGGCGGCAACCGCTCGCTCTAGAATGCCCTTGGAAATCTCGATTAGCTCAGCGATTTTTCGCTTCGAGAGCGCAAAACCAGGGGTGTCGTAGTGAAGCTTGGCTTGCCAGAGCGCTTCGTCGGCATAGATGTTTCCGATTCCGCTAAGCACACCCTGATCGAGCAAGACGCGCTTGATGCCAGAGTTCTTGGAGGCGATTCGAGCCGACACCGATGCCACATCAAAGTTCTCGTCTAGCGGGTCTCTTGCGATGTGCGCCGCGGATGCGGGAATCAAGTTTTGCCAAGGTTGCCCCTCGGCGACTCCAGCACTAAATCCACCGGGACCACCATCCCTGGTTTCGACGAGGTCGTCGATCTGAAGCGACCCGAAGATGCGCTGGTCGACGAATCTAAACTCGAGCTGCTCGCTAGCGTTGGATTCGACATAGAGAATCACTCGAGCGAGTTTGTCTGGCTCTGCGCCGCGATCGCGAATCAACATCTGTCCGCTCATGCCAAGGTGCCCGACGAGTGCGTGACTAACCGCATCCCCGCCTTCGAAGCGAAGCGGCAGCCAAAGGAACTTGCCACGACGAACAACGGCAAGAACTTCGGCGTTGGCAAGGGTTTTGACGAAGTCCTTGGGGCCGGGCAGGTGGCGCTTCAAGCTGCGTTCATCGAGAATCTCAACAGCGCGGATGGTGCTGCCGGTTAGGTATTGAGCCAGACCGAGACGAACTGTCTCAACCTCGGGTAGTTCTGGCACTACTTGCCTCCGAGCGCTTCGATGGCGGCAATCGCGCCCTCTGACTCGGCATTCTTGCGACTTCTAGCGACTCCCTGAACCGTCACTCCCCCGACCTCAACGGTCGCGAAGAAGGTGCGATCATGATCTGGGCCTTCGAATCGAACCGAATACACCGGGGCTGGGATGCCGCGCAACTGAGCCATTTCCTGGAGCTTGGTCTTGGGGTCGCTGTTGTCGAGAAGGCTCTGGTGATCGTCGAGTTGCGGGATCACAAGTCGTTCGACCATGGCCGTAGCGGCAGCCAGTCCCGCTTCGACATAGACCGCACCAAGCACGGCCTCAAAGGTGTCGGCGAGCAGGTTGATCTTGGTGCGACCACCGGTTTGCTCTTCTCCTCGTCCGAGAAGAATGAACTCGCCGAGCCCGAGAGTCGACGCGACTTCGGCCAGAGCCTTGGCCGAAACTATCGCGTTTTTGAGTTTGGTCAGCTCACCTTCGTCGAGCTCGGAAAACCGGGCGAAAAGGTGCGTAGTAACAACGAAACCCAACACCGAGTCGCCTAAAAACTCCAGGCGTTCGTTGTTGGGTTGGTTGTTGTGCTCATAAGAATACGAGCGGTGGGTCAGTGCTTGACTCAGTAGTTGGTCACCGATGGTTACGCCGAGGCGCTCGGATAGAACTTCGAGTCGCATGACCGAAAGTCTTAGGCGTCTGCGACCTTGCGACCCTTGTATTCGAGGAACTGGGCGTTGCCGGCCGAGTCCTCAACTACCTTGGCGCGGTGAGGCAGGCTGTAAACGGTCTTGCCGTTGACGACGGTCTTGACCAGAGTCATTTCGGCGGCCTTCCACTGCGAACGGCGTGCGTGAGTGCGGCTGCGCGATAGGCGTCTCTTTGGTACTGGCATGTCTAATCTTCCTTCAGGCTCTTCAACCCATTCCACCGCGGATCGATTGCGGCTTCGTGAGTGTGTTGCGGGTCATCCTTGTATTTCGCGCCACACGTCGGGCACAAACCATCACAGTTTGCATCGCATACGGGTTGGAACGGAAGAGACAGAACTACCGCGTCTCTGATGACCTGATCGATGTCGATTTGCTCGTCTACGACCACGAAGTCATCTTCGCTCGTTCCAGAATAGGCGAAAAGTTCTTGAAAATCCACCTCAACCGCGGTTTCAATCGGATCGAGGCAGCGACTGCACTCCCCCGTTGCCGTGGCAAAAACGTCTCCGGTGGCGAGAATTCCTTCGTGAACCGATTCCAAACGGATGTCGATCTCGAGCTTTTCTCCCGGTTCGATTCCGACCGCATAGTTGCCCATGCGCTCTTCAACGGCCACTTCGAGCGCCTTTTCGCGCATTTGGCCGGGCTTGTGCATTAGGTCGTGCACCGAAATGGTGAGTTCGTTAGACATTCTTGACTCCAGACTCAAGGGCAGCGAGCGACGCCGGCGGGAGATAGGCGGATACGTTTCCGCCAGCTTGCCAAACCTGACGGACGAGTGACGACGAAATGTGCGAAACAGCCGGGGCAGCCGGCAGCATCAGGGTTTCGATGCCACTGAGCTCACGGTTGATGTGTGCCATCGGCACCTCATACTCGAAGTCGGTCACGCTTCTCACGCCGCGAACCAGAGCGGTCGCTCCGAGTGACTTCGCCAACTCGATCAGAAGCCCGGACTCGAGGGCCCGAACCTCGATCGAAGGAGGCGATGCAAAGGTTTCGCGAATCGCTTTCAACCGCGCCTCGAGGGTCAGCAGGCTTTGTTTTTGAGTGTTCTCGACGACCACGATAGTGAGCTTGTCGAACTGCTTCGAGGCTCGGGTTGCGATTTCGAGGTGACCGATCGTGAACGGGTCAAACGTGCCAGCGTAGATGGCGTGGGAGGTCATGTGTCTAGGTTACCCGACCCCTTAGCAACACCACCAGCACAGAGGTCGCACCTATGACTTGGCTAAGTAGTCCTGACGAGCTTCATCCTGTGCGGCAATCGCACGCGCGAGAGTCTGGTGTTGAGTCAGAGCAGGGTCGTTCTCATAGAGTTTCGCCACCACATCACGCACGTGCATGATCAAGTCGGCATCTTGAACCACTCTCAGAAGGCGAAGCGATGAACGCCCTCCGGACTGGGTAGCCCCCAGCACATCACCTTCGCGGCGAAGTTCGAGATCGAGCTCGCTGAGCCTAAACCCGTCTAGAGTTCCAGCAACGGCCTGAACGCGCTCGAGCGAGGTTGAGCCAAGTTCGGCACCGGTGAGCAGCAGGCAGAGGCCTGGCAATCCTCCTCGACCAACGCGTCCTCGCAGTTGGTGCAACTGGCTGACGCCGAATCTCTCCGCATCGAGAATCACCATGACCGTGGCGTTGGGAACATCGACACCGACCTCGATCACGGTTGTGCTCACTAAGACGTCGATCTCGCCCCTAGCAAAGGCATCCATGGCGGCGGTTTTTTCGTCGTTGGGCATGCGGCCGTGCATCAGTCCAATCCGCACGCCCTTCAGGGCGGGGTTTTCCTTGAGTGCATCGGCAACCGTTGTCGCAGCGGCCAGTGGTCGCTTTGGCTTGATGTCAGTCTCAGACTCGATCAGCGCATCCTCGTCTAGCGAACCACCGGCCTCAACAAACTCGGCACCGGTGTCGCTCTCTTCGATGCGTGGGCACACCACAAATGCCTGGCGCCCTGCGGCAACCTCCTCAGCAACTCGACTCCAAACGCGCGCCACTAGGTTCGGCTGCGTGAGTTGCACCACGTGGCTCTGAATCTCCTTGCGCCCCGCTGGCAACTCGCTTAGGGTCGAAACATCGAGATCGCCGAAAACGGTCACGGCCAGTGTGCGTGGGATGGGTGTTGCCGTCATAGTCAAAACGTGCGGCGGCAGCTTGCCCTTTAGCCGAAGCGCTTCGCGTTGTTCGACTCCGAATCGATGTTGCTCATCGACCACGATGAGCGCTAGGTCTAGAAACTCGACGCGGTCGGCAATCAGGGCATGCGTGCCGACCACCAGCTGAGCTTTTCCGCTAACGATCTGAAGAAGGGCTCGTTTCTTTTCGGCCGCCGGAAGCTGGCCGGTGAGCAGCGTGAGACCGACTTGCTTCGAAAGTTCGGGCCCGAGCGTCTTGGCAATCGAGGCAAAGTGTTGCGAGGCCAGAACATCGGTAGGTGCCAGAAGCGCTGCCTGCCCATCCGAGTCGGCAACGGTCAACATCGCCCGCAGTGCCACCAGAGTCTTGCCCGAACCGACTTCGCCCTGAAGCAGTCGATTCATGGGATGCGACTGCGCCAGATCACTGTCAATCTGCTGCCCAACAGCAACCTGTCCAGCGGTCAGCTTGAACGGAAGGTTGGCGTCGAAGGTCGACACGAGTCCGTCTGTCTTCGCCACGCGAGCCGTGGCACTAGATTGCTCTGCCGCGAGCTTGCGCCCGATCAAGGTGGCCTGGAGCATGAACGCCTCGTGGAATCTTAGAGTGTCTCGAGCCAACTGCCAGTCTCGCTGCTGTTTCGGGCGGTGAATGAGCTGCAATGCTTCGGTGAGCCCCAGCAAACCCTCGCTCTTCACGAGATCGCCCGGAAGCTCATCCTCGATGACAGCGAGTGTATCGAGCACCACCCCCATCGCGCGCTGAATCATCCAGGTGGTCACAGTCGATGAGGCCGGATAAATAGGAATCGGAAGATCTGCCCAAGCCTTGGCGGCCTCGTCGGAAATCTCTTCTGGAAAGAGTTCATAATCGGGATGTGTGAGCTGGAGTTTTCCCTGATACGCGCCGATCTTGCCGGCAAAGAGCCCGCGCGAACCCGGCTTGAGATCTTTCTGACGCCAGGCCTGGTTGAAAAAGGTCAACGAAAGCACACCGTTTCCGTCGGTGATGCGAACCTCGAGAATGCTGCCCTTTTTGCCAGTCATGTGCCTCTCGCGCACATCCACGATGTCGGCGACGATACTGACCATCTCGCCGATCGGCAGGTCGGAAATCGGAGTCAGTTCGCCGCGGCTCGAATAGCGACGCGGGTAGTGCAGCAGCAGGTCGGCAACTGTTTCTAACCCCAGATGACGTGCGAATGATTTGGCGGTGCGGTCGCCAAGCACTCGAACGAGCGACTCCGAAGGTAAAAGCATGGTTCAATGCTAGACATGACCCGAATCATCAGCGGCATAGCCGGCTCGATAAAACTCGCGTCACCCGCAAAGGTGACCCGACCCACCTCCGATCGGATTCGGGAAAGCATCTTTGCCATGCTCGAAGCGCGAGACCTAATCGAAGGTGCAAGCGTCCTAGACCTTTACGCCGGCACTGGTGCTCTCGCGCTCGAAGCGATTAGCCGCGGTGCGAAGAGTGCTGTGCTGGTCGAGCGAGACGGCAAAGCCGCTGCGGTCTGTGTCGCGAACCTAAAAAACGTGCAAAAGTCGCTTGAAAAAGAAGACGTTGAGGCGAGCATCCGTGTGGTCAATAAGTCTTGCCAGTCGTTCGCGGGGTCGGCCCCGAGGGGTGAATACTCGCTGGTCTTTGTCGATCCGCCATACGATGTCTCGAATGCCGAGGTTGAAACCCTGTTGGATGCGCTTGCGCCGAGCTTAACCGCAGGTGCAACGGTAGCCGTCGAACGTTCGAGTAGGTCTGAGCAACCGACTTGGCCGGCGGCATTCAAGTTTGGTGAAACCAAGAGTTATGGCGACACCGTGGTCTATTGGTTGACCGCTAACTAGCCTTACGGCCAGATCCCACTAGACGTGGCGCTCGCCTTCGCCGATGTAAAGCTGCTGCGGGCGACCAATCTTAGTTGCAGGATCCTGGTTCATTTCTCGCCAGTGAGCGATCCAACCTGGCAGGCGACCGATAGCAAAGAGCACGGTGTACATGCGGCTAGGGAAGCCCATCGCCTTGTAGATCACGCCGGTGTAGAAGTCGACGTTTGGATACAGCTTGCGCTCGACGAAGTATTCGTCGGCGAGAGCGGCAGCCTCGAGCTCTTTGGCGATGTCGAGTAGCGGGTCGCTGACTCCGAGTTCGGCGAGAACCTGGTCGGCGGTCGCCTTCACAATCTTGGCGCGCGGGTCGAACGACTTGTAGACACGGTGACCGAAGCCCATCAGACGGATACCGTCTTCCTTGTTCTTAACACGCTCAACGTAGCGCTGCACCGATTCACCCGAGTCGCGAATCGCGGTGAGCATCTCGATGACCGCCTCGTTCGCGCCTCCGTGCAGTGGACCGAACAATGCGGAAACGCCCGCCGATACCGATGCAAACAAGTTGGCCTGGCTGGAGCCGACCAAACGAACGGTCGAGGTCGAGCAGTTCTGCTCGTGGTCTGCGTGCAAAACGAAAAGGGTGTCGAGAGCCTTGGTGACCACCGGGTTTTGCAGGTAAGGCTCGGCCATGTTGCCGAAGCAGAGACGCAAGAAGTTCTCGACAAAGCCGAGCGAGTTGTCTGGGTAAAGCAGCGCCTGACCCAGCGAGTTTTTGTAGGAATAGGCTGCCAGCACCGGCAATTTGGCCAGCAGGCGAATGGTCGAAAGCTCGACCTGAGCTGCGTCGTGTGGGTTCAGCGAGTCCTGATAGAAGGTCGAAAGCGCGGATGCACCTGCCGCCAGGACCGACATCGGGTGCGCGTTCTGAGGCATCGCGTGAAAGAGGTTCTTGAGCTCTTCGTGGATCAGGGTGTGGCGACGAATGCGGTCGTCAAACGCAGCCAACTCGGACTCGTCGGGAAGGTTTCCATAGATCAGCAGGAACGCCACTTCGAGGAACGAGCGGTTGCCGGCGAGTTCGTTGATCGGGTATCCGCGATAACGCAGCACACCCTCATCCCCGTTAATAAAAGTGATTGCCGAACGAGTAGACGCGGTGTTTACAAAACCCTGGTCAAACGCGTTGAGTCCGGTGATTGCGTTTAGCTTGGAAAGATCGATTGCGCTGTCGCCATCGGCCGATTTCAGAATCGGAAAGTCGGCGGAACCGCCTGGGTATGTGATGGTGACTTTGTCGCCATTAACCTGTTCGGTCAACGTTGCTCCTTGGTGTTTAGCGGTGTTTCAAGCCTATGGCATCGTGAAGGCGTCGAGCACCCTCGGCAATGCGTTCATCGGTGGCAGTGAGGGCAAACCTAACGTGGGTGCTCGAAGGCTCGTAGAGCGTGCCGGGCGCGACGAGGATGCCCAACTTGGCCATCTCGTCAACGGTTTGCCAGCAGTCTTGACCGAGGGTGGCCCAAAGATAAAGTCCAGCCTCGCTATCGCTCACTTCGAAACCGTAGGCGCGAACAGCCTCGAGCAGTACAGTGCGACGCTCGCGATAAACGCTCTTTGCGTGACGCACGTGCTCTTGGTCACGCAGCGCAACTGCGATTGCGTGCTGCACCGGTGCCGGGGTGTTCAAACCGGCGTGCATTCGCAGATTCACCAGCGACTTCACGAGTTTTGCATCACCCACTGCAAACGCGGCCCGGTGGCCGGCCATGTTCGACTGCTTGCTGAGCGAGTAAAGAGCCAGAAGGTTCGTGTGATCGCCGTCGCAAACGCGTGGATCGAGAATCGAAGGGATGAGTTGGTTTTCCCACTCGTCCCAACCGAGCTCTGCGTAGCATTCGTCGCTCGCGATGATGGCACCAAGCTCTCTGGCTCGGGCGACCGCAGCTCGAAGTTCCTCAACAGAAAGTACGCGTCCGTCGGGGTTTCCCGGGCTGTTGAGCCACACCAGCTTCGTGTTTGCGGGCCACTTGTCTGGGTCATCCTCGCTGATAATTTCACAGTCGGCGAGTGCGGCTCCAACCACATAAGCCGTGTAGGCAACCGACGGCTGAACCACCGCATCGGTCGACTTTAGGCCCAGAAGTAGTGGGAGAAACGAAATGAGTTCTTTCGAGCCGATGCTCGGCATGACCTGGTCGGGCGTGAGCCCTTCGACCTGTCGGCGACGAGCAAACCAAGAAATCACCGACTCTTTGAACTCGGCCGATCCGCCGGTAGACGGATAGCCGGGAGAGTTGGAGGCGGCGTTTAGGGCCGCCTGAACTTCGAAAGGGGTTGGGTCGACGGGCGAACCCACCGAAAGATCGACGATGCCGCCGGGATGCTGTGCCGCCAGCTCAGCGAACGGCTTGAGTTGCCCCCACGGGTACTCAGGCAGGCGGTCAAACACGGATTACTCGCCCTGCGGAGGCAGAGCAGAGACCACGGGGTGGTCGCCGTCGATCTTGCCGACCTTGGCAGCGCCACCAGGAGAGCCGATTTCGTTGAAGAAATCTACGTTTGCCTTGTAGTAATCGGCCCACTGGCTCGGAAGGTCATCTTCGTAATAGATCGCTTCGACTGGGCACACCGGCTCGCAAGCACCGCAGTCGACACACTCGTCTGGGTGGATGTAGAGCATACGGTCGCCCTCATAGATGCAGTCGACAGGGCACTCTTCGATGCACGCCTTGTCTTTGACATCGACACAGGGCAAAGCGATTACGTAGGTCACGCCAAAATCCTCTCAAACACTTGGGTCAATTAAAACATCTAGCGGTGGCTCGAAGCGCGTTTGCGCCAACGACCCGGGCTAAGCTGCGGAAAGATCATCACGACCGCACAAATTGCCAAAGAGCCATAAACCCACCAGTCACCATTCGAGTTGTTGGCAATCGTGACCACGCCCTCGGGCGTGATCTTGGCGATCCAATAGAGGGTAGCGGCAAAGGTGAGCGCCATCAGGTAGAGCGCCCCACGGCTCTCTCGCAGCAGGCGCAAGGCGAGGGCCAGAGAACCCGTGAGCGCGAGGGCCACGAGCAGTCCGATTGGCGTGTGCGCAGCATCCGCGGCATTGATATTGTGCAGGAGTGTGCCAGCCAAGGCCATGAGCACGCCTAGCGGCAACGCCCATAGGCCGAGTGCGACCGGTTTGATCCAGAGCCAAGGCTTGATGCTCGACTTGCGGATGCGCTCCGGGCGGTCATAGCGAATCTCTTTGCCCGACACAATCGAGTACGTCTCGGCATGAACAGCGATCTGTGAGGCGTGTGCCGAAAGGGCAGCCTTTTTGATGGCGGCGGTAGTTTCGTTGCCGACCTGCACGTCGAAGCGCTCACGACCCTCGGCGATCACCCAGAACTGTGGTGCACGACCTTTGTGGTCTTTCGCGTAGCGGCGCAGAGCCATTGCCGAAGCCTCGTTCGCGCGCTTGTGGTCTGGGTGCCCGAAACCGCCCTTGCGGTTGTAAGTGAGCAGGGCGTCAGGCTTGAATTCTTTGAGCACCTGGTAGATGTCTTCGCTGATCACCGCGGTAGACACGGCCGAGAGCGCCATTTCGTCGACGTCCTTGGGCTTCGTGGCGCGGCTGAAGGCGTTGATTCGAAACCCGGTGTCTAGATAGGCGCGAGTGCCGGCAAAATTGTGCTTGGTTACACCAAGGGCGGCTAGCGCGTTTTTCAACTCGGACGCCCTAAAGGCACCAACGGCCGCTAAGTTGCCCTCGATGCCCTTGAGCTCCTCGAGCTTCATTCGTCCGCGTTCTCCGCGTGTCAGTGTTAGCACCATCACGTCTGCGCCGTCGGCCACGGCTTTGGCGATGATGTGTCCGGTGAACAGGCTCTCATCATCCGGATGCGCGTGCACAAGCAGCAGGCGCTTTGGCTTGAATGATGGTTTAGACATACAGATAACTATATTCCAGCCCACGCCTCGGAGCGTCTAAAAACGTAACTCTTGCTCAACTTAGGGTTACCTAAGTAAACTTGAAGCAGGTTAGGGAACCCTAACTTCCACCCCGAAGCTCGAAAGGCTGAAAACTTGCTGGCTAACTTTCTGATCGGTCTCCGTGAAGGCCTCGAAGCTGCACTTATTGTCGGAATTCTTGCCGGATACCTGGTCAAAATCGGTCGACGCAACGATTTCGGCAAATTGTTCACTGGCGTGGGCGCAGCCATCGGAATCTCTGCACTCGTGGGTTTCGCACTGACTTATGCGGTCACCGAAGCACCAGAGGGCATAAACGAGCTAATCGCAGGCAGCATGTCGATCGTCGCCGTTGTCTTTGTAACCTGGATGATCTTCTGGATGGCCTCGCAGGCAAAGAGCCTTGGCGCTGAACTCCGCGGAAAGATTGACGAAGCGCTCAAAGCATCAACCGTGACTCTCGTCGGTGTGGCTTTCTTCGCGGTGATTCGTGAAGGTGTCGAAACAGCAGTGTTTCTGTGGAGCGCAACCAAGGCTACTGGTGACGAAACAAACCCTCTGCTCGGTGCAGCTCTCGGTCTTCTCGTCGCGACGGTAATGGGTTATCTGATCTACCGCGGAGTGCTCAAATTCAACCTAAGCGCATTCTTCAAGTACACAGGCGCTTTCTTGATCATCGTTGCAGCCGGCATCTTGGCCTACGGGGTTCACGAACTGCAGGAGATTGGCCTATTTGCAGGCCTAGAACAAGCATTCCCGATCCTGTCGGCTAGCGCTTATGACGTTTCGGGCATCATCGAAAAAGATGGAATCGCGCACAGCATTCTGAAGGGAACGATCTCGTTCCGCGTGACACCGTCAAACCTCGAAGCCTTGGTCTGGTTCACATATATGATTCCAGTGACTCTGCTTTATGCCTTGCGCTATCGCAAGCCCACTAAAGCCGATTAAGAACGCTTGCGTGCAGCCGCCTGGCGAGCACGGATGTTCGCATCCAGTTCGACCTTGCGAATGCGCGTCGCCTCGGGAGTAACCTCGACACACTCATCCTCGCGGGCAAACTCAAGACACTCTTCGAGCGAAAGTTTGCGTGGCGGGGTCAGCGACTGGAACTCATCGGACGAAGCGGCACGCATGTTGGTGAGCTTCTTTTCCTTGGTGATGTTAACTTCCATGTCTTCGGCGCGAGAGTTCTCACCGACAACCATTCCGGCGTAAACCTCGCTGGTCGGCTCTACAAAGAACGAACCGCGCTCCTGAAGGCCAATCATCGCAAACGGTGTAACCACACCGGCGCGGTCGGCAACCATCGAACCGTTATTGCGGGTGACGATGTCACCTGCCCAAGGTTCGTAGCCCGCCGAAATTGCGTTTGCGATTCCGGTTCCCTTGGTGGTGGTCAAGAACTCGGTTCTGAATCCGATGAGGCCACGGCTCGGAACGAGGAACTCCATGCGCACCCATCCGGTCGAGTGGTTGATCATGTTCTTCATGCGACCCTTGCGAGAAGCCATCAGCTGGGTGATCGCACCTAAGAACTCTTCTGGCACATCGATGGTCAGGTCTTCAACGGGCTCGTGAACCTTGCCGTCGACTCGCTTGGTAACAACCTGTGGCTTTCCGACGGTCAGTTCGTAACCTTCACGACGCATCTGCTCGACGAGGATGGCAAGCGCGAGTTCGCCTCGTCCCTGAACCTCCCAAGCATCTGGACGTTCGGTCGGCAGCACCTTGATCGAGACGTTACCGACGAGCTCCTTGTCGAGGCGGTCCTTGACCAAACGGGCGGTAACCTTGGCTCCCTTGACGCGGCCGGCCATAGGTGAGGTGTTGATACCAATGGTCATGGAGATTGCCGGGTCATCTACCTTGATCATCGGCAGGGGACGAACGTCGTTAGGGTCGGCAAGGGTTTCACCGATGGTGATTTGTTCGATACCGGCGACAGCCACGATATCTCCGGGACCAGCTTCGTCGGTTGGATAGCGGTCTAGCGCCTTGGTCTTGAGCAGCTCGGTGACCTTCACGTTCTGAGTGGTGCCGTCGGCGCGAACCCAAGCAACCTGCTGGCCCTTGCGAAGAGTGCCGTTGAAAATGCGGAGCAGGGCTAGTCGACCGAGGAACGGGGATGCGTCAAGGTTGGTCACGTGAGCCTGAAGAGGAGCTTCTGGGTCATACTTCGGGGCTGGAATGTTCTTGAGAATCGAAGCGAACAGTGGCTCGAGGTCTTCGTTGTCGGGCAGTGTGCCGTCGGCAGGCTTGTTCAAGCTGGCGCGACCGGCGCGACCCGACGCGTAAATAACTGGCAGATCGAGAATCGAGTCGACGTCTAGGTCGGGAACATCCTCGTGGATGTCGCTGGCGAGACCGAGCAAAAGGTCGTGGGTCTCTTCGACAACCTCGTCGATGCGGGCGTCGGCACGGTCGGTCTTGTTTACCAAGAGGATGACCGGGAGGTTCGACTCAAGGGCCTTGCGAAGCACAAACCGCGTTTGTGGCAGTGGACCCTCGGAAGCATCGACGAGGAGAACCACACCGTCAACCATCGAAAGACCGCGTTCTACTTCGCCACCGAAGTCGGCGTGACCGGGGGTGTCGATGACGTTGATGGTGATTTCCTTGCCGCCGGCCGAGGCGCCCTTATAGGAGATGGCGGTGTTCTTGGCGAGGATTGTGATGCCCTTTTCACGCTCTAGGTCGCCCGAGTCCATGACACGTTCACCGACAGCGGCGTGGTCGCTGAAGGAGCCGGTCTGGCGCAACATGGCGTCTACCAGCGTGGTCTTACCGTGGTCAACGTGTGCAACGATTGCTACGTTGCGAAGGTCTTCTCTGGCAACCAGAGTCATAGCGAACATCCTCTTAATGGCACGCGAAAAACTGATTCAGTCTTGTGCGTTGGATTGAAAACCGGGCGACGGCACTTCGGTTGCTTCAAGTTTACTGGCCTAATCTGGTTTCGCCCAGAGCCGAAGCTAGTTGTTCGGTTGGAGTTTCCAGTTCTGATAACCCCACGTAACGCTTTCGCTGCGAGGCGAGGGCGTAAACGAGGCAAAGCGATCCGAATAAACAACCAACGCAGCCACCTCATAGAGCGGCATTCCGTAGGCTTCTGCCACAAGTTCTGCGTCGATCGCCTTCAACGCCGAGGCCCTGCCGCGCTCGTCCTCGGCCTTGGCAAGGTCTGCAAGCAACGCATCGACCTTTGGGCTCTCAAAACCAACAAACGAGCTAGCGGTGAGCGCGAACACGTTTTGCCCCTCGAGTGAAATGAGCGGCTGCGCGCCGATGAAAACATCGAACTGACCCGTTCTCAAAGTTTCACCGAGGTCATCTCCGCCCACGGAACGAAGCTTGAAGCCCGCGGATGCCGCACGCTCTCTAAGCAAAATCCACTCGGCTTGAGCACGAGGGCTGTTGATGTCGAACGCGACTCTGACTTTCATCGGAAGCTCGATGCCAGTCTCGGCAACCATTTCGGAAGCCTTCTCGACATCTTGAAAGAGGTATTCACTTAGGCCGTTGTCACGAACCGAAGACTCGTAGTAAGGCGAACCCGATTGAAAAACGAGTGAGTCGGCTATCTCAACTTTGTAGGCGTCGCTCAGCCCAGCCACAATGCGGGCACGAGGGATGATGTTCATGAACGCCTGCCTGAGCTTGAGCGCTTTGGCCTCATCCCCGCTTTGGTAAGTACCCGAGAACCGACCGTCTTCACGGAAGTTAAAAATTACCTGTTCGGCACTAGAACTCGCCCTGACCGAAACGTTTGCCTTGGGGTCAGTGATTGCCGAGGTCAGGTTGATCAGGTCAGACAGGGTGACCAGCCCAGAGTCCTGAGTGGTCGTTGCGTCGATCGACCCTTCGGCCAACGCGGCGACAGCGGTAGTTGCATCGGTAAAGTACGACAGATTCACTGTTTCAATTACGGGTGCGGGGCCAAGGTTGAACTCGGGGTTCGCCCTGAGTTGCAGAGCAAGCACCCCTTCGCACTTGGTTACCCGGTATGGGCCTGAAGAAACGAAGAGCTTCTCATTGGTGATACCCTGCCAGGTATTGAAACCCGAGCGATATGCCTCGGCAAGAACAGTTAGAAGCGTGGCATCACCTTTTTGAATAGCATCGAGGATGCGCTGCTTCGCTTCATCAACCGAGAAGTTTGCAGCACCGATGCGACCTACGGTGTGAGCGGCAACCGGAAAGGTGATCGCTGTCTCGTAGTCCGCAACTGGCTGCGAGTATCTGAGGGTGATCGAGCGATCACCTATCTTCGACTCCCCCACCGGTTCGGCAAACATCAGTCCCGAACCCGATCTCATGGAATAGAAGTTTTCTCGCCCAGCGCCTGCAGCCCAAGAAAGTAGCATGTCGGCGGCGTCGATTGGCGTGCCATCTGACCACTTGGCAGACTCAACTACCGAATACTTCACGGTCAGTGGCGACTTCGAAAGAACCTCCACCACGCCAAGGTCTAAATTCTGCTGAAGCCGCCCAGCCTGATCAACTTCGTAAAATTTGGCCGAAGTGAGGTTGGCAAGTTCCATAGCGTTGCGCTCTCCACCAAGCGAACCCGCGATGTCAGAGTTGATTGAACTGATCTCTCCGATTTGCCCGAGATTTACAATCGAGCCCGGAATGACTCGCGCCCCAGAGGTGCATGCCGTCAGCAGGGATGCGGCGAACAGCAAGGCAAGTAAGGCAGAAAAAAGGCGTTTCAAATCAGCTCCAAGTGGATTGTCTGATTTAAGGTTACCCGTCTATTGCTGGCGGGCGGCCATTCGAGCCTCGCGACGCTGCTTTTGCTCGGCTGGATCAGGCACTGGAACAGCAGACAGCAGCATCTTGGTGTATTCGTCTTGAGGATTGCGCAAGATCTGGTCTCGGTCGCCAACCTCAACAAGTCGACCGTGTTGCATCACGGCGATTCGGTGAGCCAGAATTTCGACCACGGCGATGTCGTGGCTGATAAAGAGACACGCGAACTTGAGCTGTTCCTGAATTTCTTGAAGTAAATCAAGGAATCGAGCCTGAATCGAAACGTCAAGAGCCGAGGTAGGCTCATCGGCGATCAGAATGTCAGGGTTCAAGGCAAGGGCACGCGCGATACCTACACGCTGGCGCTGTCCACCGGAAAGTTCGTGGGGGTAGCGGTTGCGGTACGAACGCGGTAGCTCAACGCGGTCGAGCAAATCTTCAACCATCTTGTTGAGTTCGTCACCCTTCGCGACCTTTGCCAAGAACAACGGCTCACCGATGCTCTCTCCGATAGGTAGTCGAGGGTTGAGCGACGAGGCAGGGTCTTGGAACACGATACCCGTGTGCTTGCGAATCTTCTGAAGATCTTTGAGCGAGGCCTTGCTGATGTCGTTGCCCGCAACTGTGATCGACCCTTCCTTGATAGGCAGAAGTCCGATCGACGCGCGACCGATGGTGGTTTTTCCTGAACCCGACTCCCCCACGAGACCAAGAATCTCACCAGGGTAGATATCCAGCGAGATTCCCTGAGCTGCGGTGAAGGCAGGCACTCGGCCTCGCTTTGGATATTCAATGGTCACGTCGCGAAGGCTGAGAACTGGCGCATTTCCGGCGGCGATACTTGGTCGGGCGGCAACCGAACCCAGCTTTGGCACGGATGCCAGCAGCGACTGCGTATAGGGATGCTGTGGCGCGTTGAAGATTTGGTCTGCAGTGCCCTGTTCAACGGTAAAACCGTCTTTCATAACCAGGATGCGGTCGGCCAGGTCGGCAACTACACCCATGTCGTGAGTGATCAGCAATACGGCCGAGTTCAACTTGTCTTTCAGGTTGCGCATCAGGTCGATGATTTCGGCTTGAACCGTAACGTCGAGTGCGGTCGTCGGCTCATCTGCGATGAGAAGCGCAGGGTCACAGGCCAGCGACTGAGCAATCATGGCGCGCTGACGCTGCCCACCGGAAAGCTGGTGTGGGTACTTGTCGATCGATTTCTCTGGGTTAGGAATCTCAACCAGAGTGAGAAGTTCGATCGCGCGAGTGCGAGCGGCCGCTGTGGTGATGTCGAAGTGAGTCTTCAGAGTTTCGACGATCTGGAATCCAATCGTATAGACCGGGTTTAGCGCGGTCATCGGCTCTTGGAAGATGTAGGCAACCTCTTTGCCTCGGTAGCTGCGAAGCGTTCGGTTTGAAGCCGAAAGCATGTCAACACCCTTAACCAAAACCTTGCCCGAGGTGCGGGCGTTAGAGGCGAGCAGACCCATCAGACCCATGGACGAGGAAGACTTGCCCGAACCCGACTCTCCAACGATTGCGAGCACTTCACCGGGCATGACGTGGTAGTTCATGTCAATGGCGGCTGGGTACCAGACGCCGTCGACCCAGAACTCTACGTTGTAGTTCTCGACCTTGAGAATTGGCTCGTTGCTTTGAGTCACGATCTCTACTTTCCTTCAGGGGTTGTAGCTAGTTGAAGCGGTGGCAGAATGGTCGAGTGACCAATCCAATTAAGTTCAGGCCCAGAAGTGCCCTCGTTTTGGCAGCACTGGCTTTGGCCATCAATGTTCTGTTCTTGATTCAAGTTCTGTTCTATGGAGATGGAACCTGGCTCGCTCAAGTCGGCACCGTCTTGTCCGTAACCGCTTTGAGCTGGCTGCTGTTCGTCAAACCGCACGTCGTGGTTTTCGACGAGGGAATCACTATCGTGAACCCCTTCTTGACTGCAACATTTGGTTGGCAGGAGGTCGACGAGATTGAGACTCGATTCGGACTTACGATCTACAGCGGTGAGGCTAAGGTCGTGGCCTGGGCCGCGCCTGCTCCGGGTCGTTACCGTCGTCGCACTGTGCACGCCGTCGACGTCAAGGGAATCAACTACGACAAAGACTTCGGCCTTCGTCCCGGTGATTTGCCCAACAGCCACTCCGGTGCCGCTGCTCACGTTGCTCGCGGCCGTCGTGCGGCCTTCGAGCGAGCCACCGCAACAACCGGAGCCACTCGCCACGCCAAGTACGACAAGCTCGGACTGATTCTGCTTGGAATCAGCCTGTCTTTGCTTGTTGCCGGCCTGGTAATTCACGTCTAATCGCCTCTCGCCGTTAGGCCGAAACCTTCTCAGCGGTTTGCGCCTGGCTGCGGTCTTTCTTGGTGATGCGTCGACGCTGACGAGGGTCAAATGCGTCGCGCAAACCATCACCGATGAAGTTGATGCATAGAGCAATCGAGATGATGAAGAGGCCTGGCCACCAGAACAACCAAGGACGAGTTGCAAACGAGTCTTGGTACTGGCTGATTAGCGAGCCAAGCGAGACGTCTGGCGACACGACACCGAAGCCAAGGTAAGACAAACCGGTCTCGAGCAGGATCGCACCTGACATCGAAAGAGTCACCGAAACGATGATGATTCCAACGGCGTTTGGCAGGATGTGCTTGAAAATGATTCGTGCGTGACTTGCTCCGGCGACGCGGGCGGCATCGACAAATTCTCGTTCTCGCAAGCTTAGGAACTCACCTCGAACCAGACGCGCCAAACCTATCCAACCGAACAAGCCCAGGAACACGGCCAGCACGACCACACCTAGGTTTCCAACCTTGAATCCGATAACGGCACCAATCAAGATGACTGGGATGGTGGTGAATAGGTCGACGACTCGCATTAGGAAGCCGTCGATACGTCCGCGGAAGTAACCCGCAACGGCACCGACCACGGTTCCGATGACGCCGCCGAGTATGCCGATAATCAACATCACCATGATCGACTGCTCGGCACCACGCATTACGAGGGCGAAGTAGTCGCGGCCGATGTCATCTTGGCCGAACGGGTGGTCACCCAGACCAAAGTTTGGTGCGAATGGGTTCAACTGCAGCGTAGGACAACCGGTGGAACCATCTGGGCAGTCGTCACCGTAGCGAAGCTCTGGCATGTCGGTGATGCTGTAGTGCCACCATCCAGGAATCGTGATGGGGTTCTTTTCGTTGCCGAGGTGCAAACCAGACGCGCTGTAAGTGAAGATAACAATCGACAGGATGGTGAATAGAGCGATCATCGCACCGCGGTGTCTGAAGAACCGACGACGAACTATTTGCCCCTGGCTCAGACCCTCGGTCTCTTTGTTTGAGATCGCGTTTTCGTTGGACTCTTGAGTCGAATCAACCTGAGCGGCCGAATCCTTTTTCTTTCCAAACATGGTTATTCTCCAGTTCCTACGCGAATGCGTGGGTCAAGGGCCGAGTAGAGCAAGTCTGAAACGAGGTTCGCGGTCACGGCCAAAGCGGAGGTGATCAAGAAACAGCCCATCATCAGGTTTAGGTCAAACGAGAAAATCGCTTGGCGGAACAAAGTTCCCATTCCGATCCAACCGAATACGCTCTCGGTGATGATTGCACCACCGATGAGACCGGCGAAGTCCCAGGCCATAAGCGTGGTCAGCGGAATCAAGGCGTTTCTGAATGAGTGACGCATAACTACGGTTCGCTCGGTCAGACCCTTTGCGCGAGCAGTTCTCACGTAGTCCATGTTCAATACCTCGAGGAGGTTACCGCGGGTGTATCGAACATAACCGGCGAACGAACCGATGGTCAGTGCCACCGTAGGGAGGATGATGTGCAGAAGCCCATCTAGGGTGCCCTGCCAGAAGTTCGGTGCAGCCTGAAGATCCATCGCGATCAG